>JAHJSH010000035.1 GCA_018830525.1 Nanobdellota archaeon | reverse complement strand
TTGTGCGAAGACTATGGTCAAAAAGCGAGTCGGGAGTCTCATCATCAAGGACGGAGACAAACTAAAAGGAATTCTAACTGAAAAAGATATTATCTGGGCCGTCGTCAAGAAATCTAAAAAAGATTTGAAAGATATCCAAGCAAAAGACTTAATGAAAAGAAAAGTCGTAACGATAAAACCTGGCGCAGATATAACCGACGCAATGACCCGATTCCGAAAGAAAAAAATCCGAAGATTACCAGTCGTAGAAAACGGAAAAATAATTGGTTTCCTAACAACAAACGATATTCTAAGAATTGATCCCGGTTTATATCAAAGTATTGCCGAAACAGTCAAAATCCGAGAAGAAACCGAAAAGCTCAAACGAAGCAACATTGAAGCCCCACGAAAATCAGGCATCTGTGAAGAGTGTGGAGAATTTGACATATTGTATCATGATGAAGCCCAGTGGCTCTGCGATGCTTGTTACAATAAACGATAATCTTAATTTCTAAACATATTTAAAGTAAATTCCCGAAATATTGTAATGAACGAAAAGGTGGGTGCTATACTATCTTATATACTTCAAGCGCTTATATTTGTATACATTTTAATAGGGATTTTAGAAAGAAACTATTTACCTGTCATTGAAGGAGTCATAGCACTCTTCATAACATTTCTTCCATTAATCCTAAAAAAGAGGTGGGGGATACATCTCCCCGCAAGCCTAAATTTACTGATAGTTCTTTCTCTTTACTTGCATGCTGAAGGAAGATTATTAAGTTTCTATACACTCTTTTATCCATACTATGACAAGATAAGCCACTTTGTGGGTTCTGCCACAGTAGCACTTCTTGGATTTGCAATGGTAATTATCATCGACAGATTCACTAAAATTAATTTAAACAAAAAAGCTATCATCTTCTTCATAATAATCTTTACAATGGCTATTGGAGGATTTTGGGAAATTTTAGAATTCACTTCTGACAGCTTTTTAGGAACAACCCACCAGTCCAATCTAACAGATACAATGTTAGATCTAATATTTGATCTTGTTGGTGGAATTTTTATCGCGATGATAACCAATATTAATTATGAAGTCATGAAAAGACAAATTCGGGTGAAAAAAAGAAATGAAAAAAAGAGAATTTAAGAGATATTATAATCTCTGGATAGAAGAAATTTTAACTGGCAAAAGATTCAAAGCTTGGACAAGAGAAATCTCCAATAACAAAAAGGCATTACTAATCTCATTAGTTTTTCTAGTCATAGCAGTAATTTTAAATGGGATCTCTGGAAGATATGTTACCCGGGTGGGAGTGGGAGTTCCTACAGACATAATTCTAAATCATGTTGGACCATACAACCTCCAAATATTTTTCGGTTGGGGATACCTGATTTTTATGGCCTTATTATTCTTCTTTCCACTTTTTTTTAGGATAAAGAGTTTACACCACGTAATTGGACAATGGAGCCTATTAGTAATGATGCGAAGTTTTTTTATATCTTTAACTCACCTCAGAACACCACTAACTGCGATTCCCTCAAAATTTCCACAAATATTTCAACCATTCGTATTTGAAAACGATCTTTTCTTTTCTGGACACACCGCGACAACATTTTTGGGATTTTTATTATTCAAAGAGTCAAAGATTAGGTGGGTTTTCTTGGCAGGATCTATCTTCCTCGGCTCGGTAACCTTGTTAATGCACCGGCATTATAGTATAGATGTTTTCGCCGCTTACTTTATTACTTATGGGACCTATCAAATCGGGAAGTGGATTTTCAATAAAAAATAATATGGAAGTCATTCAATAAATTATGAGAATTGCAATTTTTACAGACACATTTCTACCGAATACAAATGGGGTAGTAACCTCAATCTTGAATCATATAAAAGAATTATCTCGCAGAGGACATAAAGTACTTTTACTAACTCTCGGAAAAAGTAATGAAAGGTATAATCTAGATAAAAATATTCGAGTAGTCAAATATCGGGGCGTCACAATTCCAACATACAAGGATTATCAAGTCAGAATTCCAAAATACCAACAAACGCACAAAGAACTGATAAAATTTAAACCCGACGTGATTCACGTACAGACCCCTTTTACGATGGGATGGGATGCGGTAATAAATTCAAAAAAAATGGGAATCCCTCTTGTGGGTACTCATCATACATTCTTCTCAGATTACACCAAGCATTTATTCCTAATTGACCTTAAAATAGCAAGAAAATTTTCTGACAAATATATCAAAGCATTTTTCAACAAATGTGATTTGGTAACCAGCCCTTCAAAATCTCTTCTAGAAGAATTAAGAAAAATAGGGGTCAAAACAAGAATCATAAAAATTCCAAATGGGGTCAATATTGGAAAAATAAAAATGAAGACCGATATCAAACGTAAATATGGTCTAAAAAAAACGGTTTTATATATGGGACGGGTTTCCTATGAAAAAAGCATAGACGTCGTTTTAAAATCTATGAAAAAAGTCCAAGAAAAAATACCAGAAGCTAAATTACTTATCGTGGGAGAAGGACCTGATTTAAAAAAACTAAAACGACTTTCTAGGAAATTAAAAATAGAGCCTATATTCACTGGAATAAAGAGGGGGCAAGATTTAATTGATTATATTTACGCGGGAGATGTTTTCGTAACCGCTTCAAAAAGCGAAAATCAACCAATGTCCATACTCGAGGTAATGAGTTGCAAAAAGAGCCTTGTGGGTGTGGATTCAAGGGGGGTTCCAGAATTGATCCAACATAATAAAAACGGACTAATTGCAAAACCCGATGATATCCGAGATATTGCAAGAAAAATAATCCGACTATTAAACAACAAAAAATTAAGAGAAAAATTTGAAAAAGCCTCATTAAGAGAGGTCAAGGAATATTCTATAAAAAAGGTAACCGATAAATGGGAAAAGCAATATCATGAACTTAAGAACTCTAAGAATCACCTAATCATGCAACACAGCACCTAACCAAAAACATTTAAATATCCTTCTATACTCTTACATTAAGATGGCAGAAAAGAAAGAAGTGTACAAGCAAAAAATTAAGCAAACCGGGTACTGGGATTACAAAGAGCTCTACAATTTTTGTTTCAACTGGTTGAAAGACGAAGGCTATAAGTTAAAAGAAAAAGAATATGTAGAAAAAATTTCTAGCTTTGGAAAAGAGATAATATTAAAGTGGGAGGCCTCCAAAAAAATAACTGACTACTTTAAACAAGTAATCGAAGTAGAATGGCATATTCTTGGAATGAAAGATGCCGAAGTCGAACGGGATGGAAAAAAGGTCAGCACGAATAAAGGTGAAGTAGGGATTACTCTCAAAGCAATATTAGTGCGGGATTACGAAGAAAGGTGGGAAGACCGACCTTTCTACAAATTTTTAAGGGGTATTTATGAAAAGTATATCATACGTACAACAAGGGAAGAATATGAAAACAATCTGGAGGATAAGGCAAAAGAATACCTTAAGGAAATCAAGGCATTTCTGAACCTCGGTGGCCGTTAATCTAACACCACCATTTAATCACAACAATATTTATAAGATAATTAAGACTATTTTTTATATGGGAAAATTAGCCTTCTTTTTAATCGGAATTTTATGCCTAAGTCTAGTTTCCGCCCTTGAAGTTTCCGAACAACACGACACAGACATCCTCGTAAGCGGTGTAGATAGTTCTATAACTTTAACTCTTTCTATCACAAATGCTTCGGGCGGGACATATAATGTTTATACTCTAGCAGAGTTGACAATGAATCCTTCCGCAATGTTCATCATCCCTGAAGGGTCTATCGAAAAAGATTTTGTAATATCTGCAAATGAAAATCTGGATGTAGAGGGATATTATACTTTCACCTATACCCTAAACCACCGAGATGTAGAAAAAATCAACAACAAATTCACAATCCAAATATTAAGCTTGGGAGATATTTTAGAAGTAAGCTCGGACTCAATAGATCCAGAATCAGGGAAAGTAAGTTTTTATGTAGAAAATAAAGAAAACGTACGATTAGAAAATCTCTTTGCACAATTCTCTTCAATTTTATTTGACTTTGAAAAAACATTCGATATTGGCCCCCACGAAAAAGTAGAAATTCCAGTTGTAGTCGATGTCGGAAAACTCAAAAGAACAAAAGCTGGAGTTTATATCATCGAAGCAAATTTTCAAACAGATAAGGGGATAGAAAAGATTGAAGGAAATTTGTATCTTGGAGAAAAAAAAGGAATCACTTCAACAGAAGATAGTTCTGGATTACTCATCCGGACACAAATAGTTACAAAAATAAATGTCGGGAATATTGTTGAAGGGGTCGAGGTTAAATTAAAAAGGAATATTTTCTCGAGGCTGTTTACAAGTTTTAATATTGAACCTACAATTACTGAAAGGAAAGGTTTGATGATAGAATACACTTGGATAAAGGAAAGGTTAAACCCTACAGAAGCCTATATTGTGAAATCAAAAACAAATTATGTCTTTCCATTTTTTACGATTTTATTCGCAATCATCGCACTTCTAGGTTTCAAAAGATTTACTCAAACAAAAATCGAAGTTAAAAAATCCGTACATCACGTTAAAACAAAGAATGGAGAATTTGCATTAAAAATAACTCTAACCCTAAAAGCGAAAAAAAGTGTTGAAAATGTAACTCTTATAGACCGGGTTCCGGCAATCGTAAAAATTTACAAAAAATTCGGATTAATCAAGCCAGACAAAATAGATGCTACAAGTCGAAGAATCCATTGGAATATTGGAGATCTGCAGGCCGGAGAAGAAAGAGTTTTCAATTATGTGGTTTATTCCAAGGTAGGAGTTGTAGGAAAGTTCTCACTCCCCGAAGCTCTCACAGTTTTTGAAAAAAATGAAAAAATATTCGAAGTGGAATCTAATAAAGTTTTCTTTATGAGCGACCAAATCAAAGGCAACTAGTTTTTATACCCTAATTCTCTCAACAATTCATGAAAGAAACAGAAATCGTACAGGCAAAATTGAAACACAAGGTCGAAGATTTTATCGTAGAAGAAATCGGGGACGGATGGAGTGCTAAAGTTTCTGAAGAATTAGGCTCACCAGAGTCATCCCTTTGGGAGTCATCCCTTTGGGACAAACAACCAGAGCTAGTCCTAGACTCAGAGAATTCAAAAGAATTTCTCTGGTGCGAAATGGAAAAACAAGACATAGATCACTTCAGCGCAATCAAAGAATTATCAATTCGTCTAAACAAAAAACCATTTGACATAGGCTATGCCGGATCAAAAGATAAGCGAGCTTGGACATCCCAACGAATCTCAATCTTCCAACCAGATTTAGAAAAGATAAAAAATTTCCAACATCCAAATATCATTTTAAAAAATTTTAACTGGAATAAACGAAAAATAAAAATGGGATATCTCGAAGGCAATCATTTCAAAATAACCCTAAGAGATATTGATAAAAAAGGCGCGATGAAAATCACAAAACATATCCGAAGCAAAGATTGGTTTCCAAATTATTTCGGACCACAAAGATTTGGCATAAATGGAAACAATGTAAAAATTGGAAAGCTAATTCTCAAAAGAAAATTCGAAGAAGCTATTCAAGAAATTTCCGACGACAATCTAAGACAAAAAGAAATATTTCAATATTATTTATCGAAGAACCCAGAAGATTTCATAGGAACTCTCAGAAGGGCTGAAAGAAAAAGTATGTTGATGTATGTCAATGCAGTTCAATCAAAAATATTCAATGAGATTTTAGAAGAAGCACTTGAAGAAGGACTTACATTTACAAAACAAGGACAAACTTCATGTCTTCTCATCGGATACAAAACAAGATTCTTCAACGGGAGACTCGGAGAAATAGAACAACAAGTTTTAGCAAGCCACAATTTAACCTTAGAAGATTTTGATATAAAAGAAATTCCTTACCTAAGAATCAAGGGCTCGTTCCGAAAAGCAATCACCGAAATAAAAGATTTACAAATAGAAGTTGAAGATGATGAAGAGTTCGAAGGTTCGAAAAAGATAATCCTAGAATTTACACTTCCAAGCGGAGTTTACGCAACAACTTTCCTAGAAAATTTCTTCGTTTTTAATTAAACTTATAAATATCATAAACCTAAAACCCCTATGAGAGAATCGATAAAAACAGGGATATCATTTGGATTAACCTCTGGAATAATTACAACCTTAGGTTTGATGGTCGGATTAAATACTGGGACCGGGATAAAACTTGTGGTTATCGGGGGAATTCTAACAATCGCAATCGCCGACGCTTTCTCCGACGCTTTAGGAATCCACATCTCCGAAGAAACAAGCCATCGAAACGGACATAAGGCAGTTTGGGAAGCAACCCTCGCGACATTCTTTACAAAATTAATAATCGCATCGTCGTTCCTAATACCATTGATAATTTTCAATTTATCTCTAGCAGTAACAATAAATATCATTTGGGGATTCTTCTTGCTAATAATTTTTAATTATTATCTGGCAAAATCAAAGAAAGAAAATCCTTGGCTAGTCATCGGAGAACATCTCCTAATCGCCGTAGTCGTAATCGTGATAACGTATTTCGTCGGAAGATTCATTGCAACCAATTTCATCTAACAGAAAATTACTTAAACCTTAATTACCATTAAATCTTAATGAAAGGGGAACCCAATCCCAAGTAATCTACAATCGGGAAGGAAATATTTAGAGATAAATTTACAAGGGAGGTTAAAAATGGTAAAAGTTAAGAAAAAAAGTGGTAAGATGGTGGAGTATTCTGCTTCAAAGGTTAAGTCTATTCTTAAGACTGTTGGATTTACTGGTAAAACATTAGTAAAAGGAACTTCAAATGTTTTAAAAGAGGCAAAAAAACTTACAAAAGCTGGAGTAATTTCTGCAACAAATTTTGAAAAAGCAGTTGTCAAAGGAGTTAGCAATACTAATAAAATAGTTGTAAGTTCTGCACAAAACATAACAAAAAAAGTTTTGAAGTAGAAATTTTAAAAAATAATGGAATGGAGCATTTGGGCAATAATCCTCGCAGTAATTCTTTTCATCGTAGGCTTAAAAATAGCAAAATGGGTTTTGTGGAGCTTAGCGATAATCATAGCAGTAGTCGCCGGATGGATTTGGATATTCTAAAATTGCGAAAAATAAGGCGACAACGCACTCGGTGGATTAGGATTAATATAATAAACAGTTCCTCTTCCGGTCTTCAACAAAATCTTTTTATCGTATAATCCTGTCAAAACCTCTCTTGCAGTTTGGGAGCTTGTAATGCCCATTCCCCTCTGAATAATATGGGGCGTGACAATAAGTTTTCGGCTAAAGCTTTTGACAACAGATTCAGCAAATTTTCCAAGATATGCTTTATCTCTTCTTTTTATAAATAGGGATCGAACCCTCAACCGAAGTTGAGGGCCTGATAAAATAACTTATCAAAATGACTTTTTAAGCCTATCCTTATTTCAAATCAGCATAAATTAACTTATGATCAGAAACTCCATATAAACTTTCACACCCTACAGAATCAAAGCCTCGAACCAAAATATGATCGACATCCCTATTGTAAAACCATTTCATAATCGGTGTAGTACTACAACTTTTGATTTCTTGGGGAACAAGATTAAAATCTGGAAGAAATGGTTCCAACTTCTTATAAGAAATATTAAAGTCGCCCAAGATAATTTTCTTACCCTTTAATTTGCTTAAATAATCTTTTAAAAATTTGATCTGATCTGAATGATATTTCCTAGAAGCTAAACCTAAATGAACTAGTGTCAAATGAAATTTCTTTTCAGGATAATAAATATGGACAAAACCTCCGCCACCTCCCAACCTATGCTCAACCGGCCATTCCCCCGTTTCTTTTTGCTCCCCCTTAATCTTCGAAGCCACCAATTCCTGAACATAAAGTTTATTGTATTTTGTTTTATGGCCCTTCCCAAAATAAAAATATTTATATCCTATTTTTCTCAACTTTTTTATCAACTCTTTTTCCTGACCTTCCAAAACTTCAATAACTCCGATAATATCTGCTTTCGATTCCGCAATAGTCTCTGCAGTCTTAGATATATCCGTCCTCGCCCAAACCTCTTTTGGATTCGCCTGATAATGAACCGCCCAATGTCCCATCACCGTAGCCCAAAAACTATTCCCATTCAAGGCAAACATTTGATTATAAATTGCAACTCTCATAAACAACCAAAATAAAATCGTTATAAATATCTTTCTTAACCTTTCCTACTCTTATATATATGATAGCCCCCCAATGTCACAAGCCCAAGACCTGTCACGATGTTCGGAACCGCGGTCAGATAATTTATCGAAGACCATAATTCCGGAATAGAGGTAATGTTATCCCTGACAGAATTTAAGATGTCCCCATTATGTGGGTTGGTCAATATATCTATATACCCATCAAAAGCCGTCTTAACTATACCGCACGCCCCCCTTAAATCCAGATTATTTCCACAAGCATAGACCAAACCATCCACCCCCAGATAAACAGAACCCAAACCCAACGCGATAAACACCTTATCCCTTAATCGTCCCATGACACAATTCCCAGATAGAACAATTATAAATATCTATCCAAAAATTATTAAAGCCCGTTTTCCAATCAATATCATGGTAGAATTATTTGTTTGTAAAATATGCGGAGAACCTTATCTGGGTGGCAAAGCTCCAGACGATTGCCCTTTCTGTGGAGCACCAAAAAATTACATCAAATCTGTAGAAGAATTCACCGAATTATGGAAAACCGAACTTAGCGAACAAGAAAAAAGCGACATGCAAGAAACGCTAGATTTAGAAATTAACGCCACAGCATATTATCTCGATGTAGTCAAAACAAACGAAAAATATTCCAAGCCAAACAGATTATTCAAACAACTAGCGAGAGTTGAACAAGAACATGCAGAAATGGCTGTGAAATTCCTCGGAATAGAATTACCTGAATTTAAGGGAGAAACATCTAAAGGCTCATTCGAAAAAGACCTCGAAAGAACAAAGGAATTAGAAACTGAAGCAATCAAAAAGTATCAAGGATTTCTCAAGAACGCCATAAGCAAAAACCTCAAAAATTTCTACACTGCATTAATCCACGCAGAAAAAGGCCACCAAGATATCGCTGGGAAAGAGTTAGAATAAAATCCCCATCTAAAACTTTATAAACAAATTTCTCTCTGATATTTTGTCCTCCCATAGCTCATTGGTAGAGCAGGCGGTTGTAGCCCGCTGTGGCCCAGTTCGATTCTGGGTGGGGGGATGACCCCTTCTTGGCATATCTAATGAGTATTATTTGTATTGAATACAGTAGAAAGATTTATCTAAGAAAACCAAAAACCTTATAAATAAGATAATCTTACTTTCTTACATGGAAATGTCAAAAATAAGTTCAAGAGGACAGCTTGTAATACCTCAGGCAATTAGACAAGAACTAGATTTAAATGAAGGTTCGATTGTTGGAATGGAAAGTTTAAACGGAATGATTGTAATAAAGAAAATAGATACAGATTTAATTGGACAATTTAAAAAAAGTTTACTTGACTTAAAATCCAAAAAAGTAAGAAGATTAGCTTAATAATTCTTTCATATAGATTTTAAATTCGGGAAGCAGTTTTATTATTTCATTGATTGTATCTTGTTGTGCTTTTTTACCTTCAACTGCAACAACAAGAATAGAAGAAAATTCTTCATAAACAATATAATAAATTCGTTTTTCTTTTACTCGCTTTTCTCTAAAGAATTTATATCTTATAGGGTCCCCCACATAAGAATTTTCTTTTAATTGCAAAAATATTTTTTTGATAGAGTCTTGATAGTCTTTTCCCAGTTTCTCAAACTCTTTTTCAAATGTTTCTGTTCCATAAACAGCGTAAACCATATAACTTTTTTGTTAAGAGATTATTTAAGAGTTTGGTCGCACAAAATTTTATCTTATAAATAAATGTCTCGTAGTTCTAAATTAGTGTAAAAATAGGAAATTTTCTAAAAGGTAATACTTTTACTATATTACGGGTGGGGGGATAAATTTTACGGTCGATAAAACTACTTTTTCTAAAATCCCGGGATTGAACTATTTGATGACAAAACTTATAAACCTTTAATTGCTATTACTATTAATTAAGTCCATAGGATCTGCAAGGATCCTATGATTTTTATTTTAACATGAATTCTGAAAAGAGAAAAATTGCCGTTTATATTGATGGAAGTAACTTTTATTTCTCAATTAAAAATCGATTCAACTGTAAAATAGACATCGAAAAGTTTTGTAAAAAGATGGTTAATAAAGACAATCTGATAAAAATAAATTATTATATTGCTCCTGTCGAACAGTTTAGCAACCCAGAAATGTATGCACAACAACAAAGTTTCTTTGATAAATTGAGAGAGATTAAGAATTTAAATATTATCTTTGGAAGATTAGAAAAAAGGAAAAGAGATGGAGAAACGTATTATGTAGAAAAAGCCACAGATGTTAATTTGGCCCTAGATATAGTTTTAGATGCTCAAGCAGATATTTATGATAAAGCTTATCTGATTTCAAATGATGGAGATTTCTCTGGAGCAGTAACGGCTTCAATTGAAAGATTTAATAAAACGGTTATTTACGTAGCGATTGGAAATGAGAAATCTATTTCTTATCATCTCAAGAAAGTAGCCTCCAAAACATTAAAGATAGATGAAAAGTTTATAGAAGATGTGAAGTTATAGCGAAGGCAATCAGGTATGGAATCTTATTAAGTTAAAAACCGAATTCTTGCCCCTAGTAAAAATATTTCAAAAAATATTTTTCGGGGTACTCCCGTGGAGCGAATAAGTTTCAACAACTAAAGGAGAAACGAGCTAATTTTACTTATGAAATGATTTTTGGAAGAACGGCACCTGAAGGTGTACCCGCAAGAGGAAAAGAAGAAAGGATATACTCAACCTCGACAATACTTAAAAAGTCTGGCAGTCTTAGAACAGCAACGATAAAATAAACTGGCTCAATTAAAAAAGATACTCATTGAAAGGACCACACTGGCCCATTAGCGGGTGGGGGGATTTTTATTCTAAAGATTTATTTTTTATTCATGTTTTTAGAATTTTTCCTTGCGGTGAAGAAATATATTATTGGCACAATAACCCAAAAAATCAATAGACCTAATAACCAAAGAAATTTTTTGCTGATATTTTTTCTAAATATACAATCAAAGAACATCCAAATAGCAAACACAAAAAGTAACATAAATGCTATTGCTATTAATCCAAAAATCATATCTTGTGTTTGAGATTCATCACTACTACTTCCTTCGGATGTTCCTTCATCGGTTCCAGAAAAATCAATTTCAGGGATATAATCATCACCCATAGAGATTGTAGCTTGTCTTAACATCATATTTTGTTCAAACGCATTTTTAAGTTGCATATATACAAGTTTCCAACCACCATTATTTACCATGACTGCAACAAAATCTTCTTCGATAACTGCACTTTTCCCGGAGTTGTCTTCAAGCTCTGTTTCTAAGTGGTAATAAACCAGGGCATCAGTTCCGCTGATATATTCTTGTTCATCAGTTATTTCATAATATTTAGTATCAAAAATTTCAGCTAATGCAACTAAACTTTTTCTTGTTTCTTCTTTAAAATCTAAATCAACATTGGAAAAATCAGTTAGTGCGAGCATTCCTTCTATATTTTCGTTTTTATCTGCCTCATAATATTGTTGCAGTGACTCGGTTGGTGTTGCAGCTACGAAATTAATTACAAACAATGCAACTATTAGCCCAAGTATTATTTTTTTCATTCTATGTGGTAAGTGTATTGAAACACCTTGCTCCTTTTTGTTGTAAACCCGTCATCATCAGTAACTTCGACAATTATTTGAACTGGAATTCTAACAGTATCTAAGCTTCCTTCCCTCACTAAATTAGCCCAATATCTTAATCCTGCCTGAAGTGAATCGACACCGTAATCAATCGTTTTGTCTCTTACGCTTTCAAGATATGAACTATCCTCTCCCCCCAATTTGTCATCCATGAATCCCTTTGTCCCATAATATGCTTGTAATCCTTCTAATCCAAAACTTATACTCCTTAGAAATGTTTCATATGAAGATGTAGAGGTTCGTATTCTATTTACGTCTCTTTGCATTTGTTCAACATTTCCATTCCAAGTATTGTATTGGGATTTATAACTTTCTATTTCTCCACCAATTTTATCACCGGTTAGTTCCCCAGATAGCGTATTGACTGCATCACTTTTCAACCCAGAGGTGTAGCTACTCCAATCATTTTTATGGTCTTTTATATATTCCATATTTCCATCGATTAATTCAACGGCACTTGCTGGCGGATTCCAATTAAACTTATACGCTTTTGTGTTAGTTTTATCAAGGAGTGTCTTGTGTTCTCCACCCCCTCCACGAATAAGTGTTCCTATACTGGTGGTAACTTTAATGCTCCATTCACTACTGTCTTCATCAATTATTTCTACATCGGCATAATTCATTTCATTACCTTCAAGCATACTTCCTTGACTCAAGGTTATTTTTATTTGGGGTTTAGGATCCAATAACTTAATTGTTGTTTTTGTTCCAGACTTCCCGGTAGCTCTAAGTTCAAAATTGAGATTTTTCAAATATGTTCCGTCTGGAGCCCTTGGCGAATAATAAGTAAATTGTGCTTTCCCAGATTCATCAGTTGTAATAGTTGTGGGAGAAATTTTCCCGTAATCTTCCATTAATTTACTATTAAACGGAAACCAAAAAGAAACTGTAAATTTTTCATTTTTTAATGGAGAACCACCACTTTTAGCAGTTAAAATAAATTCTTGGGAGTCTATTCCGTTGGCAATTAACATTGAAGAGCTGGGATTAATTGAGGTATCAAAAGAACATTTTTGCATGCAAGGCCCGCCACAATCTATTCCTTCTTCGTCATCATCTTGTTTTTTATTAAAGCAGGTATCATCACAAGGAAGACAACCCCCTCCACAATCTACATCTTCTTCACCCGAATCTAGTTTATTATTTTCACAATCGTCTTCTTCATTATCTATTAAATAACACAAATCATCTTTTAAGTAATATCCTTCATAACATATACTTTCTGGATTCACTAATACCCATACATCAGTTCCACCATATATGCTCCACTCCCCTAAATTAATGCATCTAAAACCACCATTCCACATATTATCGACAACACCTATTTCTCCCTCAAATTTTCCTAAAGTGGCTCTACAGGCATCTCCCACCTTTGCCCCTTGTTGTGTTGCAGAAACACTAACAATTGAAATGATTATTATTAGAAAAATAATCGAAACTTTACTAAAACCTCTATCCTTCATTTAAATTTATAGATAACTAGGTATAAAAAGTTTATTATAAACCTAACTTCGCCACACAATTCTTAAAAATAAAATAAAGTGAAAAACTGGCTAGAGGGATTTCTATTCAAAAAATAAACATTTATAAACTAAAACTTCCTCATAAAACAAAGAAGTGATATGGAAAACAAAAAAGTAATCTCGTCATCATTAGTATTAGTTTTGGTTTTAACTCTATCTTTTGTCCTCGCTCAGGTTCTAACACCATCAACATACGAAAATGGATTAGGATTTTCATTCAACGAAACAACAATAAATAATACATATAACATCACAGTAAACAATACTCAACTAGGAGCAATCGCAAACATCACAATGGTTAACATCACCCTCCCTGAAACATTTACATATATTGATTTAACCCAAGGCGTCGGAGAAAATGAAACTGTAGCAGTCTTTACAAATACAACGACCACATTAAGTTGGGCAAATGAAACAGCAGGTTGGTTCCTTATCAACGGAACCGAAACAGCTATTGGCGGGGATGGAACCCAATTTTGGTTCAACGCTTCAGCAACAACACCCGGAACTTATAATCTTACAGTTAACGTCACAATGGCAAATACGACGGTAACAACACAATATATTTCAGTAGAAATAAATGATACAACCGCACCTTTCAACATTTCGTTCACTGGAGATACTTCAGGGGCATATGCAAACCTTTCACAAAATTACATCATTGTTAATGTTACCGCAAACGACACCGATGGGGCTTACGGGGGAGCCTTAGCTAATGTTACATATTCCTTATTTAATTCATCAGGCCCTTTGAATAGTACGGTTAGTACAAATTTAGCTGAAATTAACTTTACTGGGTTGGTCGACGGTATCTATTACATCAACGCAACTGTAAATGATACAGCAGGGAATGTAAATACAACTGGAACTGGAACTAGGACAATCACATTAGATACGACTGCACCAGCAATAAGTTATCTCGGAGGAATGTATGTCAATAATTCAAATATTTCAGCTACATCAATCTTCGTAAATGTATCAGTTACAGAATTATACAACGATACGATTGTCTTTAACTTATATAATGGTTC
The DNA here is from genome assembly GCA_018830525.1 of Nanobdellota archaeon. Classification (GTDB taxonomy): domain Archaea; phylum Nanobdellota; class Nanobdellia; order Pacearchaeales; family GW2011-AR1; genus JAGVXH01. The sequence goes on along the minus strand of JAHJSH010000035.1, from coordinate 57,012 downwards.
TGGATCAGTTAACAGCACCCAATATACTGATGGATCAAGAAACATTACTTGGACTGGATTAATAAACGGAGATTATACTTTCAATGTTACAGTAAACGATAGTGCAACAAATGAAAATTATACTCAGTCAATGATGATTACCCTAGATACGACTGCACCTACCGCTACAGCCGCATGTACACCTGCATCAGCAAATTTAAATGATGTAGTAACCTGTACTTGTACTGCCGCAGACGCAACTTCTGGAGTAGCATCCTCTTCTGCCACAACAACACCCTCAACATCCTCTACCGGAACCTATTATTATACTTGTAGCGTTACAGACTACGCAAGCAACACGGCAAGCAGTACCGCATCTTATGATGTAAGTGGTGGTAGTAGCGGATCCTCTGGAAGCACAACAACCACAAACTTTTGGACCAAAGGAACACAGACAGTTACTGATGAACAATTTGCAGAATCTTATACAAAAGAACTTCAGGTAAGGCAAAGAGTTAAAGTAAAAGTAGAAACTTTAAATCATTATATCGGAGTTGTCGGATTAACTGCTACAACAGCAACGATAAACGTGTCCTCAGACCCCCAACAAGCAACATTAATAGTCGGCGATGAAAGAAGATTTGAAGTTTCAGATGATGACTATTATGATATCTTAGTAAAGTTAAACTCAATTGAGAATAACAGGGCAAACATTACGGTTAAATCTATTCATGAATTAATCACAGAAGACACTGTTGCAGGCGAAGGAGAATTACAAGATGCTGGTGAAGCTGCTACGGGAGAAGACGAAGCAGTAACTACAGAAGAATCAAATGTTTGGTGGTATATCGGCGGAATAGTTATTATTATATTAGTAATTGTTGGAATCATCTACGCGAAGAAAAAATAATCTTTAAAAATTAATCACTTCAACATTATCCTACCCCTCTGCCAATCGTCAATTACTTTAATCGCAATCCTATTCTCATCAACCTCTCCACCCTTAACCAAATACCCCATCTTATGCCCAATATCCTCAAAAATCTCATAAGCTGTTGCCCCAGAAGCCTTGTAATACTTCTCTAACAACTTCGGATCCTTCCCCATCAAAAGCTCAATTATACTAATCGCAACCTTCTCCGGATTTTTTATCTTATGCGGATCCTTAGAAGCTGTCATTCCAACCTGAACTTTTTTATCCCCATACGGAATAATTCCTGGAGAATCCATAATTCTCAATCGACCATTTCGAACCCATAAAGTCTTCCTAGTCGTCCCAGAAACTGGAGACACTTTAGCATGGGCCGCAGGAGCAAGCAAATTAATCAAAGTCGATTTCCCAATATTAGGATAACCGACAAGCCCAACCCTTAAACTCGGTCGATTCCAATGCTCCGCCATATTTTCTAATGTGGATTTCAATTTACCAATTCCAATTTTCTTCGTCGCTGAAATAAAAAATGCATTAGGATATTCTTTCTTTAATTTTTCAATATCCTTCCGACCAATCAAATCCGACTTATTAAAAACAATCACAAGACGCTTGCCCTTCATATTCTCAACCTTCGAAACAATTTCAGAATTCTTCGTAATCTCTGGCATTCGCGCATCCACTAACAAAAGCACAACATCCGAGTTCCGGAGAACATTCATAACGACCGGCCAAAATCCCATGTTTAAATATAGCTTAGAAGACTTATAAAACTAATTAAAATGCAATCGTTTCTTCAAGAAGACCGCCACCAGTCATCGGATAATAATTATAATCCGAACCTTCAGAAATTACAACTTCCTTAATCTCATCAAGACTCTCCAAGTAATTAGCTTTTACCTTAGTCTGCGATATCGTGTAAAGCACATCATCCATATACAAACTTCTCTTAATCGAACTTTGGTACTGCTTCCAATAATATCCATCATCTTCTGTTTCATAAGTTCGATGAGTTATCCTCCCCCGCTCACTAATCCCTTGCGGGCTAATATCTAAAACCATAGCCCCTTGCCATACAAATTCTCCATAAGTTCTACTCGAACTTTGAGTAATCTCATACAAATCAACTGGAAGAACTAACAAGTTCTTTTCCTTGTCAAATAAAACCGCCTTGTGGTCATTAAACGCATCGCTATTCGTACCCCTATCTCCAATCTCAATCTTTGCAACTTCAATTGGATTCTCAACATCACTGACATCGAACAATGAAACCTTCAATCCCTGAAAGAGCCCTTCCTCCGTCGCTGCCTTACCAATTCCAATAATATGGTCCTCATCATAAGGATGCAAATATTCTGAAACACCAGTAATCTTCAACTCCCCCATAACTTTAGGATTCTCCGGGTCAGATAAATCAATAACAAACAACGGATCAACTTGTCTAAACGTTACCATGTAAGCTCGGTCTCCCATGAATCTCGAAGAGTAAATTCTCTCGCCTTCAGCCAAATTTTCAACACTTCCAACAATCTCCAAATCTTCATCTAAAACAAACATATGACTCAAACTATCAGAGCCCGCACCCCACCAAGTACTCCCACTAGTCGTAGCAACTCTCAAATTCCCTTCATGCTCATCCATAGAAAACTGATCCAACAATCTCCCTGGAACAAACCCACTCGCGATATAATCAATATCCATCTTATCTAACCCAATCTTGTAAATCGCAGTTCCTTGCATCTTAGAAATTTTTATAGAAGCTGCAGTCATCAACTCTTCCATCTGTTCCTCAAGCTCACTAACTTCTTGTCCTTCCATACTATCTCCCCATTCCTCCATCAAATCTCCCATAGCCTTGCTCTTATCATAATATTCATCCATACCTAGAATTTCTTCAACTCGTTCCTTGTACTCTTTCGGAAGAATCTCTAAATATACATCTTCAATAATAATATCTATATAATCCTCATAACTTGTACTCTTAAACTGGGTAAGATAAATATTATTCTCCGAAACATACATCGTATACGAAGTCCCAAGAAGGTAAGTCTCCGTTTCAAAATCTCCCGACTTAAGGTTTATCGAAGAGATAGAAGTAAATTGATAACTATTATCTCTAAATGTCGGGTAATAAATATCTTCTACATCAACAGCTCGCTCAACACCGTTAATATAATAAATCGGCGACTCAACACCAGTATAAACATACTTATAGCTCACAACATAAACATAATCTCCAATCATTCTAGAATCAATGTAATTTCCTTCAAGAATAACAGTGTTCTCAAGAACTGGATTTTCTCTATCACTAATATCATAAGTCAAAACCGCAGGGTCATAATTTCTAGGATAATAATAATAATAATTGTCCAAAATTTCCAAATCTCCTACTTCTTCCCTCTCTTCCTCTTGAGGACTATCTACAATCCCCCGACCAAATACAACTAACTTATCATCATTAATAAAAATCTCACTAACACTAGCACTAAAATTAATTTCTGCCAATACTTTCATTTCATCTGCAGGATAAGCATCCAAAATCACAACTTTCTTTCCAGTAGCAACATAAATATATTTCCCATCATTCTTTACAATATCTGCTTCATCAACACCTTCAACTTGGATATTTGTCGTAGAGTAATCATCTGCGGAAGATTTTTGATTAGAATCAGCCGTTAGAACCGCGCCAGAATCTATGGCCATCGTTTCAGCCATCATCATATCACCACCAAACATATAATTATAATTTCCCTCTGAACTTTCATTCACAAACGTTCTAAATTCTTCATCCGATGCAAACTTCTTCAAATCAATTTCAGTAGTCCCATTAGGCATATTTTGCTGAACTGAAAACACAACTAAACTAGTTATCGCTGCAAGTGCAAGAATCATAAGAGTCACACCCATCACCTGTTTCATAATAATTTATGTCTCCCATCATTTATTAATGTTATCGCGAAGAACAAAAAAACTGCAAACCATGCCCCGATTAAGAACCACGACCACGGACTTATCCCTGCAAGGAAAGACAAAAATCCTGCACCACCGCTCTCGGCTCCCTCCAAGATTATCGGTGCAGAACTTGTAGTTGCTTCAGCCATCAAAGCATTACCCTTAGCCATATCCATAACTGGAGCCGCAGCATATTGTGCCCGTCCAAGTAATTCCCTAATTGTCAAAGCAGTAAGTCCAGTCAATCCAAGTGTCCAAGCAAAAACCTTCGCAACAGATTTTCTTGGAGAAATAATTATCTTCTTATTAGAAACTTTGTAAGTTAGCATCTTTTTCCCCTTAACACTCCACCAATGCGACGCTTTCTCAATCAAACCCGCCCGAACCAATTTCTTAACATTATAATCAACCGTATTAATCGGCATCTTCAACTCCCGAGAAATCTCACTAACTGTCAAATCTTTTTCAGCAAGCAAATTCAAAATCCTATTACAAGACTTGCTCCCAATAACTTCCGAAATCTGCTTCGCTTTCTCATCCCCGAGATTAATCATAATGCTGGTCTCGTCTTTTGCCATTAGCAAAAATCTATAGATTTTTGATCCGCAAGGACTTCAATCACCAGATTACCTACTGGGTTGTCATTGCATAATCTCGTTCTAATTGTCTCCATAAAATATACACTAAAAAATACTATTTAAACCGCGCGATAACTTCAATTCAGATTGGAGTTAAACAGATTAAAGACGTCCTTCTACCACACAAATCACATTAGAAGTATTTGATTATTAGGGAGATTATATTTACCTATCTAAACCCTAACAATCACATCAAATGGCATAACAAAAAAAAAGAAAATAATCTCTATAATTATCATCTAAAAATCTTACAATCCGGGATGAGGCACTTGTTCAATTTCCCCCAACCAAGGATAACTCGTTCCTTCATCAATATCCCATATAGTATCAAAATCCCAACCATTGTAACCCTTACCCGCCTTCATCTGCAGACTAGTTAAACTCTTCCCCCAATAACCACAAAACTCCCCACAACTCGAATCAAGATAATAGGAGTTCATAACTGGAGAATAACCCCCAGCCTCAATAGAACCGATTATCCCTCCAATATGAGAAGAACCTGTGACTGAGCCGGTGTTGTAGGAGTTAGTGACTGTGGAATCATAATGAGAAGCACCAATTATCCCTCCAATATGAGAAGAACCTGTGACTGAGCCGGTGTTGTAGGAGTTAGTGACTGTGGAATCATAATGAGAAGCACCAATTATACCTCCGACACGTAAAGAACCTGTGACTGAGCCGGTGTTGTAGGAGTTAGTGACTGGAGAAGAATCAAAAGAAACACCGATTACCCCCCCAACATATTCTAACCCTGAAATGGAGCCGGTGTTGTAGGAGTTAGTGACTGGAGATGAAAGAGAAAAACCAATTATCCCCCCGGCAGTTCTTAAATAACTTACGACGGAGCCGGTGTTGTAGGAGTTAGTGACTGTGGAATCATGAGAACTACCTGCTATGCCTCCAGCATTTCCTGAAGAACTTGAAATGGAGCCAGTGTTGTAGGAATTGGTGATCGGAGAATAAGAATCTCCGGCTATTCCCCCGATATAATTTGAATAACCTTGGACTGAGCCAGTGTTGTAGGAATCTGTGATTGAAGAATAAGAAATTCCGACTATCCCTCCCACACCAGAACGACCATTAACAGAGCCAGTGTTGTAGGAGTTGGTAATTGTAGAATCAGGAGAAGAAGAGCCGGTGATGCCCCCAACATAACTGTTACCGTAAATTTCAGAATCAACCATCCCAACATTCTTTATCTCACCACTCCGAATATAACCAAACAACCCAACATAATTCTCATCACCACGATTAATAAACAATTCACTAATCTCAAAGTCATTTCCATCAAACCTTCCAGTAAACTTAGATGAAAGGTCTCCAACAGGCTTAAACCCCTTCCCCTCACCCCATAAATTAGTCATAGAACAATCAATATTTCCCTTAAGCTCATAATATCCATCCAGATTATAACTCATATTTTGCAACTGATAACAATTCTCAATAACATAAGCATCTCCTTCAACCCCCGTTCCTTCAAAGAAATAACCCAAAACATCACAACCATCATCGACGCCATTTTCACAATCTTCATCGACATCATTTCCACAAATCTCTTCCCCAGAAACAATACATCCTTCTCCATCCCCAGTATCATTCACCGGAACCCCAGGCACATTACTCGGACCAAGGTGAATCACAACAATATTCTCCGCAGCCTCGAGATTAGCATTAATCCAATCTCCCGCAGACAAATAAATCTTCCCCGAGGGCAAAGGCTTCTCATCTAAAATCTGTCCCAATCTAACCTTATTATTAAAAATAAAAACAGGCGCAACAGTCACCTTATCAGGAGCCACATCTTGAGGAATCCCCATATCAGAATCATTTGTAAAATTAAATTTGTAAACATGTTTTCCGCCCGGAGCAGGAACCACTTTCGTCTGATAAGTCTTCGTCGTCCCATCAAAACGAAATCCAATCTCAAGCCCGGTCACATTAACCTCATCAGCGCCCCGCCCAATCTGAACAAAAGCAAAATGCCCATCCTTATCATAAATCGTATAACCCTGCATAACAATATTCATCCGAACATCCGAGTAACTCAATAATTCCAACTCCGCAAAAAGTGGCAAAATAATCTTCCAAACAATTCCAACCCCCACGACGACAATCAAAATTATCAAAATCGTCGCAACAACCGCAGATATACCTCTCTTTTTCATAATTATACAATATAATTTAGATTAATAAACATTCTCATAAACACCAAAACCCCCCACTACTACTCTCAAATCAACTACCACCACCACTTTCGTAGCAACTGAAAGGCGACCGAAAGTATATGAGATTTTAATCGAATCTGGTCCACTACTACTCTCAAATCAACTACCACCACTCCTAAGTCAAACAGCTTATAAATCAAATCATCCCACAAAATATACATCGGAACCCATAATTCTATATAAAGAAAAATCGCGATAAACAATCAGCTTAGATCATAAGAAAGCTAATTAAAAAAGGAGGATAAAGTGATAGTTAAACTCGAAGTTTTATACGACGACATGAACATTCACGGCGGACGAAGCCGTGACGAAGTGATTCGTGCGATCGATAGAGCGATGAATGGAGCCACATGGGAAGCCAGTGGCAACGGTTGGATAGCTAGAAGATAATCGCCCAACACCATGAGAACTCATTATCTGTCTATGCTTGCGGACAACGCTTTTAGAACGCAAATCAAAACAATTTATTTTAATTAAACTTATATACTTTCAGGATTTAGATATTCAATGATAACCTCCGAATATCTAGTCATCATCTCAATCTTCATAGTCTACTATCTCGCAATCCTAATCTTCGAAAAGAGAGTAGTACGAGACCCTCAAGAAATTATCGGAAAATTCCTTTCAGTAATCCTTCTCTTCGCAGGAGTTTCCCTAATATACTTTGCCCTAACCGGAAAACCATTCCCAGGTTCATCCGCAGACAATTACAACATCTACATTTTCATAATCGGATTCGTCGCAGTCCTCTGGACAATTCCAGAGCTTCTAGAAGAATTCAAATTCTTCAGAAACTTCAATAAACGAGGTAAGAAGAAGAAAAAATAAATACAATGGAAAACTCAACAAAACTTGTAACTACAACAATCATCTCAATCATTCTAATTTCAATAATCGTTTCAATAATCGGTTGGAATACAAGGACATATGATTCACGTTTATCTGAACAAGAATGTAAACGAGAAGAAAAATATTGTATCTTCGATGGCGTTCCCACGGGAATGATGTATTCAAGAACCGACGAATCTATGAAGGGAGTCCACGAATTTACCGGAAACATAGACGATTATGCATATAACCTTTATGAAACTCGTGGAGAATATAATCCCGAATATCCCGAACGTATAGTACTTCCAAAAACCGTAGAACCCTACATTAATCCTTGGGACATTTCAAGTTACAGATGCAAATCAACTGAAGAAAAACCTGAAGTTGTAGAGTACTTTACCGAGTTTTGTGGAAGATCCAACGGACTCGGCGGTTGTGGAGATGAACGAAGAGCAATAGTCTGTGGTGACGGATACCTAATCCAAGACATCAATGACTACAACACAAAACTTTACGGACCTTACGATATCCCCGAATCAATAAATTAAATATATTTAAATACTTAAAACATTAAAAGAAAACATGGGTGACGCAAAAAAGTTTTTTATAAAACATCATATCTGTATCATAGCCCTTGCGGGTATTGCAATCGTTACGCATTTTTTACTTCTCTCTGGAAAATATGTCATTAACGTAGATAACCCTATTGCCAATATCGTATTCATACAAAGCACCATCCTTATCCTCTTCGCAATTATTTTCATAACCTATCTAGTTACGAGAAACGCATTCGAGAGAATAAAAAAGAAAAGAAAATAATTCTATTTAGTTTCCCAAACCACTACCCTGTAAAATTTATAATAGAATTAATTATCGTCTGCTTCGCCCAGAACTATTTCCAGACCTACTTCTTCCACTTCTCATACTTCTAGATGAACTACCACCACTTCTTGAAGACCTTCCATGACCGCCATTTCCCCGAGCATTTCCCCGTCCCCTGCTTCGAACATTTCCCCGAGGGCCTGCCCCAACCAATTTTCTTCTTCTATTTGTGAAGGTGCCATCACTTCCGCCCCGACCTCTTTGTCTTTTACCAAAACTTCTTCCGCCCCGACCATTTCGTGGAGCCGGTTTAGCGTCATCACCTTCAGCATTTTTTGCTGCAATAGAATGATACTTATGATCTGCATGTTCAATTTTCCGTTTAGTAATTCTCTCAATCTGATTCAAAAAATTTCTATCCTGAGCTTCACAAAAAGAATATGCAGTCCCATCCTTCCCCGCCCTAGCAGTCCGCCCAATTCTATGAATATAATTTTCAGGTTCATTCGGCAAATCATAGTTAATCACATGCCCAATATTTTTAATATCAATTCCTCGAGCCGCAATATCTGTCGCAACCAAAACCCTAACCTTCCCATCCTTAAAATTATTCAATGCTCGTGTCCTCTGAATCTGAGACTTGTTCCCATGAATAGCATCAGCACTCACACCATTTTGCTCCAAAACTCTAACAACCTTGTCAGCTCGATATTTCATTCCAACAAAAACCAAAACACGATTCATATTCTGTTGCTTAATCAAATCCAACAACAACTCATTCTTATCATTCTGGTCAATAAAGAAAACACATTGCTCAATTTTATCTACCACCTTAGATTCGGGAGTAATATCGACACGAACAGGATTCCTCAAAAAATCTCTAGTCAAGTCCGCAATCTCATTAGACATAGTAGCCGAAAAAAACAAAGATTGTTTCTCAACTTTCAATGCCGAAGCAATTTTCTTAACATCCCGCAAAAATCCCATATCAAGCATTCTATCTGCCTCATCTAAAACAAAAAATTCAACATTTCTCAAACTTACCTTCCCCTGATTCATCAAATCCATCAAACGACCGGGAGTAGCAATCAAAATATCAACTCCTCGTTGTAAGGTTCTAATCTGGGGGACAATTCCAACCCCACCATAAACTGCTAAATGTCTAAAATTAAGAAATCTTCCATAATTCTCAAAACTCTCAGATATCTGCGCCACCAATTCTCTCGTCGGTGCTAAAACTAAAACTCGTGGGTCTTTACTTTTCAAACCCTTCGTCCTCTCTTGCAATTTCTGTAAAATAGGCACAACAAATGCCGCAGTCTTCCCAGTTCCAGTCTGCGCAATCCCAATTACATCCCTATTATCTAACAATAAAGGTATAGTTTTCTCTTGTATTGGCGTCGGTTTCGTATATCCTTCTTTCTCAAGAGAACGCAAAATCGGCTCAATAATCTTCAGTGATTTAAATCCCATAATAAAAATTCGAAAAGTGCCTATATAAGACTTCGTGTTTTGCACTACTTGATAGTAATGATATATTTAGGTGTTGGATTAAGATAAATTATCTATACTATCTACGAAATCCTTATATATCTAAGATTCCCTTAAAAATCATGGAATCTTTAGAATCCTCCGTAGGCGAAAGCAAGATATCTAAGGTTGGAACGCAAGAATCTTCTTATGAAGGTTTACAACTCGTTTCTTCCCAAGACTATCAAGGCGGAACAAGTATAATGTATTGGATGTAAATGGCAACAAATTCTAATGAATTGAAGCTAATTTTCTTAGGTGACACCCACGGCTTCATAAACGACTTTGAAAAACAGAAAGAACTAATAGAAAGATTTAGTCCAGAGTATGTTTTATATGAACAATTAAACGACCTAGAACTATTAGATAAAGAAGATTTTGAATCACTATTAAATTCTAAATTAGTTTCTAATATGACCTCTTTTGAAGAAGTAGAAAATATTATTCATTTATGTAAATCAAAGAATATCAAACTTATTGGAATAGACTTAAAAAATTTTGGACTAGGGGAAGATCTTCAAAAAATTGTTAAGGGTGAAAAAGAACCTTCTGAAAAAGAAATTCAAGAAATAGCATCTCTCCAAGAAAAAAGAGAACAAACTCAAAAAAATAAAATTCAAAAATATTTTAATATTTCCAAAAAACCTATTTTAGTAATTACTGGTTCATGGCACTTGAGAAAAGAAAGCCCTTTGAGAGATTTTCCAGAATATTTACTTATAATTCCTACGGATAAAAGTGGTGATCTTATTCTGGGCCCTCCAGAAGACGGATTCATTAAATTTTCCGAGGTTTCTGTATGCAAGAAAAATTAAGGCTAAGAGAATCTGCATATATTCTAAAAGAAACTGAAGATAAATACCATGTGGTTTTTACGAACACTCGTAAGATTAAAACATATAATGTGGATGGTTTAGTAAAAGGATTAATTGACGAATTAAAAGATGAATCGAATAGAAGCCAAGTTATTAAAAATCTCGAATCAAAGTTTGACTCAAAAAATATTTCGGTTTGTCTCAGTGCCCTAGAAAAAGAAGGAATTGTGAGAACTTACAACGAATATACCAATCAAAGATTTGCAAGACAAATATCATTTATAGATGAATTAACTGATAGCTGGGATGAAACCCTAAAACTTCAGAAAAAATTACAAACATCAAAAGTCAGTGTTTTCGGGGTTGGGGGAATTGGAACTTGGATGGTTAACGGCCTTTATCAAATAGGTATTGGAACAATAAATATAGCTGATCTAGATGTAGTCCAAGAATCCAATTTGAATAGACAACTTTTCTTTAACGAAGGAGATATTGGAAAATATAAGGTGGATGTCATGAAAGAAAAACTTCCTAATGCAAATATAAACTCTTATAAGAATTGGGTCTCAGAAAGCCAAGATTTAACTCCCTTAGTAAAAGGAGTGGATTTCTTAGTGAATTGTGCAGATAACCCTTCAATTCATGAAACCACTAAAATCATAGATACTTTTGCGACAAAATATAATGTTCCTTATTGTGTTGCTGGGGGATACAATATGCATCTTGGGATGGTGGGTCCAATAATCATGCCAGGGAAAACTGCAAAGTTTGAAGATTTCCTAAGATTCCAAAAAGAAAACGATCCTCTAAAGGGATTTGAAATGATTAAAGACATAGAACAAACTGGGAGTCTTGGGCCAATTGCAGGAGCAGTCGCGAATATTCAAGTAATGGAAATTTTCAAACATTTAATAGATAAAGGAAAAAGAAATTACAACCGATTTGCAGAAATAGACTTCATGGATTTCAAGGTTGAATGGAGAGAATTTGGCCCCCAACCATCATTATAACCTACTTATTCAAATTCCAAATAGAATAATTCAAAAAACTAGCAAAAGCAACCCAGAGAAAATAAGGAATGAATAAATATCCTGCAAAACGATTAATCATGTAAAAATAAATTCCAGTAGCAACGATAAACACCAACAAAACAAATATTTCTATAAGTGAGGCTAAAGGATTATTCGCACCAAAAAATAAATAACTCCATAGAACATTCAAGACAAAATGAATTCCGAATATAACCAATGCAATAGTTCTTATCTTAGACGAAGGTGCAACCCAAACAAGATACAACGCAATCCCCATCAACGTAAATAACAAAGTCCAAACCGGCCCAAAAATCCAACTCGGCGGATTAAAACTCGGCTTATTAATTCCCTTATACCAAGAACTGTCAGAAGAAGTCCATATGGCACCAAGAGCACCAATCAAGTTACACGCAACAATAAAACCAATCAGCAAAAGCCAATTCACCTTCATATAATTAATAAGTTTTGTAACTTTATAAAATGTTTCTTGGGTTGACTTGCCGGGGGGGTTCTTGTGTAACTTGTGAGAGTAAACATTTATAAATAATATTAGTATAAAGAAACCATGGATAGTTCTCAAGCTTTTGATGAATTTGAAAAAAATAGCGAATGGTTCTATGGTAATATTAATAAATTAAGGGAAGAAAGTTTAACTGGGAAATTCGTTGCTATAAAGGATGAAAGGCCTATAGCTTTTGATAAAGATATCAATAAAGTTGTAGAGATACTGGAAAGCAAGGGGGAAGATTCACAATTCATGTTTATAGAATTCGTTTATCCTGAAGGAACCACAATATTATTCTGACAATGAGGATTCCACTTAAAGTTCACGATTTTGCGGAAGGACTAAGGCCAGTTGCTAATTTTTTATAAGGGCTGATGAAATTAATCTTAATGGAATAGTTAAAGCGATAGTAGACAGTGGAAGTCCTACAACTATAATCGGCTATGACGACATAGCTACAAAGAGGATATCTAGGCTAAGGTTAGCAGACTTTCCCTCAAGAGAACCGCTACATATAGGAGGCTCACAAATGAATGCCAAAATATTAAAAGACGCAAAAATTAGAATTAGTGGACTCGTAATAAACACAGAGGTAATAATTTGCTCTGATCCAATAGGTGGCACCTGTAGTTCTCCAAGCCCCAGTATTCTGGGTGTTGACTTCTTAATCAATAATAAACTAAAATTTGTTTTTGACCCAGACAAAAAAGAAGCATATCTTGAAAAAGAAGACTAATTCTTCCCCCCTATAACCCTTTTCCCACCCCATCATCGCTTCACTCGTGTAACTTAGAATTAATTCTTTTATCTGCTAGAAATTCGAGAACTATGTTCTTTTAGTATTACCTTTTTATCCCGTTCATCAATAGTAACCTTAAACTTATCAAAAAAACCCTGTCTGCCCAATAAGACTGGAATGTTATCTGTATTAAAAACTTCAACAGGAACTGTTAGAGTATGGTATCCATGCTCTTTTTTTATCCTAAAAGATGCCCTGCTAAGTCTTACTGGAACTTCTCCACCAATCCCCAATGAATTTGATTCTTCTCCCAAATTAAGATTGAGTAATTCTGCAATTCCTTTTGGCAATACTACTACATCAGATCCTGAATCGACTAAGCACATTACTTCAATATATCCTCCCGATTCTAATTTAAACTCAACAGGAATTGTGGGTTTTTTCTCCCCATTTGTTACATCGGGGATAACATGATATCTAAAAGAGAGAACCATTTTAATAAATCATAGATTCTTTGGTAGGAACTTTTGCAAGAGTTAATTTTTTATCAGGATACAATTTTTTTGCTCTCTCAACTAATTCTTTTATATTCTCTCCTGAATCTATAATATGTTCATTAAGAAGTATAACCCACTTTCCTTCTAATCCATCATCCAAAGAATTAATACTCATAATTACTTTAAGGGTAATAGGTTTTTAAATATTCTCATTTTATCCGTCCTTCTTGCCAATCCCTCAACACCACCCTAGCACTCCTATCAACATCAACCTTGCCCCCCTTCCCCAAAAATCCTTTCTTCTTCCCCAACGATTCAATAAACTCCTCAACATTCAAACCTTCAAACCCATAGAAATCCTCAATCTTCTTAGCATTAACCTCTGCATCCTTAATCGCATTCTTCTCTTTATCAGTAACATTATCCGCGTCCTTCGGATCAGGCGCAACCATCAAATAATAAACAACGTCCTCAGGATCCTTAACATTACTATAAGTCCGCCCACCAACCTTAACATCCTGCGCAAAACTCTTGCTCTCAGTCGAATACTTACTCGCCGGAATAACCCCTGGCGTATCAAGAATCAAAATATCATCAGACATCCGAATCTTCTGCATCCCTTTAGTAAAACCCGCCTGCTTCGCCGTCTTAGCCGCAGCCCGATGCGTAATAAAATTAATCACCGACGACTTTCCCGCATTCGGATAACCAATAACCCCCACATGAATCCGCTTCTTAGATTCCATATCCTTAACAACATCCCCATAAGTCGCCTTTGCCTTAGCATCCCGCGCCTTCTTATCCTCAATCTTATTGAATCTACCCTTATCTTCCTTAATCTCAATCTCACCACCTAGCCTTTGTTTTAGAATCCTCTTAGCCTCCATCTTAATTCTAGCCGTAATGTCCCTCAATCCAATCTTCTCAGTCGCCGAAATAAAAACATAAGGCTTCATCCAACTCGGAATCTGCTTCTCCAACTCTTTCCTATCAACCAAATCGACCTTATTAAAAACATATATTAATACCTTTTTAGGCCTACCAAGGTCATCCTTTGAGGACAAAATATCTTCCTCCACTTCCATGTTCCGCGTTTCCTCAATATACCTCGCATCTAAAATCTCAAGAATGATATCCGAAATACGAACAACATCTTTCATAACATCAGGATACTTTCCCCGCTGCTTCTTAATATTAGTAATGTGCCCAGTATGCCGTGACCCGAATGAATATCTAACTCTTACCATAACTCTCCCATGTAACCGAAACATTTAAATTGTGCGTTTGGGTATAATTATCATAGGGAAACGCAACCTGACGAATCCCACGCTTGACGTGGTTAGTAGGTTTGACGGATGCACTTACCCTATTCATTTTCTTGTCCTTTTTAGATTTAATAAGGTATCAACTATCAAGCTTAACCTGTGCTCTACTGAATTCTTCTTTAACTTACCCTCTTTAACAATTGTAAATCTTTTTCCATCAAGAATCTCAATTAATTTTATAAATCCCTTATATTGCCTATCATCAACAGAGATAAATATATTTGACTCAGATTTATCCTTACAGAACTCAAAAACTTCAGAACACAATTCTATATTTTGTCTTAATTCAGTAATCTTATGTTTACAAAGACATTCTAAAACCTTGTTCCTTTTAAATAAATTTTTCATTGACTTAAGATACAATTTTTTCTGCTTTAATTCTTTATAGTGCTTTAGTTTAGAAGTCTTAAGAACGCAGTCTTTAATCTGCTCCCTACTTAAGATAATATATCCAATCAAGTTATCAGAATAATCAATAAAGATATAATAATCAAATTCTTTCTTTCCCATTCAAAACCTCCAAAGCTTTCTTCAATTGAAACGCCCCACTATCTCCCCAAGGAACAAATTTCAAAAAATCTTCAGTATCAATAAATTTCCTCTCTGGGATCTTCCCAATAGCGGGATCTTCAGTTTGTTCTTTTATATTATCCACATCCGCAACATACCTAAGAATATGGTGAACACCCTTTCTCTCACAATTATCACTCAACGATGTGCATTTGAAACAACCAACTCGCTTAATATTCTCAATATCTAAATCTGCTTCCTCATTAACCTCTCGAATTAAGGTATCTTCAAAATTATTGTCATAATCCTCAATAGTTCCCCCAGGTAAACACCAATTTCCCGTACAATTAATTATACATAGCTTTCCATTTTTGTCAAAAATGAATCCATATGCTTGAACAACATTCTCTAAGCTCTCAAAATCAACATCATCTAACCATTCCATCAAATACTTCTGACCTTTCCAATCAATATTAAATTCCATAAAACAATTAAGCAAAAACACTTTAAAAACTTATAAAAACCCTCCTCACCTTACTAAGTCATGGTAAAAGAGGGATATTCTAGAATCAATGCAGTTAAGTTCGCGCTAGCCGCGGCGACAATTTTTGCAGCGATTGTTCTTTTAGCAAGCCTCGCTACAATCACAAACATCTTCGGCGGATTCCCAATTTTAGTTTCCTTAATCTCAGAGATCTATGGAAGAATGGGTTACACAACAACATATCTCGGATCCGCTCTCGGCGCAATCTACATCTTCATCGACATCTTCATTCTAACTTGGGTCTTCGCATTATTGTACAACAGATTAATAAATTAATTCTACAGAAAACCTTATAACTCCGAGTAAGAATAAATTCTCATGGGATGCACCCACAATGGACTCGAATTCGAGGTGACCCAAGATGCAACTATCCCCTTTCTCGGACGTGACATGACCAAATTCAACAAACAACATCCTCACGAACATTACGAAACTTATCACTTCTCAATACCCTCCGGAGAAGCCGGATTCATCGCAATCCAAGTTGTAGAATCTGCAAAAGCCCTTTGGATTCATGAGATCGAAGTTAATGACAAAGTATTAGAACAAAGAAAAGATTTCGGAAGTTCATTTCTACATTATGCATTAAAAGAACTAGAAAAACTCCCAAACATTCAAAATTACACTATCCGACTTAATGGAGTCACAGATGATGGTAAAGAATTCTTCAATTATTATGGTGTATTGTCCGGAATCAACTACTCCAAGCTAATCACAAAACTTGAAGAAAAAATCTAATGTCTGTCCCTTCTCTGTCTGATCCCACGACCACCACCCCTAAACCCACTTCTAGAACTTGAACTTGAACGCTTATTTCTATCGCCCCCTTGCTCTCTTCCCCGACCATCTGGAGAACTTCTCCTAGGACCAGAACTACCTAAGCTTCTTCTAGGACCTCTAAAATCATCCCTTCTTGGACCTCGACTATCCCTTCCACCTCGTGCAGCACGGCCATGAAATCCTCCACCCCTTGGAGAATCAAACTTAACAAAAATATTTTCAAATCGCGGAGTATCAATTCGCCTAATAACTAATGAAGTATTATGCCTCTGAATATTACCAAAAGCATCATAATCCCGACTCGCCAAAATATTCACCGCAATCCCTTCAGCACCCGCCCTAGCAGTCCGCCCAATTCTATGGATATAATCCTTATGGTCTTTAGGCAAATCATAATTGTAAACATGAGAAACACCCTGAATATCCAAACCTCGCGCCGCAACATCTGTACAAACCAAAACATAGCATGCCCCAGCCAATTTACTTTTATCTGCGAGGGTATTAACCTTCGCATTACCTCGTGAGAGGTTCTTGTGCCCTGAAAAGGTATCAAAACCCTTCAAAACTCGAGTCCGTTTATTCTGCTCCATCCCCCCATGAATCGCCTGAGCATTAACACCATTAAGTTCCAAATTCTTCACAACAAAGTCTACATTCCTTCGAGTATTACAAAAAATCATAACCAAATGCGCATCCTCATATTTCAACAAATGAACGAGCAAAGAAAATTTCCCATCGTCCCGAACATCATAATAAATTTGTTTCAACTTAGACGCATCAACATAATTCTCTACTTGAACTTCCACAGGAGACTTCATATATTTCCCAGCAAAATCTGCCAAATCTCTGGTAATTGTAGCCGAGAATAAAAGTGTCTGTCGATTTTTCGGACATGCCTGAACAATTTTCCCTACATCTTCTTTGAATCCCATATCCCACATTCGATCAGCCTCATCCAAAACCAAATAATCAACCTTAGACAAATCAATAGAATTATGTTGCATATGATCAAGCAAACGACCAGGAGTCGCAACAACAATATCGGCATAAGTCAATTTCTTAACTTGGTTCCCCATAGCAACCCCACCATATACTGCTGTAATCTCCAATCCCCTATGATAAGCAAACTCTCCTAAGGCACAAGAAACTTGTTCAGCCAATTCTCGAGTCGGAGTCAAAATCAAACCCTGAACACCTTTTCCTTTCACAATATTCTTAATCATCCCAGAACCAAAAGCCAAAGTCTTTCCAGAACCCGTCGCTGAGCCAGCTATAACATCCTTTCCTTCAAGAATTAACGGTATCGTTTTCTTCTGAATCTCTGAGGGCTCAGTAAACTTCTTAGCTGAAATTACTTTCAGTACATGTTCACATAGACCCAATTTTTCAAATTGTTCCATTGTATTATTTTTATCGATACGACAAGGGTTCTCGCCTGCTTGCAGATTCTTGTAACCTAAAAGGTTATGCCCTTTGAGTATCATTTTCGTATTTGTAATTTGTCAAGAATTAATCTTGAACTCTTCAGCCCTTTGCGACCGGAGTCCAAGAGCTTAAACGAACGGTTTTAACCGCTCCAAACTATGTTTTACAATGATTAATCAAAAGATTGGTTTATAAGTTTATCCTTCCAATAACTATAATGAAAAAATGTCCGGCATGCAACTCAACACGATACGAAAAAATCGACAGCGACTTCAAATGCGCACGATGCGGTTATGTCAATAAATCAACAGAAAATCTCAACAAAGATCTAGAAACTAATTCTGCTCAATAGCGTCGTCAACTTTGTCCTCAGCTTTCTCAACAACTTCTTCTTGTTTCTCAACTTCAGCCTTATCTCCATCTTCTTCAAGCTCCTTTAACTCTCTCTCTTCTTCAGCCAACTTAATCTTAGCATTATAAATTTTTATCCTTCTATCCTTTTTCTCCTTAACTTTCTTAATCTTGTTCTCCGTCTCTTTAACCTTCTCTTCCATATCCTCTAACTCTTTCTCTTCATCATCTAAAGCTACTTCTTTTCCCTCCCCTTTTTTAGAATGACGAACGGCAAGAGCAATTAAAACAATCAATAATAGCAAAACAACAACTCCAGCCCCAACAGAATAAACCCAATTAATCGAACCATCCTCTTTAACAAATATAGCCATCCCACTAAAACCTGTTTCAATAACTTCTCCGTCATCAACAACAATTTCCCCTTCTATCGTTTCATCGGTACTCTCCTCAATTATCCCATCAACAGTCTCCAATTCTTCCTCAACCCCCACAACGGGCTCAACTCCCTCAACAATATATTCATAAGTAGAACTAAAACACTCACTAGTACAATCAAACAACAAAGGCTCACTAACCTCTGAAGCATCAAACTGTTTATCTTGAAGCAATGTCAATCCAGAATAAACCTTAACATGAAATACTGCGCCATTTAGATCCAATAAGGAATATATTCTAGTCTCAAATAATCCATTTTCATCTGCGATTCCCACATCCTTATAATTTCCAATTGTAACACCTGTTGTAGAATCTCGAGCATTCAACCTAACATCATTCCCTGCCCCAACCTGAATCCTAATCGGTGAAGTCATAGCCAAGGCTCCGCCAACCAACATCAAAAACATCAAAACAACAAACACCTTTTTCATTTTTTAATATCCATTTTTAATAAAATGAAACATGAAGCTTCTTCGAAGCTACTTTTTCATCAAATCAGATAGAACATCTCCTTTATAAAAATTTCGTTGATAGAATTAGTTAGATTTAAAAGTGAGATTTTTATTGTTCTATTATGGCGGCCCCATAGGCTAATGGCAGACCATCTCGTTTACACCGAGCAGACCCAAGTTCGATTCTTGGTGGGGCCATGTTTTCTCTTCGACAAAACTTCTTTTTCTTCATTCAAATTTCTTCAAAATTATACACGCCGCTAACGAGATACCCTCGAAGGTCGACTCGTTATTGACCGTTTCTTACGCAATTTCTTTCTTTCTTTCTTGTGAAAACGCAATGAGCTCTTCAATTATTTTGACATGCTCAATCCATTTAGAATAAGGAAAACATATCACAGGTTCCCATTCGTCATCCATAAGGAGAAACTGCGCCTGAATTTATATAATAGCGCAATAACTTGGCAGGGGCGCCAAAAAGGAGAGATTTTTAAGGTTCGAATGTGTGGATGTTTTATGGGAGAATGTTTGGGATGTAAGAAAAAGCTAGGAGTTTTTGAAGGGTATACTGATTCTGATGGAGAATATTGTAAAAATTGTTTTCCTAAGAGAAAATCAATTTTAAAATTAAAAGAAATTACAGAAAAGGAAGAAAAAAAGAGAATTGAAAAAAAGCTCAAAGAAGAAGAAAGAAATGATAAATTGGGGAAAAGAATCTATAAACAAAAAGCATCTGGTTATATCGAAGAAGTGGGGATTGGTTTTAATGGCTGGGCATTTTTCTTCGGCCCCTTATGGTTTTTAGTAAAGGGAATGATTGGGATGATGTTATTGGTGTTTATAGGAAATTTATTGATAGCTTCATTCTTTGGATGGATTGGAAGTATCCTTTTTTGTATAATTATTGGGGCAACAG
Organism: Nanobdellota archaeon; assembly: GCA_018830525.1. Taxonomy (GTDB): domain Archaea; phylum Nanobdellota; class Nanobdellia; order Pacearchaeales; family GW2011-AR1; genus JAGVXH01. The sequence continues at coordinate 36,779 of JAHJSH010000035.1, read as the reverse complement.
CAAATCGCACCCATGAAGACCATTTAATAAAAAAAGGCTATTCTATTTTGAAACCAAAGAGAAAGTGAATTTCTAAACATTTTTAAGGTTGGAATTGTTGGGTATTCTATGGCCCATAGAAAGAAAGGTCCTAGCCGATGTAATTATTGTGGTGGGAGAATAACTGGGATGCCCCATTCTTGTAAATTTTGTGGGGAAAGACATTGTGACAAGCATATCCTTCCGGAAGATCATAATTGTTCTGGGCTGAAAAGGAATTCTTTATCGAAAACTAAACATAAAAAGACAACTGCAATAAATTATAGGCACAGAAAGGATTTTAAAGAAGTCAAGAGTGTTAATAATAATTCAGATATGGGGAAAAATAAAATGGACTTTAATGGGACTGTAAGCCAAGCGATAGATATAGCTAAGTGGGTCATTATTTGTACTATCGGGGTTTTAATAAGTAATTTTGCAATTGGCAAACTGTCCATCGCAAACAACCTTCTAATAACTTTACTCACGGCAATTATTATCTCTATAGTGGTGGAACTTGTTCGGAGCCATGATCATAAATACTCCTTTAGGATGGACTGGTTTATTTTTTATTTTTTGGTTTATTCAAATGTTGTATGGATAGTAAATGAGTTAATACTTAAAAATAAAGCTTCTCCTGGAGGATTTTTCACATCCCTGATTATTGGTTTTTTTCTAGCAAGTGCAATTATCATACTTAAAAAAATAAGATTGAAATCTAGTTCACGACCGTGGGCCACACTTATTCTTATTTTGATACTAGTTGTTGGAAATCTTGGGTACCTTAGTTCCCTCACGGGTTCCTTCACTGACATAATTAGTGATTCTCCTCAAAATACTTCGGGATTGTCTGAGGATAAACTTTTATGTCCTACAATGATCTATACTGGTGAAACCCTTTTAACAAAAGAAAAATTTGATTCTCTATCTGGGATGCAACTGAGTACCCAGGCCCTAATAAACCTAGATGTCTGGACAATAGAGAATAATGTAGGGTCTTGTTATGTTGGGAAATATAAAAATCAATTTCCAAATTGGATTTATTGTGATGATCTGATAGTTTCTCGTTGGGAAACTGGTAGTTCGGGGACTATCAACTATCGTTGGTATACTGCAGTTAGTTCTGAATGGAAGCCGGCAGGTGTGGAAAGTACTAATTCCTATGTTTTAAATGGATTCAATTGTGAAAATGGGCAGAAAGTAACTGTTGAGAAAGGCGTAACTAACTACTATGTTTATGATTCAAAAGACGGGAAACAGATTAGGATAAAGTATTAGATTATTGGGAAGATTTTTAAGGATTGTTTTTGTGGAAATCTTATGGTAGATCGATGGAAAACTAGCGATACAGTTTGGTTAGTAGTTTTGGTTTTTGGGGGTCTCTTTTGGCTTTCTACGTTAGGGAATTCTTCAAGGATTGATGGCTCAATTACCGGAAATGTAATTTATGAAAATAATATATCTGATGAAGATCCCTTCTCAGACACTTCCGAGATGCATTGGGACCATATGCCATTGACATGGGCATATGAGACAACAGATAGAAAGTATGACTCTCCCTGTAACCAGGATTGGTTTAATAGAAAAATAAATGAGGCTTTGGATTTTATCACAAACGAAACATTGGGGGCAGTAACTTTTGAAAAGAATAGTTCTTCAACACCAGATATATTTTTTGTATGTGATACAGAACTGCAACCTTTTAGGGGGGATGGTTATGAAACAATTGCGGAGGCATTTATTTCGTATTATGAAGGTTCTAACATATACGCTCCAGGAGAAGTCGTTCTTTATGATCCCACTGTCTGTGAGAATGCATTGCCAGGGCCATTAATTCATGAGGTATTACACTTATTGGGGTTGGAACATCCAATGGGGGAGGATTTTTGGGATGCGTGTGGAGGTAAAAAATGGTGCAACTATAACAATAAAACAATCTATTTAGATGAGTATAGGTGGGATGTGATGGCTCCAATGGTTAGGGAGTGTGACGCGAGAACCTCTGATAAAGATAAAGAATATTTGATCGGAATTTATTGATAAAATGACAAGAATAAGAAAAAAAGGCGTGGCAATTGTTGAATCTGAAAAAGGAATCTTGGTGGTTGCTGGAAGAAGAAAGGTATTTGCTCTTCCCGGGGGTGGAGCAGATAAGGGAGAATCTCGTAAGAAGGCGGCGATGAGAGAACTTAGGGAAGAAACTGGTCTTTGGACTAAGAAAACAAAATATCTTTTTAGCTACAAAGGATACCAATGGCATGACAATAAAGGCCGAAGAGTTGTTAATCATGCAAAAGTGTTCTTAATTAAGGCAAGTGGGAGATTGAGACCGAGACATGAGATAAAATCTGTGGCTCACTGGAAGCCGGGAAGCAAGGTAAACATTTCTAAAAGAACTGAAAGGTTGATTATGAAATATCTGAAGATGAAGAATTATCCTAAAAATTCTACGATCTTATTGTAAACTTCTGGAACTTCAGAGGGATGTACTAGTGCGCTATGTAATCTCCTATCTACTGAAGATTTCTTCTCATACTCATAGATTGTGGCTCCGGAAAGATGAGCACTAGACTCGCAGACCACTCCATCGCTATCTTCATCCCCTGGGCAAAATAACCCCCAATCATCTAGTCCAGATTCCCCCTTTCCAATTATAGCTAAATAATCTATATTCCCTGGAGTTTCGTCTCCAGAATTTAAGTTTACTATAAATTCACTTTCACTATTCATGTCGTCACATTCAGGAGATGGAGAAGATCTTGAGAGGGGGCTTTCACAGGCGAATGAAGAATAACCGTAAGTCCCATGATTTGGAGTTCCAATTGTAATCAATTTATCAACTTTGTTCTCCCCACCACGATTTTTTATATAATCTCTAGAAACTAATCCCCCCATAGAATGGGCAATAATAATTACCTTATCTTTCCCAGTAGCATAAAGAACATTGGCTACAACCTTCGAAAGTCTTGTGGAATATTCAGATATTGGATGATTATCATCCTGTAAAATTGAATCTGTAATTGAACTGTATTCCCCCAAGTAATATGTTGTTCTGAAGGAAAGAGGTTTTAGGGTATTAGACCATTGTCCTTCAGTAAAATCATTTTTTTCTTCACTTGCTAAAATATATCCACGATCCTCATATAACCCATCACTTGCCAATTTATCCTGAAAATCCGTAAAGGTATGTAAACTGAAAGAACTATCTCCCCCACCAACAGAATGCCCATGCACAAAAATAATTGGATAATTTGATCCAGAATTATCCTCTGCAGAATATGCAACTCCGCTACAATCATTTGGACAATTCAAATAGGATTCGTGACTTTCACAGTTATTATTTCCGCAACTCTGATAGACGCATTGTTGAGAATCCGAATCACAGTATCCCTCAGAGCAACTACAATCATTGGGAGAATTGACGCAATTTTCTCCTTTTTCTTCATCACAAATTCCATCCTCACATTCAAGATAACTACAATCATTCCAACAAGCCGAATTACATTCCCCCAGATTACAAACTCCATCGCCACAAAATGAGCCAGAACCACATACGCCACAATCATTTGAACAAGAAGAGCAGTCCTCGTTAGATTGACAATAACCATCGCCACACCAATCACAGTCAATTTTGCACTCTCCTACTTCTGACCCAGTACATTTTCCATCGCCACAAAAATTAACGTTCACGGGGTCTGCCCAGAAAATATTGATAGAGAATGCAACTACCATAATTATTAAGATTATTCCTATAATAATTTCCTTTTCAGAGAATTTCATTTTTTCTTTTTGGACTTTTTCTTCTTTGTCTTTCTTTTTGATTTTGTTTTCTTAATATTCAAGTCCTTTTCGACCTTATCGATAATCTTAGACTGAGCCTTCTTACTTAGAATAAACTTGAATCCAATGTATCCTAAGATTACTAATAAAATTAATCCGATTGCAGAATAGCTGATTATCTTCTGTTTTTGTGATGAGCTTTTTAGTCCCTCGCTTATTACATCCTGTGTCTGTGTCTGGAGTTCCTGGTTATACTCTTCATCCTCACAAACCCCACAATCTGAATCACAAGAATTACAGTTTTCTCCCTTACTGGAATCACATTCACCATCGCCACACCATTGACAATCTGCTTCACATTTCCCCGCTTCAAATGATTCACATACATTATTACCACACCAAGTCTCACATACCCTTTGGGAACCACAACGCTCATTATTTCCACAAGCACAATCTGCTACAGAGTTTTTACAATCCTCTCCTTCATTCAAATCACATGATCCGTCCCCCACCTTGTAGGGTTCATTCCAACATTTTCCGTGAACACAATAACTGCCTTCACATTCACCCCCGGAGTTACAAGGAATTCCATCACATTTTCCCACATCTGATTGACAGGTTAAGCAAGTTTCGATGGGAGACTCTTTAATACCATTCCCGCAATATGTTGCACATTTCCTTGAATCTAAATCACTTCTTGATGAATCTCCCTTATCATCTATGCAACTTTTCCCAGAAGAACAAGTACAATCAGATTTAGCATTTGTACAATCTTCCCGATTATTGGTCGTTTCACATTGACCATCTCCTAAAAATGGATAACTATGGGAAAAAGACTGGGTACCCGAATCCGATCCCCCACAATACCACTCTTCAGAACAACTCACATCTAGAACCCCATTAACACTTCCTTGTCCTGATTTTGCATTTGAGTTAAATTCTAAAGAATAAAAATCATCATCAACTAAATCAAATGTACCTGCATCTCCCCCTGTAGCGGACCAACTACAACTTTGATCACAAACGCTATTAAGTGAGGTTATCCTTACCTTCATAACTGCATAACTATCTTGATAACTTGCAGGAGTCTTTACACTTATAGTCCCTATCTCAAAATCATTATTTTCTGCAGAAACAATTGTAGAAGAAATTAGCATAAATAAAAATAGTGTTGTAATAATAGATTTAGTCTTCATAAAATAACTATAGAAATGGGATATAAAAAGTTAACTCCGAATACAATTTTCAAAAAGTTGCGCCCCTGAAAAGTTATGGCGCGCGTATATAAAGTGCTGCGCAATTTATTTTCATGGAAGAGGATGAAGGGATGATGGCTTGCATGTCTTTAAGGGAATGGAATGAGCTTGTGGAGATTGTTAAGAGGTTGGCAGAGGTTAATGGGATTGAGTCTAAAGATTTTTAATGTCTGATTTTTAATGTATTTTATGGTCAAAATAGAACAAAAGGTTAGATTACAGCATTATGTCCCAAGAGTTTATTTGAGAAATTTTTCAAATTATAATGGGAAGAAATATTATATTTGGGTTTTTGACAAAGAAACTGAAGAAATATTTCAGACAAACATAGAGAACATAGCTTTTGAAGAAGAATTCTATGATACTGTTGATGAAGAACAAATTGCAGAGAAAACATTATGCAATATTGAATCTAGATTCGGCGGAGCCATAACTAATTTAATCAATAGCAAGGATTTAGCCAAAATAAGTTCTGAAGACTTGGATTCTATCGCCGAATTTATTGCTGTGCAGATGATAAGGACGAAGGAAACGCGCATATCAGTCAAACAAACTTCTAAACAATTTTTAGAAAAATTTGAAGGCCACTTATCAGAAAAACTGAGGTTAGAAGCTGAAAAGTCAATGGAGAAATCAAGCCTCCGGAAAGGCCACAAGAGAATGATACTTGAAAATAAAGAGATGTTTAAAAGAATAATAAAGGAAATGAAATGGATTCTTATTTCCAATAAACTAAAAACGCCGTTCTGGAGTTCAGATGATCCCGTAGCTAAACATAACTCAATAGATCATTTTCCTTATGGAAATTTAGGTTTAACATCGACAGGTATTGAGGTACATTTCCCATTGACTCCAAATTTATGCCTAACTATCTGTGATCCTATTTTATTTAAGAAAGAATCTAGTAAAAAGAATACCAGAGATTATCGTAATATTATTCGGGAGAGAGATTTGCAAGTCAGATATTCAACAAGATTTATCTTTTCCAATGAAAATAAATTTGATTTTGCGAAAACTATGTTAAAAGAGGATCCATCCCTAAAAGATCCAGACCGAAAAAGGGTGACTATAATGTGATTATTTCTAAAGATTTTTAAGGTTTGATTCTCTATTTCCTGCTAGGGATAAGAAGATAAAATGGCTGAAAGAACTTTAATACTGAAGGAACTGAAAAAGATTAATTTTAAATTGAACATCATTAGGGGGGAGGTTACCCTGGGAACAATAGATAATGCGATTCTTGCCCTTCTTCTTATGATAGTTTCTATATCTGTTGCGATGATCCTTTTGGGAATCTCTACTTCCCTGGCTTCTCCCGCTTTTCTGATTGTAGCTTTTGTATCATTAATGTTATTATGGGTAATCTCACAATTGATTTTAAATTTTATAAATTCTATTTTCTTTGAAAAGCGGAGATTTAGTAATAAAATCTTTGTGATTGCAGTTACTATATCTTTTTTAGTGTTTTTGATATTACTTATATTACTCCCATATTTGTTAGAGCAAATCTCTCCGAGAATGTACCCTCTTAGTTGGGGGGCTTACTTATCCTTACTTATCTTAGTCTATGGTATTCCAATACTTTTATGGATTAAAATTACTCCCAAAATAAAAAGTTTTTTCCTAAGAAGGTTTGCTCCAATTTTTCTCGAAAAGATTAGCTGGATGGATAGAAATGATAGAAGAAAAGAATTGAGTAGTTTGGGCATAACTTATAAAGAACTGAAAATCTTGGCAAAACAATAATTCGTTCAGTTGTGGCGTACTTTTTGAGAGTATTACAATTCCAACCACACGAAACATTTATTAACTTTCATCGACGGGTATTTAAACTTTGAACTGGTTTTATCGACGACAAATACCGATGTAGTCTATCCATAATCTACGTTTACACCGAGCAGACCCAAGTTCGATTCTTGGTGGGGCCATACTTCCGAATCGAACGTAGTTCTTTCTTGGTGAGCAATTAGGTCTTCAACAACTGATTATCTTCTGAAGACATGATTGCGAATAGGGGCCATATTTCTTATTAATTAATAGTAGTTACATTTATATATGAAATTTCCAACATTAAATTATGGAAGAACACAAATCTTCTTCTGACGAAGAATCCGTAGAACAGAATTTGGCAAAAGACTACGTCCCAAAAGGAAAAGTGGGAGATCTACCCATGACTAATCAGGTAGACGAAGCCCTAAAGAAAAAGATGGATAAAACTCAGAAAGAGATTGGAAAGTTTAAGGAAGAAATTTCTAAAAAGGTTAAAAGTATCGAGGCTATTGGAATCATTCCGGCACAAGCAGCGAAAAGAATTGAAGAGGAATATGAAATTTCCGAGGAAGACGCAAAGCGAGGATTGATTCATATCTTAACAGTTATCCCCGAAACACAATTCAAAAACATCGGAAAAATTCGATTAGATGCAATCAGTGCAGCAAGAAAGATCAATGAAAAATTTTGGGTTCATGTAATGACTCCAGTAGACTTATGGAACCTTGGACTTGATTCAAAATTCGAAGTCTTCGAGGCATTATCTATGTCGTTTCCAATTATAGACAAAGGAATTCTAAGCCATCTCCGAGTTGCACAAATCCACAAATCATTAGTCCTAAAGAAATTCGAGAAATATGTAACCTCTTACGTAATGGGTGGATCACTTACAACCGGGACGACAAAAAAAGATTCTGATGTTGATGTAGCGATAATTATCGACGACACCGACGTAAAAAGAATGCCGAGAATGGAGCTCAAAGAAAAATTACGGGGAATAATCTATTCATATATCTCCGAAGCTGAAGCAATTTCTGGAGTAAACAAAAACACATTAAACGTCCAGATTTGGCTAATGACTGAGTTCTGGGATGGAGTAAAAGACGCACACCCCGTTTTCTTCACATTCATCAGAGACGGAATTCCATTATATGACCGAGGAACTTTCCTCCCCTGGAAATCTCTTCTTCGAATGGGAAAAATCAAACCAAGCCCCGAAGCTATCGATATGTTCATGTCTTCCGGAAACAAACTTAAAGAAACGGTACAAAAAAGAATTTTTGATGTTGCAACATTAGATCTTTTCTGGGGAATTTCAACTCCAACGCAAGGTTTACTAATGCTTTACGGACAATCACCACCAAACGTTTACGAAACAGTAAAATTATTCAGAGAAATCTTTGTTGAAAAAGAAAAAATGGTAGAATCAAAATATGCAGACATCCTCGATGAAATTGTAATTAAGGTGTGGAAGGCCTACGAACACGGAAAACTAAAACCCGGGGACGTCGATGGTAAAGAGCTGGATAGATTATCTAAAAATGCGGTAGACTACATTAAAAGATTAAAAGAGTTAAGAGAACAAATTGAGAAACGAGTCCAAGAAAAATCAATCGAAGAAATTTACAATGATGTTTTTGGAATGCTCGGCTCGCTTCTAAAGAAGAAATCTGAAGGGGCAATCATAAAAGAATTTGATGAAACCCTAATCAAGGAAGGAAAATTCCCCCCAAGATTCTTAGAAAATTTAAAGATAATTGCTAAGACAAAAAGAGAAGTAGCAAAAGTAAAACAAGGAAAGGGTAAGAAGAAAGATAATCTTACTCAAGAACAGTCAAGGGATGTTGACAACGCAAGAAAAATTGCAGCCGAAATAACAAGCGCACTAATAGAATATACCCAAAGATGCGAATTAGCTTCAATAGAACGATCGCGATTTATTCTCAAGGGTAAAGACATGAACGCCGAGATATTTTTCTTGAAAAACACTTTCGTAGTTCAAGAACAAAAAATCCAAAAATTATCGGGAAATAAACTTGTAAAAGCAGACCCTAATGAAATCCAAGAACAACTCACAGAAAATAGAAACAAAGAAACAAAGATCGATTTCAAATCGCTAGAAACTTTAAAGAAGATATTCGGCGAATTCGAACTAATCTATTAAAGAATAAATTTATGCTTCACCAGAACTAGATAAACCAAAATCATATACGTTTAGAAACTTGCGCAGTAAGTTTTATAAACCAATTTTTCACTTAACTTACTATGGTTACTGCAACTGTTATACAATTTAGACAAGGACGAAAGACTCAAAAAGCTAGACACTTCCTTATAGAAATTCCGGGCGTAGATTCTCGAGAAAAAGCAACAAAGTTTGTAGGTAAAAACGTGGCATGGAAATCCACAGGTAAGGAACCAACAATCATCTCAGGTAAAATTTCTTCAGCACACGGTGGAAACGGCGTCGTTCGAGCAATCTTCGAAAAAGGTTTGCCAGGCCAAGCAATTGGAACAGGGGTAGAGGTAAACTAAAATGGCGCTTAGAAAAGCATCAGCATACAGCAAGAGATATGCAAGACCTTACACTCGTAAGTCCAAAAAGAGCGCAACTTCTTACATCAAAACAGTCCCAAATTCAAAAATCGTCAAGTTCAAAATGGGCGACATAAAGGGATTTGACAAAGGAGAATATAAGATTCAGATTCATGTAATTTCTAAGGAAAACTGCCAAGTTAGAGACAATTCTATCGAAGCTGTTAGACAGTATTTCAACCGATTTCTTCAGACAAAAATGGGAAAGGAATTCTATTTAGGTGTACAAATTTATCCTCATCACATTCAACGAGAAAATAAAATGCTTACTGGTGCAGGAGCCGATCGTATGCAGACTGGTATGAGCCGATCTTTCGGAAAGACAATGGGTCGAGCAGCATTAGTAAAACCAAATCAAGTTCTTTTCATCTTAGGAATCAAAACTCCAAAAGCCGAAGTCGAAGCGCGAAAGCTAATTAGAGCAGTCAAAGCAAGATTACCTTGCAAGGTCCGAACTGAAACAATCAAAGCCCCAGTTAAGGCTTAAAAACCCTAAAATCATTCTATCTTTATGAAAACACAACGTGCCCCAATCAATAATAACCCTAAATCTATGAGGGTATTTTTTATCCTAGGACGTAACCCCAAACTATCTCGAGAAGAGATTCTAGCTTATATGCGGGCGAGAAATCGAGAACATAAAGAAATTCTATTCGAAGAAAACCTATTCATCCTAGAAACAAACGAGGGAGAAAAGTTCGACATCCAGGAATTTGGAGGAGTTTTAAAATTAGGACAAATACTCTGCGAAGGCGAAGAAAAAGAGTTAAGAGAATTCATGAAAAATAATGAACTAGTTCCGGCGGATAAGTTTACATACGGAATATTCGGAAATTTAGACTCTGAAATCCTAAAAGAAAAATTCAGAAAAGAAAAGAAAAAAGCGATACTAAAACACGGGAGACAAAGAATGATGATGCAAGAAGGCAAAAAACTTGAACTTCCAAACGCGGATTTCTACCTATTTTTCCACGCAGTTAAAGATAAAATCTATTTCGGCCTAGCAACACAAGATTATGATTATCATAAGATTAAAGAACGTGATATGAACAAACCCGTCCGTCGAGAACAACTAGCAATTTCCCCAAGATTATCAAAAATCCTAATTAATCTTTCCGAAGCAAAACCACGAGATTTACTCCTAGATCCTTTCTGCGGAATCGGAGGTATACTTCAGGAAGCACTCATAAAAGGTATAAATGTATATGGAATTGATAAAGATAAACAAGCAACAATCGATGCTGAGAAAAATTTAGATTGGATAAAAGAAAAATATGCCATAAAAAACAATTTTAAGATAGAAAACCTAGACTCACGAAAAGCTCCAGACCTACAATTCGTTGCAATCGCTACCGAAACTCCTCTTGGAAGAATTTTAAGAAAAAAACCAAACAATAATGAGGCCAAACAAATCATTCAAAATTTTGAAGCATATATCATACCCATTCTTTCAAAGCTTAAAAACGTTAAAAAGTCCAAGGCAAAAATAGCTATAACCTTCCCTGTAGTTAACAATTTACACGTAGATACGCCCAAAATTGCTCAAAAAACTGGCTTAGAAGTCGTTATGAAACCTATTCTTGAATCACGTGAAGATCAATTTATTTCTAGAGACATCATTGTTTTCCAATAATCGCAGCAAGCGTGAGCAATTCGCTTTTGCCAAAAATAACGATTTGCAAATGCAAATTGCGAATTAAGCGCAACTGATTTTCACGTACGGCTTTGCCGTAAGACAATTGTTACCCCTTCAAAGATACAACAAATAGAAAGATTTATAAACCCTTTTTTAGTCTATTTATTATGGAAAACCCAATTACAAGCGGAATATCTCCGGAATACGTTTCAGGAAATACCTGGAATACGTCTGAAGGATTTAATTCTGTAGGAAAAGCGAAAGTAGATTCCTTGAAAGAGACCGTCGAAGAAATCGAATACCTCATTAAAGAAAGAACAGTTCTTAGTAACACTTTTATCAAAGAGGGTGAAAAGATGAAATCTAATATTAATAATTTTTTAATGGAAAACGCACCAAAAGGTGAAGACGATTCTGAGTTCGCACGAGAAAGATCTGAACTTAGAAAAAAACAAATTGACATTTCTGAAATCCAACTTAACGAGAAGGTGGGTTGTTGGAGAGATATTGCACTATTGAAGAAAGAACTTCGAGAACAAGAAAGAGAACTAAATCAAAAGGAATCCCGAGCAGATATGCTTAAGGGAATCCTAGAAGAATAAAATGATGCAGAGACCATTAACTGTAGAAGACATTTGTAACAAGCTTAGACCTGTCTTCGGTAAGAAAGTTGACGAAATATACTTCCAGTATACCGTTGCAGAAAGTCGAGAAGAACGAGATGAAATCGTTCATATTCTTAACGCACTTTATCAGAAAAATTTGAATAAACTTTTAGACAAAGGAGTACTTTTAGAACCTCCAAGAGAAGAATTAATTGACGGAAATTACGAACTTGCAACAGTAAGTTATGCACAAAAGAAACTTTTCCCATTCAAATTACGAGAACAAGACTGGCCACGACACATGTGTATTACAGGTATGTCAGGTTCAGGTAAAACAACTTTCGCATTCAAAGTAATTGAAGCTCTAAACACTCAAGACAAAAAATTCTTAATCTTCGATTGGAAAAAATCATTCAGACCTTTAATAAAATCAAACGCAGAAGTAATGCTTTTCACAATCGGTGATGATCAAGTGAGCAATTTATTCAAGACAAATATTAACAGACCGCCAAAAGGCGTAGCGCCAAAGGAATGGATCAACGTTTTATGCGACCTTTTAACAGAAAGTTTCTCTACATCATTCGGTGTACATAAAGTTCTTTTAGAAACTCTCGACGAGGCTTTCAAGGAATGGGGAATTTATAACGGTTCCGAAAACTACCCCACATGGAACCACCTTAAATGGCGATTAGAGGAAAAGTTAGAAAAAATCAACGGCCGAGAAGCAGGTTGGTTAGAATCAGCCCTTAGAATCGCAACAGTTATGACTTTTGGAGAATTCGGAAAGACGGTAAATTACAAAGGTAAAAACTCTTTCACAGTTGAAGAATTACTAGACAAAAAGGTCATTTTCGAGCTTAACTCTTTAGGTAACATCGAAAAGAAATTCTTTTGTGAATTCGTATTAACCTATATCTACAAACTAAAGAAAGCAGAACAAAATCATGTAAGAAATGGTTTCGATCACGCAATCATTGTTGACGAAGCACATAATATTTTCTTAAAGAAACCTACAAACTTCTCTAACGAATCTGTAACTGATATGATTTACCGAGAAATGCGAGAGTATGGAACAAGTCTTATCTGTCTTGACCAGCATATCTCAAAAATTTCAGACACGGTTAAGGGAAACAGCGCATGTCACATCGCATTCCAACAGCAATTACCCCAAGATATTCAAGATGTAAGCGACATAATGCAATTAAGAGACCAGAGACACTACTTTTCAAGTTTACCTGTAGGAAGCGCAATTGTAAAGCTTTCAGAACGTTTTAATGCACCTTTCTTAATCGAAGTTCCTTATGCAGAAATACGAAATTACAACGTAACTGATGAAGATATCAAGGGAAGAATGCAAGCAATGATAATGGAAAAAGAATATGCTGAAAACATAGACTCAAAATTTAACAAGGCTATTGAAAATCCTGCACCTATTACTAAAGTTAAAATTGTCGAGGACAAAGGGTCTGCCCCAACCAATACAAACCGTAAATCTGTGAGGGTGCCAGTTGTAGAACAACCAGAAATGATTGAAGGCTTCACCGAAGTTCAGCGAACTCTTTATAAGTTTGTTAAAGGATACTTAGCACAAGGAATCGAATTAGAAGACATCGAAAAGATCCTAGAACAAAGTAAGACTCAAGGAAACTACACTAGTAACGACATCATTAAGGTAGTCAACAAAGTTTTTGAGAACCGGCTAGTAGTAACATTTAAAAAGGAAAATGACTCTGAAAATGATAGCTTAAACGCTAACGAGCAAGTCTTCATGGAATTCTTGCGAACAAATCCAGATCATATGCTAAGCACAGTTGAAGTATACCAACAAGTCGGACTTTCTGCAAGGAAAGGAACTCAAACAAAAACTGCTTTGCAAGATAAAGGATTAATCAAAATCGAAGAGATTAAATATCAAAAAGGTTGGAAGAAATTAATACGACTATCCAATCATTAAATCACATTTACAAATATCAAAAATTTAAACACTTCCACACATCATCTCAATAGAGATCCATAGACAACAATTTAATACCTCAAAAATATTAAATTCATTAACACACCAGAAACCTCGTGGAAACAAAGACCTAAAATAAAAATTTAGGCAAGGAAATACCTCCAAAAGCTAGGAAATAGCTACGGAATAAGGTACGACCAAAGAATTCTATCTAAGTGAACTTTCTGTCAAATTTACTAAAATCAACCGGAATACCTAATATAAGGTTTTCCACATAAATTCTAAACAATTTTAACCAGTATTTCTAACGGAATACGTATAATAAGGAGATTTACCATGTATATTTTCAACGAACGAGAACTTAAAACGATGAAAGAGATTTTACCTCCCAATCGAAAGTTAGTGAAAGGCACGCCTTATTGCATGGGAGAACTAAAATACATTCTGTTAAAACTCTGGGACCAAATCATCTCTAACCGAGAAAATGGACTTGGCGATAGGAGTGATGAATCAGAACCTATTTGGAACATGGTTCACAAACTAAAGAAACTTCTTCAATCCTAAACAACAAGGGGGGAAAAACTATGAAGAATTTAATTTACAATTGGTTAAAATGTGCCTTCGAAGAACGAGTCGCAAACAATCCAACAGGCTTCGTGATAATCGTTATCGCAGCCTACATCAGTTTATGTTAACAAAAGATAAGGAGATTTACAATGTCAAAGAACAAAAAAGAAACAATCGAGGAACAGGAACACGAATCGGAAGAATTCAAAGACCCAATCGAATCTTATGACGAACAGCCAGAACCACCCGCTAAAGAAAACACCAAAGAATAATCATCTGACCATGCGCTACAGCACATGCGCCTATACTTGGAGAGTCCGACCGAATTCCTGCTAATACGAGATAGAACTTTGGATTTCCTTTCTGTTCTATTCTCTTAAGGTTGGTAAGTCGGACTCATTTTCAAAAACATTCATAACATTTAGATAAGGAGATTACCATGAGTAAGAAACTAAAACGCAACATCCGATGTACTGAAAAAGATTTCGAAACATCTTATCTCTCTACAGAAGGGGAAAACATTACCATCCAGATCGGGAGATTCAATGATTGCGGAAGAATCTTCGACGGAGCCAGAATCAGTATACATGCCGATGAAGTGGAAAGATTCGAAATCAGGGAGTTATGGGCGACAATGATTATACGTCCTTACCTAAGAAAAGAACTCGACTCAATGATTAGCTCCCAAGCCACCGCAGAAGAAATTGGAATGTTCTTCAGAGACCTAAGTGAACGCTCCACCCTCTAACGACTCGCCAACAACCTCCATTCAACTCACCGAGTGGAGGCTTTGATGTGCCGTTAACGTGTGTTGACCACATTACATTAACAACCGCTCAAACGAGCAAGTATAAGGAGATTTACTATGAGTAACAAAAGAAAAACAGCAGAAGAAATTAATCAAGAAATTCAAGAGAACGAAAGAGGACCCGAAACAATCGACCTGAGGTCAGAACCTGAAGAAATCGGAGATATGTACGCCCTTGGTTTCGGAATGAATCATGCATGCGAAAACGACGATTAGCCTTTCGTTGTTGTGTAGCACATACTTACATGGAGTTCAAAAAGGTTCGAATCCTTTTGTGCTGCTTATCGTAATAAATAATTAACATTTACTTAAGAAGAAGATTGGAGATTAAAATGATTGATATTGATACAATAATTGAAGAAACGAAAATAGCTTCCAGAAAATGTTTAAAATGCGAAAAACAGTTTCAGTCTGGGGGATGGGGAAATAGGATTTGCCCCTCTTGCACACATTTAAACAGTTTACGAAAAAACGGGAGGACCTATGAACGAAGACAACAACGCAACCCGAATGAAAGACTGAAAAAAGCAGAGTATTAATTTAATCTAATTTGAAAGGAGTTTATCATGGGATATTTATATGTAATCTTATCTGTGTTTTGTCCAAGAGTTTTCATGTTCTTCGCTTGGCTTATGAGTGACTGGTTCAGTAGAACATTTGAAACGAGGATTTGGCCTTTTTTAGGATTCTTATTCATGCCTTTCATAACTTTGGCTTACATGGCTACAATGCTCAACAACGAAGGAAGTGTTAGCGGGGGATGGATAGTTCTCCTAATTGTTGGAGTTCTTTTTGACCTAGGGGGTAGCTCTTCAGTTTCCGCCTCCAGAAATTCAAAAAATAGCTAAAACCAGAGTAAGCGCGTGTGGTCAAAATGGCTAAGACACCTGACTGCAAATCAGGAGATTGTTGGTTCGAGTCCAACCACGCGCTAGGTTAAATGAAAAACAATTATGTTCAAGTATAAGGAGATTCCTATGTGGAAATGGCTAACAATCATTGGAGGAGTCTTACTGCTTATCCTTTTCATTGCTTCAATGATATTCAAAGATTTCAATGGGCAATGGACATTCAAAAAACGATGGAAGGAAATCAGAAGTAATCCTAAAAAGAAAAAATGGAATAAAAAATAATGTTAACTTAGATAAGGAGAGGTATTATGATTGACAAAAAAACATGTATGGATAAAATTGAAAGAATCGACAAATGGATGGCCCGCATTCAAGCAAGCATTGGCGGACTGGAGAAACAACCCGGAGACAACACCACGAGAATTCGCCAGTTCAAAAGTGACCTTGACTTCTTCGAAGACTTGAAGAAAACATGGGAAGATAAACTCGCACAATGTAGTCACTAATCTCACCGAGGAAGAAGGGGAGAGGGTGTATCGTTAATATGCTTTAACGACAAATTATTAATCACCGAATAGTCGACCAAAAGAAAGGAGCCATGATGGCTAAAAAAGCAATGAAGAAAGAAGCAAAGAAAAAGGCACCTAAGAAAAAAACACCAATGAAGAAAGAAGCAAAGAAAAATGACGAAAAAATGACGAAGCCACAAGCTCGGAAAGTTCTCGGAGTTTCTAATTCGGCTCATTGGGCAGAAATTGAAGCGGCATACCATGAAAAAGTCACGGATGCTCAAATGAGAATACGGCGAGGTAATCCTCGTAAAGAACGAGAACAAGCTCAAGACGAACTCGTAAAGATTCTCACTGCACGAATTCTCCTAAATCCAGAGCTCCGCGAACAAGCCCCCGAAACCTTTGTCGATACTACACCTCCGGAAGAATCGACCAAATCTTTAAAGGCACCAGAACCACAGTATGCTCTTCAAAAAGATTTGTGCAAAGTTACTGAATCACAAATGATTCTCTCTAGAGATTTAGTGAGCATGAATAGAATCTATCGCGAAGGCTTTGATCTGATAAAGGAAAACCTTCGTGAGATAGAAGAGTTAAGTTTAAAGAGGCCTACCCTCATCCGCAAAGTTACAATCAAATCGCCGAACAGCACAATAACAACCGAAGAAACTTTTTCTTCGGAGAAATAAGCCAGCTACATGGGTATCTAGTTGGCATGAGGAGTAGCTCAATTGGCAGAGCACCTGATTTGTAATCAGAAGGTTGCAGGTTCGAATCCTGTCTCCTCACTTAAATAAAAATAATCTAACTAATAAGGAGATAACCATGCAACAATATAGAAAAACAATATATATCCTCGCAGTCATAGCAATCATCACCCTCGGATTAACCATTGCAGAAAAATATTTTGAATTCAACATCCCCTGGTTCGTCAGAGTAATCCTCGCGTCAACAATTTTAACATTAACCACAAAAACAATTTACGAAAAATGGTTCAAAAAATAAGGAGATATCATGACACCATTACAATATTTAGTTGTAGTCCTTTTTGCTATCGTGCTCCTAGAAATATTCGGGATAACCTACTGGATAGTCTGGAGCATTCTAAAATCAATTCTCAAATTAATTATCAGATAAGGAAATAATCATGAAGTCGATAATATTCGCAGTAATCGCAGTAGCATTTTACGGAACCGCAAGCGTAGTCATCGAACAAAAACTTGTAAAACTCCACGCCCTAAACTTGTTAATCATAGAGTTTGCAATAACTCTCCTCCTTGCTTTAATTGTCCGCCAAGTCATACAAGCAACTACAGCATCTGAAAACCTGGCATTCCCCACAGACAAGGCAACCTGGATATCTCTACTAATCTTAGGACTAATCGTATTCGCAGCAAACTATCTGTTCAACTCATCATTGACAAGCGGAGGCAACGCGATTGTAATTACCTCCCTGATGATTCTAATGCCAGTCGCAACAGTTCTTGTCAGAAACTTTTGGGTCAAAGAAATGCCTAACATGTATTGCATCGCAGGTTACATCCTCGCAGCATTATCAGTTTTACTCGTCGCAAAAGGCAGCATAAAATAACAAACAATAATTTAGAATAAGGAGACAAACAAATGAAAAGACTTCTCAACAAAATTTGGGACTTTGTCCTAGCCGTAATCGCAATCACGCTTCAATGGATAACAAAAATAGTCATGTTCATTGTCAAGGTCTGCGCAGTCGTCATCGTAGTATGTTTGGTCATCTGCATCCTCTGCTTCGTATTAGCAATCGCATTGATTATTCTCCAATGCCTATTATGGCTCTGTGGAGGAATTGTTTTTGGAATCGGATGGCTACTCACATTAGCAGGAACATTCATGATGGCACATCTTATCGCAACGGCGATTATCATAGTTTTGATAATCATAATTCTACTGCTCCTAATCCGATTGGCCGGATAGGGAGTAATGAGATACTAACCCCAATTACAAAGATAAGGAGATTAACCATGTCAAACGAAGAAATGAAAAAACAAATATGGGTAATTCTCAAGATATTCGGCTCTATTCAATCCCCGGACGAAGGGAAGAGAGAACCTTTACAAATGGCTATCCAGGCCAAGGGAAATATTCAAAGAAATCAGGACACTCTCCAGGATTCCATTGACCTCTTGAGAATCCTAGTAAAATATCTCGTTCTCGATATTGAATCAAGCAACCGAGAAAACGCTTACTTGAGAAAAATGTTAGAAAAATAACAAAAATATTAACCAACCAGTCCTCGCTCACTCGCCAATCTAAAGCGATTTGTGAGGGCTAGTCCTTTTGATAAGGAGATTCAAAGTGAAAAAAAGTAAAATGAAAAAACTTGTTAACAAAATGAAAAGAATCATATAACCAAGGGCCCAAGTACTCTCAAACCATATTATGTAATGAAACGACTTCAAAGAGAAAATAATTTCAATGACGAAGTTGGAATCAGGATCTTAGCTCTTTATATTGAAAACGTCGGCCCGAAACCAACTTCCCTTAAAGAAATTTAGTGAGAGAGTTACAAACCATACTTCAATATTAACAAACCATTACCCCCTAGTTTCTCGCTTAACTCATACCGTCTGGGTTTTGTGGGGGTTAGGGGTCTTTTTATCGAAAATAAGGAGAAATGAAATGAAAAGATTATATGTAGGATTACAACTTATCCGCGTAAATTGGTGCAATGTAAGAGAAATCGATGAAACGCACCTGATACTCGGAAGAGAAAAAGGCCGCGTCCTCTACGATTGCCGAACCGACAAAATCATGGGGATAACTCAAGCCGAAGAAAACTGGGACCCCAAACAAGAAGTCAAAAAAGTAGACTCTGAAAAAGAAGGGGGCCTCAAAAAAATAATCTCTCGCTTTAAACCAATAAAAGCAGAAGACCTCAAAGAGATTCTCGCTCCCCCTAAACCTGTGGAAATGGGAGGCCTCGAAAAGATTTTAGCAAATAATTAACAATAATGTTAAGCGATAAGGAGTAACTAAAATGAAAAAAGTATTACTCACAATTTGTTTATCATCATAACCCTAACCCTCTCCGGATGCTTCGAAGGTTGGAAAGCCAAACCAATTGCCGAGCGGAAGAAAACTGGAGGCCCACACGATGAGACAACTTCATTAATCGGGTTAGGACTAGAAACAAAATTCTAATAAAAAAAGATTGTTTCTAATGAGAAATTTAAAGAGATACGTTTTTGGCGAGGTAAGGGGTTCGATTCGAGGCGAATAGTTCTGTTGATGGCCAGAACTCCGCAAGTCCTAGGCACAGCGACCCCCTTACCATTTTAACAAAAAATATTCAATAAACCTTAACACAAACATTAACTCAAATATATGGAGATATGAAATGAGTAACAACAGGGAAGAATGTTTAGACTCGTTCCGAAAAGCCCTCCAAGAAGCCAGCTCTGAAGAAGAGAGAACAGATATCTTCATTGAGATGGTAAATAGGATGGCAAGAATCTCTTCGGAAGAAAGTAAACGTCGCCATCAACCAATATAGAAACAAGTAACAAACAGTTCAATCAAATGTAAATTTAAACAAAATTGTCATCGGAAAGGCTCGCTCGTTCAGGAGCCTTTCCATTTCTAACGAAAAGGGTTAAAATGAGATTAAATTATTAATGACATCCTCCAACACCCTAAAGGTTCTCGCCCCGACTCGAATCGCCTGAGGGCGAGCGTGGTTTCCTAGTGATGTTCGTCTTGGTTTCTGACATAATTTTGCACAACATCTAATTGTACAAATCCAACAGAAGATGCAAACTTTCCCTTGCTCCAAAAATGTCCTCGAGGATAACGAAGCCTTGCTTTTTCTTGATGTTTGAAAAACAAATACGAAGAACCTCCCTTTAGAAATTGGAATACTTTCGACACTGACATATCGAATTTTACCAAAACAATGCAATGAATATGTTCTGGTTGAACATTAAGTTCAATTATTTTTATTCCGTTTTTCGACGCTATTCTTCTTATACACGCATCGAGAAGTCTTTCATTCTCCTCTTTTCGTGCCATCTTATAACGATATTTTGTACACCACTCAAGGTGAAACATCAATGTTCCGACGCTGTGAGCATAGTGCTCGTATTTAGTTTCATAGCCCTCGCTAAGTTGTGTTTGGTTTTTCATATTTTCTCCTTTTTCGGCGGCAATCAAGCGACCGAAAGATTTATTTTGTGAGAAACATAGCTACAACTGAAATATACAGTGAGCTACACCAAGCTCATTATTTTTATAATCATCAAAGAATAAATATTTGCCGAAGACAACTAAATGACTTGTTCAACTAATCGCTCTCATCCACAACTTTAAAGAAGTGGATTTCCCGCTCGAAGTATTAATAAAAAATAAAAATAATAATTTAGAGAAAAGGAGTGTTTGTTATGAAAAGGTTAATTGTTGTGTTGAATTGTTTAATTAATATTAATCTAATTTTTTAGAAAAGACGGAGTTTGATTATGAAAAAAAGAATTTTGATAATTCTGGCTTTTATTCTGATAATTATCTTACTTATTCTTATTCTTATTTATCAGAGTAATAAGAGCCCTTATGATGAGGCTAATAATATTAATACTCCTAAGATGATGGTTGATAGTATAGATAATTCTGTTAAGGAGCCTATTGATAATCTTATTGTTGATGAGTTGATTATTAGTGAGCCGGTTATTGATGAGTTGATTATTGATGAGTTGATTATTAGTGAGCCGGTTATTGATGAGCCAGTTATAGCTGAACCAGTTATTGATGAGCCAGTTATAATTAAATCAATTGCCGGTCCCACCATTAGGTTAAGTTATGATGAGGTGAATATT
Organism: Nanobdellota archaeon; assembly: GCA_018830525.1. GTDB lineage: Archaea > Nanobdellota > Nanobdellia > Pacearchaeales > GW2011-AR1 > JAGVXH01. The sequence goes on along the minus strand of JAHJSH010000035.1, from coordinate 15,586 downwards.
CAGGAAAACATACTTTCCTCTTTTATGTATTTTATTCCTCTGATTTCTCCAACTCTTGTTGATCGTGAGACTAGTGTTAATAACAACCAAAAGGTAAGTATCGTCTCTTATGGAAAGAAAATTTCATCCGATAAATTCTATGTTAAATGTAAGTTTAAGATAACTGGATCAGGATTCCACAAAAATGTTTTTGATTCTTCGGAGATAATAAGAAGAAATGTTGGCAATTCAAATAAGAAACCAATAAAAAACATTCTTAGTTACCTTGTATTTAATGATGGAGGATTCGGTAGTATTGAGGTAAATGGGAAAATAAATCCTGATGGGGGAGTTGTTAATTCTGTTGATGTTCATTTTAATGAGGAAGGTACCTCAAGTCCAGTAAGTATTGGGATTTATAGTGTTAATCCTAAGGATGGAGAATATAATTATGAAAATAGGTTTAATGAAACTGTTGCCAGGGTTAATACACTTAGTTTTAAGAAAAGTGAAGGAACTCCTTTAATGAGTATAAAGATAGCATCTGTTTATAAGGAGAATAAAGAAGAAAGTTGGACAGATAAAATTAAAGGAACCATCGCCAATCTTTTTATTGACCCATTAGAGATAGACAAATTGGGAAATGAGACAATGCTTAATTTTGGTCTTGCAATTTTTAAGCAAGAGAATGAGTTTATTTTTCCAATAGCTAAGAATTTGAAGGAGAGTATTGAGTGATTGTTGATTATGGTTTGATTGAGTTTGAAGATTAGTTGGCACAGGGAGTAGCTCAGTTTGGTAGAGCGTTTAGCAACGGGCTAAAAAGTCGCAGGTTCGATTCCCGTCCTCCCTGATTAAAGATTAATTCCCCAATTTGACATTTTAATAAGGAGATAAAAAATGAAAACCACTATATTAGTACACAAAGCAACAAACACGCGCTACGAATTACCCGAGAAAAAAGAAGTTCCCATCGGCAGAGAAAAAAATTGTGACATCCAAATTCCACAAAAATTCACAAGCGTATCAAGACACCATGGCACCATCATCCAAGATGAAAAAGGTGTAAGCATACGAGACAATGGGAGTAAAAACAGAACAAGAGTCCGAGGAAAGTCTCTCTCGAAAGATGAATGTGCTTCACTCTCAAACGGCGACATAATCCATCTCGGTAACTACATCCTCGAAGTCATAATCCTTGACCCGAATGAAGAAGTTAAACTCACGACAGATTCCGACAAGAAGAAAATCACACCAGACGGCCCCCTCACAGAGGCGGAAATCGTAGAAAACCTTCTAAAGATTGAAGAAGATGAAGACCTCAATAACAAGGAATTTGGATTAAAAGAATTAGAATAATTCAATCGCCGTGATTGAATTACAAATAAAATATTAATTTTTACACAAGGAGAAAAATTATGTTATTAACAAGTATCTATTCACCAGAAGTCTCGTTCATGTTCTTTCTTGGAGTACTATTTATGCCGAGGATTATGATGCTTTGGCTCGGAGCAGTACAACCCGGATCAGTCCAGGCAATTCTCGGTTTCAGTTTCGCACCAAGGATAATGATTTGTTTGCTTCTCGCTGCAGCATCAGACAGTAACTCTGGAGGATTAATTATCCTTTGGTTATTCGCAATAGTCCTTGATATTGCAGGCCTCATCTTTAAATCTAAAATGGCGCATACGATGTGGCAAGCTCAAAAAGAAGCGATGGCTATGATGCGAGCAGCAGGAAGATTTCCATTTTAACAATAACAATTAACTGAAAAGGCTCGCTCGTTAAGGAGCCTTTCCTTTTCAAAGAAAGGAGGTGACTTCTCCACAGGTAAGTATTTATTTGGACGGAGGAAGAACTGTCTGAACGTAAACGGATGTACGTTCCTAACGAAAGAATGGATTCACAAATTCAATTGAAAGGAACACAAAATGAAGTTAACAAGAAACATTCTAGCAGTAGTAGTATTGGTAGCATTAACTGTAATAGCAACAGGTTGTGCAGATGCTCAACTCGGGGCGACAAAAGTTTCCCTCTTGGAAATGAATGACCAAGGCCTCAGTATCGGTGTCCTCGAACAAGATGGACTCCATGTCGTAGCTGGAAGTCATAACACTGTTGTAGAAACTTCCGCGCAGTTTAACCAAACCGCACAGGCAAAACAAAAAACCCGGTTGGTTGAACGTCTTACATGTGGGAAAAACTCTCCACTGAAAACCTCGGAAGATATAACCCTGGTTTTACAGACTCCAACAGCAACGAGTCTCATAAGTAATGCTTATGGACCTAACGCTACCAATTAGTATAGCTCACGGTATCTAGCTCAGTAATGGGGCCGGATAACAACAGTGGCTATTCGGTCCCAATTTTTCTAACTAAATATTCCTTAAAATAAGGAGATTAAAATGAGTAAGTCATTCATGTGTTTTCTCGGAACAGCAGTAATGTGTTTAACCTTGGGAGTAATTCTTCAGGTAACTGGAAATCCCAGATTTTCAGGAATAGCCTATACTCTCGGAGCAATAACTGGTGTATTCTCGATTCTACTTCTAGCCAATCCCAGCTTCTTCAAGAACCTCCATAAAATCGGAGTAGCTTGGGTAGTCTCGGCAGTAGGTTTTGGAATCCTTGCCTATTACCTCAAAGGTATAGAAAATTGCGGAAGCGCTGCATTAACCTTCGCAGGAATCTGTGCACTTTCAGCAATCAGCGCAATAGGTCATGGGATATATCCAGCCAGCCAAAGAAGTAGCAGTTTAGTTACACTAGCCCTTGATCCAATTCTCTTCATCGCAATCACTTGGATAGCTCTAAGCGGCGCAAACGCCCCCATAGAAATATTCCAAGCAGATATCGCGGATCAAATGTTAAACTTACCTCAGCAAGAATTTGGAGTAATGGACACAATGATAGGCATCGTTATCAACATCTTCAAGGGAAACCCTGTCAAAGTAAACGGTGTCATGCCATTCCCACATTTCTTCTTGCTCATCCACATGATATGGAATTTCCTCAAGGTCATGCGGTCGTACAGTTACTGGTTCCTCGGCTCTTCAATTGCCCTGCCGTTCTTAATAGTTACTTGGATAAAACATGTTCCAAGAACTCCCGGACTTGCAATGTATCTTGTAGGTTCACTAACATTCCTGGCAGTCATAGCTTTTGGAGTCAGTCTGTACAAACACTGGAACAATCCAGCGACAAGTTAGCAACATAAATATCAGTAGCTTAAAGATTGGTATCTCAATGGTTATCCATCAGAATCAATCTTGGTAAAGCCACCGGAAAAGAACCCGGAAGATTTGTAGGTTCGAAACCTATCTGATGTCTTATCGTAAAACTAATTTACTAAAATTGGAATATTTTTTAAAGGAGATCATTATGATCAAAAGAAATTATCCTCAAATGGCAATAGATTACTTTACATTAATCTCTAAGAGGATGACGGAGAGAAAAGCACGAGATATAATAATCAACATAAAAGGTCTGAAGGAAAAAGCCAGGTATAAAACGGCACTCGGAATCCAAATAGTAAATGAAATCGCAGAATTCGATAAAGCAATCGCAAAAGTCGAACAAAAAATAGAATCCCAAAGATTCGCCACCGCCAAAAAAATCTTACTCACAAGTTGTTTAGGAAGTTAAAAGATTTAGTCATTGTGACTGAATCAAAACAATCACCTCAAAACAAGGAGTCTATTATGTTATGGATTATTATCGCATTAGTATTAATCGGTTTGGGAATTTACATCTCGATTAAGGAAGAGGATTGGGAACCCCTTGTTATTGCGACGGGGATTTCAATAGTATTTCTATTATTAATGGTGATGCTAACTTCTTGGGCATACGGTCATGAACTTAAGAGCATCAAATATTCTGAAAAAGAAATTCCACTACAGGAGACAGAGTTACTCGCCCTGGAAAGAGACCTCCTAAAAAATCCCACAACTTATGAAGAATATAAACAACAAGAGAAGAATGGAGATGAGATTTATTATTTAAGGAAAAGTATAATCCGTTCCAAGGCAGAATATTTCGGAGAATTTAACCACCTTCGCATCCGCAATCCTTGGACAAATATCTTCGTTCTGTTCAATGGAAAATTTGTCGAAGAACCCATAGACTTTTCAAAGAGTCGTCTTCCTTCTTCAAGAATACAAAAACGTCCTCCTCCCCCCGGGAACGGTGCCAAAGATTAAATATTTTGAATCGCGCCAGGCACCTTCCAATTCTAAATAACAACCAGTTTAAAAAAATTAAAAGATGATATCATGAAGAAAAAATATGTAATGAATATAAGACGTTTTCACGGAACAACGGACAAATCGCCAAGATTTTTTCGCGTGGGAGGTATAAATTATCTCGCAACTATCGAAAACGAAACCAATACGGGAAATGTCCCAATCGCATTCGAAACAGCGAAAATGCTGGCAAAGATAATGATTGAAACAACCCTCATGGAGTACGACCAACAATTTACAATCACAGTTGAATCTGATTAAATCTCTCCTCCCTCCCAAAAACAGGTGCCCACAAGAATCCCCTTCTTGCTCTTGGGCACTCATTTTTTCTAAACAAACAAAAAAACATTCATGTTCAATAGTGAGCAAATTCTCTTGAAAGGAGAAACGAAAATGAGAAATTCATTGCTTATGTTTGTCGTAGTATTAGCATTGTTCGCAACCATGCTGGTCCTCTATCGAAATATTGAAGTAAATATCGCCGAATCATCTGCTGTTAAAGTAGAAGCAACAACTCCTGAAGTTGAGGTAGCCACTCCGGAGGTTGAAAAACCATTTAGATGGGATCTCTGTATTTGTATTCTTCTTAGCATAGTATGTTTTGGTTACTCTTTCATTTACATGCTTCAATCAAGTCCCATCGAAACATTTCATCGAGCAGAAAAATATCTTCTTGAAGAAGCAGAAAGAAACAATTATTCTTCGATGTGCCATACGAGAATATTAGGCTTCCTAAAGATACAATCATTTCACAAAGCTTCTGGAAAAAACCTCAGCGTTCTTTCACTCCTCGGAGAAAATATCAAATATTCTCTTAAGGAACTGGAAAAAGGTTGGTTCAAGGCAGCAAAAGGATTAAACATCGACAATATGAAAATTATCTTGAAGCTCTACGAAGCAGAAGATGGTAAAAAAGAGAATCTCCTAAACCTTCCAAAAAAGGAAACTCTGACAACAGCTGCACATATTGTTGCCGAGAGTCTAAGTTTCGCCCATTCTAATCCTAATCCAAAAATGCCGAGCATTAGAATACACGAACAGATTTTAAACTGGCTTAAAGAAGAAGGCGCAAATTTAGGAAAAATGAATGCTAACGGCGCCCGTTGCTTCGACCTTCTCCCGAAGAGTTACCAACAGATAATCTCAAACCGAGATGCACTCTTGCCTTCCGAAGAAGAAAAAGCCCTCGAAGAAATCAAAAAAGATTAATCACGTCGGCTCGCGTCAATACTTACAAGAGTCTAAGCGAAAAGTCAAGTAACTCAGACTCCATTTTATTAATAATAAGGAGATTACCAATGAAAGACGGCGATAACAAAAATTTGAAAAGAGGAAGAGCCCGGTTTGGATAACGACTCGTGCATGTACCGAATACGGCATCGTTATCCACATCAGCCCAAAAGAACAAACATGTCATATAAAATGCGGAGAAGAAGTTTACAAAGGAATCCGGTCAAACCAAATAATCTTAGATAAACACAGGAGGTTAACATGTTAACAGAAACAAAAGGAACCTTTCAAAAAGATGATGTCATCAAAATTAACAATGACTTGCTGATTCACATAATCGAAGCCGAGGGGGGGGTAAATATTCGTGTATGGTCTGGGCATTCGCAATTCTCAGAACTAGGAACCAAAAAAGACCTAGAAAGCGCGACTCTTCTGAAGGGTGGAAAAGATTTAGGGACCTGTGACATTTCCAGAAACAATGGCCAAGAAATAATCATCCTGAAGAAAAATAATCGGGAACAGGCCAGAAATGTCATGTATGTGATACAAGTCTTTTCAAAAACTCAAGTAAGACTCGGAATCAACGCCCCGAATAACTACGTTATTATGAAAGTAGAAAATCTTTGCACAAATTAAAACAAATTAATGTAACCTTAAAATAAGGAGATGTAAAAATGGAAAATGAAAATCTGGAAAATGTAAAAGTAAAAGAGGCACAAAAAGACAAGATTAAATTCCCTCACTATTCGCATTGGTTGAGGTTTTTCTTGATACTTGTTGCAATAGGTTTAGCGATAGGAAATGTGTTCTTGATTAAGATGTTTTGGATAGTGGATGGTTTAGGAAGTTTGAGCAAAGAAAGTTTAACTTCTATTACTCAGATACAAATCCTTCCTTGGTTTGTGGTTGAATACATCCTAATCGGTTTGATATTTGTCTGCCTTTGTGCTTGGATTAAGAAAGGTTTTAAGAATTTAAAATCTTTTAAAGAAGAAGGGCTGATTGCTGGGCTGATTATTGGGCTGATTTTTGGGCTGATTATTGGGCTGACTGTTGGGCTGATTATTGGGCTGACTGTTGGGCTGATTGCTGGGCTGATTGGTGGGCTGATTGCTGGGCTGATTGCTGGGCTGATTGGTGGGCTGATTGGTGGGCTGATTGCTGGGCTGATTGCTGGGCTGATTGGTGGGCTGATTGGTGGGCTGACTGAAGAGTTTAAGTGATTAGTTATTATGTTTTAGCCCCTTCCTCTTTTGCTTGAGTTGGGGGCTCTTTTTGATTTGGTTGTTTGAAAAGAATAATTTAATGTAACCTTAAAATAAGGAGATGTAAAATGAAAACATCACTAACGATTCTCATCTTAATCATCATAGCAGTAATCTGTTTCTTTTACTGAAGATGCAAAACAAAAGCAGACGCAAGAAGATTAATAACATTCCTGTTCAGCATAGCTTACACTGCAGTGGCTTTCATGGCACTAAGATTCTTCTGGATAAAAGAAGACATGGGATACTTATTCAACAAAATACTCACATTAGAAGACTTAGTCGTCGTCCCATGGCTCATCATTCTCCAATACAGCCTCTGCTCAGCTTTCTTTTTCCTCTACTCATGGATAAAAAAAGGAAATCTGCTTAGCAAAGACTATGGGGGAATCCGAGACACTATTCTTAATCAAGAAGCATGGGTCTACCTTGCAGCCTTAATGTTCATTGGAAGTTTCATTGGATTCTTTACAGGAATTCTCAACGAAGAAACGAACGTAACAATAATCAGCCGAATAACAAAAGGTGCCTTCATCGGAGTTTTTGTCTGGCAAATGATATTTACAATAGAATGTATTTGCAACAGCAAAGAAGAATTAACTAAGTCTTAACAACTCAACACAACAGCGTATCAAACAATTTAACAAACGCTCACAAGAGCAAAGAAAGGAGTACAGAAATGTACAAAAAAACAATCATCCTAATTATCGTAACAGTATTACTGACAATCACAACAGCAAACGCGACAATCATCTCAAGCATCCCTGAACCAAGTTCTGGTAGCGGTTGCGGTTCTGGTCCTGGCATCCCTGGAGACCAATTATATCTCTCCCAGACAATATCCTTCGATAAATTTTCAATGACCGGAAACGCGACATGGAATGGAGACAACAGTTACGGAAATTACTACGGCGTAACCGAAGTAGATCACGGAGCATTCAGCTACACTTGGAACTTCGAACAAATGACACAACATGCTTACCGAAATTCCCACGACCCTCGCAAAGTCTATTTCTATCTCGAAACGACATTCTACGCAACGCCCTACAACCCATCCCACCTAAACCGCACCGACAAGCAAACTCAACAAGCGATAAGCATGAATGTCAACTTTCCCGGAATAAAATTCAGCTTCACTAGTTATGTAAAAAACCACGCAATAAGTTTGGAAGATGGAACTATCTGGTTAACCAATGACTACATCGTCACCAATAACGGCTGGATTGAAGATGGCGAATTCAGCAGAATCGGACTTTATCCGACCCAAGAAACTCGAAAGCTAATCGCTGGAAGTATAGTCGAAGTCACATTCAACGGCCCGATTGGAATGATTGGTGCATACACCTCTGGATTAGAAGTTCTTCCAAGCAATCTCGCAACACAACTCAACATCGTTCCAGAACCCACAACAATTACACTTCTCGCTCTCGGCGCCATAAGCTTGCTCCGCAGAAAAAATCGCAAATAACTAATCGTAGAAAAGTGATGGAGGCCCAGATGTAATCTTGCTCTAAAGATAAAACGTCTGGGCCATTTTAATTTAAATATTAACCTTATAGAAAGGAGGTTTTAATTGTCAGGAGATTGAGGTTATTGTTTCATCTTTGATTCATTGGGGGTCAAGGATGGTTAAGTAAGTTTAATTTTTTAAGGAGTTTTAAAAATGGTTAGTTTAAGTAATATGTGTTTTGTTTTAGCTGTTTGTTTTCTTGTTTTTGGAATTTTTAGTTTTACTGGTTGTAAATCTAGAATAAGTAAATCTCAGGTTCAGAAATTACAAAATAAGATTAAAAATCTAGAGATTATTATTAATGAGCCAGTAAATCCTGAAAAATACGAGTCTTGCAAAGCGGTTTATTTTAGATTGAGCATAACTCAACAAATGATTTTAGGAAGATTAGCTGAGAAAAAAGAGAAAGGCATTGATGTTCAAATTTTAATTAATGAATATAATTCTCTTAATCTTGGGTCTATTCCTTTAACTATGGATTTAGTTGATTATGAAAGAATAATTTCAGCTAAAGAAAGTTATGAAAAAGCGCTTAGACAAAAGAAAGAAAATTTTTCCATGAGTTTAAAAGATCTTAAAAGATGATCTGGTTGTTGAGCTGGGTTCTTGATATTTTTCTATACTTAGAGAGTATTTAGACTCAGCCTAATTTTTTTGAATTGAAAATTAAAACTACCTTGATGATTAGTTGATGAGTAGTTTTTGATATAAATTTAGTAAATAGAGATTAATGAAAAATAATTTAATATTTTTAAAAAGAAAGGTAAGATGAGATTATGAAAAAATTAATTGTTGTATTGAGTTTAGTAGTTGTTCTAACTGGTTTTTCTTCTCAATGTTTTGCATTGCATTGGAGATATAGTCCTTGGTTTGGGAGTAACTTTCATCATTTTGGAATTGAAGATATTGGGGTATACAAATATGGTGGAGGAAGAGGGGATAAGGTAGGAATGCTTTATACTTGCAAGGGAGGATATATTGATTTAGGGCATTTAAAAGAATGTACTGATAGAACAAAATATGCTTATGATATTATTTATGAAAATCTTATGAATGACAATAAAAAAGAATTTTCATTTAAAATAATTGATAGTGCTGTTTATTTTGTTAATATATACTATCCTTCTAATTGGGAATCTATGAAGAAAAATGATAAGCAAAAGATTGCAAGGATAGTTTCTGCTAATTTAGGGGAGCGTGTTGCTTATTGTTCTACTGTTTGGCATGAAATAATTACTCGTCTTGGTTATTCTTCTTTTATGTTTTCTGAAAGACCTAGTGCTTTTTCTTGGGAAGATTTGTATTCTGATTTAGTTGGTTCAAATCTTGCTGCACAAGCATTGAAAAGTGGAGAAGATTTTGAAAAGCAAATGACTAAACTTATTCCTATGAAACTTAAAGAATTAAGAGTTCAGCCAGCAGAAATAGCAAGACAAGCAACAGATAAAATTAAAGACAAGTGGTTTGCTGGAATTTATCCTGGTATTAGAATGAAAAGAAATTTTGATATTGGGTTTGATGATGGTTTTATTACACCTTGGTTAGTTCCTGGAATTTGCAGTAATTCTCAATCAGTTTCTGAACCTGTTTCTAGTCTAAATGATGTTTCAAACAATGGATTTTCATTTAATTTAGAAATGCGACCTAAATCAAGACAAGGAAAAAAAGCATTTGGGTTTATTTCTAATGATATTGATGGTAAAAGATTGCAACCAGGAATTGATTTTCTGAAGATAGTTGAGCATCTTAGAAAAGAGGAGATTAGGAAACATGGGAATGGGATTGATACACCAAGTTTAGGGTTTGAGTGAAAAAAAATGTAGATATTTAATTTAATTTTCATATAAATGCAGAAAGTGAGGTTGATTGTGAAGTTCTTAAAAAAGAAAAAATTGAGTTTTGGTAAGTTTAAAGGGTTGAGTTTAATTACTGGGATGATTTTTATTCCTGGTAGTGTTATCTTTTCTGTGATTTGTATTGGTTGTTTGTATATAAGGAAAAGATGGTTTGTGTGATTTGAAAATGATTGAATGAATGTTAATTAAATTTTAATAGAAAAGGAGTTTTGTTGTGAAAAAAATAATTATGAAAATTTGTTTGGTTGTTGTTTTTGGATTGATGTTTGTTTGCGGTTGCCAGAACAAATCAAGCCAAAAGGTAACTATTGATGGTAAAACATATAATCTTCAGGATAAAAAAGAAAATGAGGATTATGATGAAAAGTTAAGGTCAATAGTTTCTGAAAGGAAACAAGTTAGTTCTGAAAAAAAATCAGAACTTGTTTGTGGAAAAGGAAAATGGATAGATAAAAAAACTTATACTTTTGATAGTGAAATGAAAATTTTATCTATTGCAACAAAACCTACACTAACTAGATTTCTTAAGAAGAAAGTAGATAAGATAAAAATGAATATTGAAGTTGCTGTAGGAAATGTATCTTTTCTATCTAGTTTAATAATAACTCCTGGAGAGTCAGAGTTATATGGAAAATATCAAAAAAATATGAAATATCCTGTAACTATTACCTTAGTTAAGGGAGGATATTTTGATAATGGGAGTTGGGTGATTTATAATATTAATAATGAATCCCCTATTCATCATTATGTTGCTAAACAAAGTGTTCTTGATTTTATTGAAGAAGTTGAAAAGCTGCAATATACTAGGACATTTTTTGTTTTTAATGAATGTTAATGTTAACATTTATTTTATTTTATTTTAGAAAGGAAGTATTGTTATGAAAGATTTGAAAAGAGTTTTAATGGTGGTGTTTGTTATTGCTGGTTTGAGTTTTATTTCAGGAACTGCAAATGCCGGAGTGGAATGGGGGCATACACCACATGGGCATTTTGCTAATAATGCGACTAATCTTAATGCATTTGGGCTTCCTGCTTTTGATGGTAATTACATTATTTATACTGCAAAAGCAGGTATTATTGACCCAGACCATGTTTGGGGTAGTGGTAGAAAAACATTTGCGGCTTACAAATCTGCTTATTCTGCATTAATGGATGGAAAGTCTGAATTTACTTCAAATGGGATAAAAGCTAGAAATATAACTTATCCTTCTGGTTGGGCAAGTATGTCTGATGAACAGAAAAAATCTATTGCTCAAGAACTTGCATTAAAGCTAGGCAAAACTATTGGTTTTCATTGTGAAATTTATCATGAACTTCAGACATTTTGGGGCGGGGGGATTGATTATGAATCTTCTTTTTCTTGTGAAGATTTGTATTCTGATGCTTTAGGTGCAGAATTAGCAATGCAAGCCCAGAAAATGGAAAATGAAGGTAATGGTAAGGCTACTTCTAATATTACTCCTCTTGCTAATCAATTTATGAAAGATAATGGAGCTGTTAGTGCAAAAAGAGCAAAAGAAGTTTCAGATTCTTTAAAGGGAACTTTTTGGAGAAGTAGAATGATTCAAAAAGCACATATGGTAAGGCATCTTGATATTGGTGTAGATGGATTTGTTGATAATACTGCAATTCCTAATTTTACTCCTGACAGGATGAGCATGACTCGATTGGAAGCTCCGCTAATGGATTATTCTAATGTTGATGGATTTAGTATGGAGTTGGTCGTTAGTTCTGGTAAACAATTAGGTAAAGCTAAGAAAAGATTGGATGTGAAAGAGATTAGGATTTTGGATCATCCAAGATTAATGCAGATTGTTAAGCAAGATTGCATTAAGAAAAAGTATACTGTTGTTGATTGATTTTTATTGGTTTGTTAATTGGTTTTGATTTTGTTATTTAATTTGATTTAGAGGCGTGGTTGATGAGTTGAGCCCTTAAATGCTTGTTTAGGTTTAGGGGCTCTCTTTTTGTTGGTGATTTAATGTTAATGAATGTTAGTTTGGTTTAATGAATGATGATGTTAAATTAAGGAGATAATTTATGGCAAAGATAATTGGAAATCTTGTTTTGATTCTTCTTGTTTTGATTTTTTATTGCTTTGTAATGGTAAAGCCAATATTAAGAACAATGCAAGATGAAAAGGAAGAAGAAAAATTGGTTTAGGTTGGTTGATGTTAATTGTTTAAAAGTTAATGTTTAGTTTAAAGGTTAATGTTGAAATCTTTTTTAAAAGAAAAGAAAGGAAGGTGTATTATGAAAAAAATTATGTTGACAATTTGTTTGATGTTATGTGGGATGTTAGTTGTTGTTAGTGGTTGTACTGAAGCGCAATCAAGAACAATTGAAGAAGGTGGTGCAAGTATTCTTGGTGGATTAGCTACTGGGGAGAGATTTGAGGATTCCTTGATTAAAGGAGCAATTCAAGGAGGCAAGGGTTGGATGCAAGGAAGTAGAGAAGACCAGAGAAACGTCCAAACTCAGGCAGAAATTGATGCACTTCGCTATCAGCAGAATACTGAAGCATTTGTTATTCGAAACAGTAATGGTTCAACAAGTACAATTATCCTTAGGAAAGATAGTGCAGGATACATTGGGCCAAGGGGAGAACGTTATTTAACTAGGCCTACTGAAGAGCAGTTAAGGCCGGTTTATGGGTTTTAGTTTATTGTAAACACCTAAGTGAAAGTTTTCTTGAGCTAAGATGGTGAGTAGCTTGGGTGTTTGTTTTATTTTGAAAAATTAAAATTGCTTTGATTATTATTTGATGAGTGGTTTTCAATATAAAGTTTAGTTGATTAATAAATAAAAAATATTAATGTTTTTAAGAAAAGGAGTTTGATTATGAAAAAAATTATGATTATAATTTGTTTGGTTGTTTTGTTAAGTTGTGTTGTTAGTAATGCATCTGGTTCTGTTTTTAATCAGAGTCAGAGAAATCTCTGGACATATAATCGTTTGATATTTAGGATTAATGCAGACAGAGAAATGGAGTTTAACTGGAGGATTGGGAAACTTGAAACTAATCCTTGGACTGGAAATTATCGGCGAGTTGGGGGAATTCGAGATGGAGTTATTGTTCCTCTTTTTGGTTGGAGGTTTTAGTTTTTTGTTGTGTTAAAATATAGATTAATGTTAACTTTTTTCAGGAGATGATTATGAGATGGTATGTTTGGGCGATTATTGGGTTTATTATTTTTGCTGTAGCAAGTGTTACTAGCTCAATTGTCCATGGATTTGATAAGGACTTGGGAAAAATTATTGGGTTTTTTGCCTTAGTTGGTATTTTATTAATGATTTCTGCTCCACTTTTAGGGAAAGAGTGGAGATTAATGTTAATGAAAAAGCCCTTTTTCATTGTTTGATTTAGAGATTTTCTTTAATTAGTTTTACACTTCGAATCAGGCTTTATACTCATTTCCTTGGTCATTTCTGACCCCCCCTATTGTTCCCCTAAAACTATAAGGTATAGGGTCTGATTCATTTTTTGAATATTAGATGTTTGTTGATTATTAATTAAAATTATCGTTAATTTATAGGAGCCATGTTATGTTAAAACAATGTAGTAGTTGTGGGAATAAAAATAACGTAAGAAAAAATAAAATGAAATGTGATAAATGTGGGGGTCAATTAAAACTCGTAAAAAATCCGGCGAAGAAACAACGAAAGACCTGGAAGCTCCAAAAGAGTGCATCTGGACGCTCCAAAAAACAACACACCAGTTCTCATTAACAATTCAAAATTCGCAAAAAGAAAGGAAGCAATCTCATGGCAAAAAGAATCATCGCAGACAAAAACAACCATGTCTGTGTAACTGAAAAAGCAATCCTCGCTCAGTTAAGAAAACCCACAACAAAGGGAAGACAGAAAATGCAAGAAGCAAGAAGAACTTGTACAAAATATGCCGCCCTAATGAAAATGCTACAAGTTAATTATTAACTAAATAGGCTCGCTCGTTCAGGAGCCTTTTCATTTCTCTAAGAAAAGAGATAATACAAATGAGAAATGAACAAATTTTCGAAGAAGTAAAAGAAATTCTCATCAATGCCTTAGGGAATAAAATAGATGAGATAATTTCAGAGGCTACACTTATAGACGACCTCGGAGCCGAAAGCATAGACTTATTAGACCTCAGATTTCGCCTAGAAAAAAAATTCAATGTCCAAATAACTACAAATGAATTACTCCCGCAAAAAGAATCCGACTTCACAGTTGACTACCTCATAAAGTTCATCTCCAGAAAAATCAGCCCAGAAGAAGGAATAAAAGTAAACAGTTATTCCGGCGGAGGTGTCATGTCGCTACAAGCAGAACCTCATCTTAGTGTAGGAATAATCCTCCCGGGCGAATACAGATTCACCACAGAGATGATTGAGCATATCAAAATCACTTCGGGCTCGGTAAATGTCTGGTATGAAGAATTCCCTGAAAAAGGAGGGAACACAAAATCGCTAGATAATCACTTCACAATAAATCAGGGAAAGTCATTTCGAATAAGATGTGCAAAACCCGCTTCCTACATATGTCGATATGGAAAATCAAAAGATTAAGATCAAATAACAAATCAACCGAAAGCCCTTTCTCAAATCATCGAGTTAGGGCTTTTTCTTTTTCTCTAAGAAAGGAAAAATAAATCATGAAAAAAATATCTACAAATTATATGTTCAATCTTCTAACAATCACAACAATAATTGTCCTATTACTCTCTGTTACTGGGTGTACTCCGGAGGGAGACATGTTTGCTCGGAGTCTTGCTGAAACAGCCGCACAACAAGCAGTTATCAGTGGAGTCCGCACTGAATTCGAAGGCCCTCGAGGAACAAACGTTGTAATCCAAAATGGACAACCCGGAACCTATAATCAAGTACCTCAGTCTAACCCCAATTATTATGATGGAACAATGACGGATGGAAGCTACTATCGGGGCAGACTATTCAATAATAAGCCACATGGTTATGGAGATTATGTTTGGTTAGGTGGTCAAACATATAGTGGCAATCATTCATTCGGAAAACGACACGGGCAAGGGACGCTTACATTACCTGATGGGACAGTATATGTTGGTCAATTTGTAAATGATAAAAAAGAAGGGCAAGGAACCATGACTTGGCCGAATGGACAGAAATATGTGGGCCAATGGATGAATAATCAGTTTAGTGGACAGGGGACGCTTACATTATCTGGAGGTACAGTATATGTTGGTCAATTTGCAAATGGTAACTATAATGGACAAGGAACTTACACCTGGACAGATGGCAGAAAATATGTTGGTCAATGGAAAGATGATAAAAAAGAAGGGCAAGGAACATTTACATTACCTGATGGCACTAAATATGTAGGCCAATGGATGAATAGTCAGTTTAGTGGACAGGGGACGCTTACATTATCTGGAGGTACAGTATATGTTGGTCAATTTGCAAATGGTAAATATAATGGGCAAGGAACTTACACCTGGACAGATGGCAAAAAATATGTGGGCCAATGGAAAGATGGTAAACAAGAAGGGCA
>JAHJSH010000002.1 GCA_018830525.1 Nanobdellota archaeon | reverse complement strand
CTGCCTTTAAGAGAGTTTATGGAGAGGTCAGGAAGATTAATTACACCAGCCGTTTTGTTCAGATAACTGCAAGAATAATTTTACATAATTTTAGGAGATTATCTTACTTTGCGAAGGCAAAGTAAAACTCACGCAATGCCAAATTAGGGTCTGTTATGATGATTGAATTTATCGGGTGGCTTGGTGCATTTTTTTTGCTTGGTGTGGATTGCCACAATTCATAAAAGCTATTACTACAAAAAAAGTTGAGGGTTTGAGTTTGACATTTTTATTTATGTGGCTTTTTGGAGAATTCTTTTCGTTAATTTATGTTATGTGGGTTGCTCCGCGAGGTCCTTTGATTTTTAATTATGTTCTTAATTTATTTTTAGTGTTTGGTATATTATTTGTTTTTGCGATTTATGGTTTAGCTCGTGAATTAAAGCCGGAGGTTAGCGATGGCATCATTTCAGGATAAGAGTGATAATTATAAGGATTTTGTGGGATTTCAGCCTGCGGCAGATAATGTTTGTAAGAAAACTATAAAGAATATTTTTGAGAATGAGGTTCCAGCGTTTGTTGATTATATTCAATCGAGAACGGCAAATGATGTTGTAAATCGGTCTCGTGATTTGGTTTCTGAGGCTGGGATTTCTTGTGGTGCTCCGGGAAAGAAACCTTATTTTGTTACCGATAGGGAGATGGGATTTAATTCTACAGATAACAATTCTTATGCTTTAGTTCGTCCTGGGAAAAAAGGGGCTCCGCTTAGGATTATATTGGCTCATTCAGATAGTCCGTGTTTAAGAATAACTCCTCAGCCGGTTTATATGCAGAGTGATGTAGACAATTCGTTAGCATATTCTAGTTTTTCTTTGATTACTCGACCTTACGGTGGAATTAGGGTTGAAGATTGGCAAGGTATGGATGTTGATATTGTGGGGAAGATGTACGGGGTTAAAGTTCGAGATATTGACGTTCCTGGGAGGATAAAACAAATGTCTTTGCATGTTGATGCTGGGGAGGATGTTCGAAGACCAAATCAATTAAAAGTTGATACTGGTGTTAGGAAAATGAAAGACTTGTACAAGTTATTCGGTGCTAATGATGGGATGGATTTTGCTAAGGCGAAACTTTATGCGGTGCCACATTTTGCGGGGACGAATGGAAGACTTGTGGGAAATGAACTTGGAGCTTACGGGATTGATGATAGGGGAAGTCTTTGGGCAGCTACGAATGCCGGTCTTGAGGCTATCTTGGATGAAACTTCTGATAATACTTTGATGATATTTGGGTTGGATAAAGAGGAGATTGGAAGTACGGGGGGAAATGGAGGTTATAGGGGATTTTTTGAAAGTGTTGTTAAGGAAACTTTGAAGATTGTTTATGGCGACGAGGCGAAGGAGTTTGATTTACCCTTAGATTTAAGGAGGAGTTTATTAGGGGGAATGCCCGTCATTTCTGCTGATTGTGATGTCGCTTTGGGAGATTTGGAGATTGGACAAGTTGGTGAGACGATTGATTTTCATAATTCTGCGAGGACAGGTTGGGGTCCTTATATTGCTTCGGATGGTCCGGAGTGGGGACAGAGAGATGTGTCTCCGGAACATGTTGCTAAGTTAATGAAACTTTTTGAGGAAGGATTTAAAGTCAAAAATCCAAGGGATAAGTTTCATATGATTGGTAAGTGTATGGCTTATGATTCAGAGTTTTCTTCTGGAACAATGGCGGAGGTTTTCGATGAGTATTTTCCTTGTGTGGATATCGGGCTTCCAGTTATTGGATTGCATAATCCTCGTGCGGAGACAGTGAATGTTTTTGATTTGCATTGGGCGAAAGAAGGATTTAGGTTGTATTTGGATTTTGCTTAAATTTATATAATCTTACGGCAGCGCCGTGTGGCATACCCTTGACAAAAGGAAATTCTTCGGAATTTCTATTTTAAACGGGCAGAGCCGTGCGGGAAATTCGGTCGCACCTAATTCGCAATTTGCATTTGTAAATCGTTGTTTTAGACAAAAGTGAATTGCTCACACTTGCTGTGAATTTTGCAGGGGAGAATTCAATTGGAAATTGAATTGGAAATTCGGTCGCCCTTCGGTTGCTGTGAATTTTAAGGATTTAGGTTGTATTTGGATTCTGATTAAATTTATATAATCTAATTCCTATCATAGTCTATGAAAAAGAAGGGGATTTCAGCAGTTGTTGCGACAATATTAATTATTCTAATCGTAGTTGTGGGGATTGGGATTGTTTGGAAAGTTATTTTGCCACTTTTTGCGGAGTTGGAGTTTTTGAGTTATTCGGATGTTCGGATGAATATTGTTATGCAGGGTTATACGATTTATGACGAGGATGGGCATTTTGCTTTTGTTCAGATTGGACGGGGCGCTGATGAGGTTAATGTGACCGGGCTTGAGATTGGATTTCGTTTTGATGGGACGACGAAGACTTATCAGACGAAAGTGGTTCCTGCTCCGGGCGGAAAACATGTTTACAAATTTAATTTTACAAATGATTCTATTTATGGGATTCCGCAAGGGGTTGTTCCGGATATAGTAACTGTTGCGCCGGTTTTTATTTTTAATAATCAATTTAGATTGGGACAGATTTTAGATGAGAAGCCTTTGCCCTCGGGGAAGATTTATTTGTCTGCGGGAGATTGGATTAATGCTAATCTCGAGGCTGCGGAGAATATTGTTGTGATTCACCTTGGTCCGAGTAATGTGCCTGGAACTCCGGTGAATGGGACAGAAGAAGAAGTCTCGATGATTTGTGAAGGGGATAATCTTGTTTATGATAATGGGACTTTTATTGAGACTTGTGAATTTGGTTGTGAGGATGGGGTTTGTGTTGAGGAGGTTTGTTCTATTGGGGAGGTTAAGTACGGGAGTGGTTGTGCGATTGAGATTGATAGATGCCAGATACTGAATCAAGAAGGGGAAACTTATATTTTGAATCGGTCGATTACTACCATAGGAGATTGTCTTACTATTACTGCTTCGAATATAATTATTGATGGAGCAGGATATTCAATTACTGGAGATGGAGGAGCAGGTGATGATGGAATAACAACTCCCACTAATTCTAATTTAGTAAATATTATTATTAAGAATTTTGGAAATATTGGAACCTTTGAAAGGGGAATTTATTTTGATAGAGTGAATAATTCTTTGATTTATAATAATACAATGAATTCGCAGGTTGCTCAGTATACTTATGGAGTTTATCTAGTAAATTCTAATTCAAATAGAATAGAGGGAAACAGAATAAACTGGAATGCAACAGGGAGCCATAAAAGGGCATGTGGAATCTATCTTCAAGCTCATTGGAGGAGCTCTACAAATGATAATAACTTTATCAGTAATAATATTAGTGTTTATTCAGAAGATGAAGGATATGGCATCATACTGCATGTTAATGGTTACTCAGAGAACAACACTGTCCAATATAATAACGTAAATGTGATTTCGCCAACAGGGATTGCAGCAGGAATCAATGTTGAGGCATGGGAGGTTGTATTTAGTTCAACAACAGTTCAGTATAATAATATAAATGTAGATTCTTGGGTCAGTACGGGAATTTATATACAGCTTCAAGGGGGAGATCTTAAATCAAGCACATTTCAGGGAAATATAATTAATGTCAATTCGACATCAGGAAGTTATGGATATTATACAGAATCTTATTCAGGAACATTTGGTTTAGACAATTCTATTTATAATGAAACAATAAATGCTTATTCAAGTGCAAGTGGTACACAAATTAGAAGTGCTGGAGTTGCTTTAACTTATTCAGATTCTCTTACTAATATTTCTCATTTAACCATAAATTCAACAGCCCCAAATGCTTTTGCAAGTGATATTTTTATTTATGGTGGGGGTGATGGAAATGTTTTTAGAAATATGAATTTATTAGGTAGCAATTGGAGCAGTTATATTGCTAATTTAGGCGGGAAAAATAATACTTTTGTTAATGTTTCATATAATGGCGGGGAGTTTGTTGGAACAAGTGCTGATTTAACAAGAAAATGGTACTATCAAGCATATGTTAATGATGGTGTTAATCCAATTAAAGGTGCGAGCATTCATGGCGTTAGTGCTGATGGGTTAAAAGAATTTAGTGCGGTTACTTCAATCGGGGGGATGACGGAAGTTTTGGAGTTGGGGGAATATGTTAATAATGCGGGTTTAAAGACATTTTATTCTCCTTATAGTTTGACAGTTAGTAAAGAAGGATATGAGACTTTTAACAGTGTCGTTGTTCTTGATGAGAATATTTTAAGGGACAATATTCAAATGATTCCTGTTTAGATTAGTAAGGTTTGATAGTTTTAGATGCTTCTTGCGCATAACATTAATAAACAAGTTTTTCTTTGGCTTGTAGATTCTGATTAATCAATAAAACATTTTGCGACTATTAATGGAAAAAGAATTGTTGCGTCTCCGTAAACCTTGATTGATTCACATTCTTTTGTTAACTTTCCCCAAGAGATTGCTTCTTCAGGAAGTGCTCCTGCATCGGAGCCGTCGTTTTCTTGGGCACTGTTTATATAGATTGCATAGTCTGCCCCGTTCCTGAACATATTAGCATTTAATATGTGGTGTTTGACTACTCCTGCTCCGAGAATTATTACTCCTGTTTTTTCTTTTCCGATTGTTGAGTTATTCATTTCTACAATGTCGTCAGAAATATCAATTTTGAAATTCGGATTTTTGCTTTTGAAAAAGTATATCATGTCTCCGAGGCTTCCATCAGTTATTGCAGGGCAGTAAACTGGAATTTCATTTTTTTGCGCCCAGTAGTAAATCGATTCTTCGTTGTTGATTTCTTTTCCTAAAAGATGAATCAATTTTGATACTGGGAGAACTTTGTCTTTGTGTTTTTCAAGAATTGGGATTATGAAATCTTCGAATTTGCAGTATCTTGAATTTGGGATTAATATGTTTCCTGCCCGGTTTATTCCTTTATCTCTTAATTCTCCACCTTTTAATCTGAATGAACCTAACTTGAAATCTCCGAGACATTTGATTATGTCTTCTTCGATTCCTCCAGCGGTCGTTACGATTACATCAATTAGTTTGTGTTTTACTAGGTACCTGAAGACATCTCTTAATCCTGAGGTGACCATGTTGGAGGTATATCCGAGGTAGATGAAGGCTTTTTCTTTTCGCATTTTTTTTATGATTCTTATTGCTTCCGCGAGGTTTGATGCTTGTGCTCCGGTTGTTGCGAATGAGTCAATTATTTTTTCATAATTTACTCCCTTGTCAAAGTCGTATCCTTTGATAGTTAGTCCTTCAATTTCTTCACTTTCACGAAGAATATTTTCTCTTGCAATCTTATTTTTGTCGATAGTTTCCATGTAGAAATATAGAGTAGTGACTAAGAAACTTAGTAATTCGTGATTGGGATTGCCAATGTGATACTCATGATTTTACTACCTTTTGGGAGTTTAAAAAGATTCTGATTTGTGTTTTAGAGTGTATAAATACTTATAAGGTTTTGAAATGTTTTTTTGTTAGGGGTTTAGGTGGAGGAACTGGTGTTGGAAGAGAAGGAGAATTTCGTGCCGGGTTTAAAGATGGAGCTCTCGAGGCAGAATATATCTGTGATGATTTTAGTTTTAGGACGACTATTCCCTTAGTTGATCGAAATAGAGAAGGAGCTTTATACGACTTAGCTGAAAAGATTGTTGAGAAGAATGTTCCTTATACTAATCGTCAAGAAGTTCCAGCATTAAGTATTAGTCATGAGTCCTTATCTCCTTCGGATTTGGAACATCTCTCTGCTAGTATTTATTGTATTCTTCATTCCGATAAGGAATAAATTTTCGCTTTAAACTTTTCAAACTCATCAATTGGAACCATTGCTCCGGTTGCTTCTACATGTCCGCCCCCGGTTGCTCCTTCAATATCTTCGATTGCTTTTTTTGTTATTTCAAGTGCATTCTTACCTCTTATTGAAATATTTACTTTCTCTGGACGCTTGAATGCAACAACGACTAATTTGTTTCGGTGATTGTAAAATAACCTGTTGGATATTTCAGAGGACATGCTTGTGTTTCCAGAGTATGAGAAAAATATTAGGGGGGATTTTTCGTAAAAATTTTCTTCGGCTTTTTTTACTTGTTTATTGAAGAATTCGTTAAGTTGGGTGTATCTTTTGTGAAATTGTTTTGTGTACTGGTTTTCTTCTAAGAGGTCATAAGCATTTTTTGCCTTGAACAGATATTTGATTAATTGTACGACATTGGTTATGCTATCCATTAATCCGAAGTTTATCATTCTTACCATTTTTCCAATTTCTGTTGAATTAAGGGCGTCAAATGCTGAGATTTTTGAATTGAATAATTCTGGAGAGGCTTTTTCGAAATCTTCTGCGAAGTCTGGCATGTATACATCTCCAATACATCCGATAATTGCTAACCATAAATCATCTTGTCTATTGAAAACTTTTTGTGCGATATAAGTTGTAGGCTCTGAAGACGGATGGGAATTGTAGTAAAAGGTTTTATCGATTATTTCTTTTGGAGTTTTTGTTTCGTGGTGGTCTATCCAAATTATGGGTATTCCTTTTTTTTCAACAGCTTCTGCAAATTCTTTGCTTAACTCTGCCTTGTCTAATATGAAAATTGTATCTGGATTTAGTTCTTCAACTTTTTTTAAATACTGTTCCTTTAGGTCTGGGAAAGATTTTATAGCCACGCCTTTTCCTCTTCCGATTGCTCTTTGAAGAATTAGGAATGCACAAAGTCCATCTACATCGTTATCAAAAAAGAAAAGTGGGTTTTGTGAGTTTTCTAAATGTTCTCGGATTTCTTGGAGTTTGGAGATTGATATCATTAACAAACAACCTTCCCACTTAATACCTGTTCTCTAAGGTTTCTAATTTCTTCTTTGATTGTGCTGGCCCTATTTTTTAGTATTGCTTCGAATTCTACGGGTTCTGCTTTTAGTATTTTTTCTAACTTTTGAAGTTGTTTTACTATTTGAGAGATTTCTTTTTCTGAAAGTGTTAGGTGTGCTAAGAATCTATATCCTCTTGGAGAAATACTTTCTTCTATTGGTTTTTCTAGAATTAGTCTTGCTATTGATTCTAAATCTAGAAGTCCATCAAAGGTCATATTCTCTAAGAGTGTTCTAGATCTTTTTAATGGGATGTTTGCATAATCTCTTAGAACTTCATCCTCAGATTTTTCTACTCCTCTTAAAAGTTCCCTATATCTCATTTGCATAATATTCCCCTCTTTTCCAAGCTCCGTGAAATTTCTTTTAACGGATTCGGAGATTTTTAGAATCATTTCTGCTCTTTGAATGACCTTACATACATCACTGATAGAGACCATCTCAGACATTTCTAAAATATTTAAGTTACTTATTTGTTCATCTAGGTGTTCTCTCTGTTTTTCTAGAACTTGAAGGTTTGAACTGATACTTCTTAATAATTCATCGGTAGATTTTAGGTAATAACGAGATTGTCCATAGTAAAGTGTAGTCTTTCTTCTTCTTTCCGAGACTGCGATTACAAATGTATGTGCTTGTTTTGCGGTTCGTTCTGCGGCTTTGTGTCTTGTTCCGGTTTCTGTAGAGAATAATGTGGCGTCTGGGTTCAGCAAAGTGTTTGCGTACAGGATTCTTTTTAAATCAGGAGATACAATTATTGCTCCGTCCATCTTTCCCAATTCGAAAAGTTTTTGTGCAGTGAACCTACAATTTATTCTGAAACCTCCTTCGATTATATTCTGATTATGAAGTTCGTCAGAATCGAATACAATTAATCCTCCTAAATCTGATCTTACTATGTCATCAATTACTGTTCTTAGCGGGGTTCCTGGTGAGACTAACTTTATGAAATCTATGAAAGTTTTTTCTTTTTCTCCAGTCATACTTAGAAAAGGAATTGGGGGTATTTATAATTTTATGCTAAGGAAGATTTTTAAGGTGGAATTTGTTTGGGAGGTTATGATAAAGATAAGGGGTCATCATTTGTCTTGTATTCCTCGATTTTATCATGGGGGATATGATAAGGGATTTGCGGATAACATGAAGAAAATTGTAATGAGGATTAGAAAAATTCCAGATACTAAAGTAAAACTCATTATTGGAAAACCTGATGCTTTTTGTGAAGAGTGTCCTCATTTATATTGTGGAAAATGTGTGCAGTCTGTTGCAATAGGAAAATGGGTTGTAGCGCAGGATAAAAAAATGCTTAAGTTCTTGAATTTAAAAGAGAATTCTATTCATAGTGCAAAAGAAGTCTATAATTTATCTATGGAGAAAAATAATTCTAAAACAATAAAAGAAGTTTGTAAGGGTTGTATTTTTCTTAATAACTGTATTAAAGTTGGGATAAATAAATCTTTTCAAAAGGATTTGAATAAATGGTGAAATACATCCTCGGAATAGAATCTACGGCGCATACGTTTGGTGTGGCGGTTTTGGATTTTAATGGCAAAATACTTTCTAATGTTAAGGATTCTTATACTACTAAAGAAGGCGGGATGATTCCGATTGAAGTTAGAAAGCATCATATTAAAGTCTCGGATAGATTATTTGAGGAGGCTTTGGCTGAGTCCTCAAAGGATGACCCTGCTGGCCCCGCTGGGATTAAAGAAAATATTGAAGCGATTGCGTTTTCAAATGCTCCAGGGCTTGCGCCGTGTTTGCTGGAGGGGATGAAATTTGCTAAAGAAACTGCTAGGGGTTTGGGCGTTCCTCTTGTGATGGTTAATCATTGTGTCTCCCATTTGGAAATTGGTGAAACGGTTGGGGCGAAAGACCCGGTAATGCTTTATGCTTCTGGGGCGAATACCCAGATTATTGCTTATGAGGCTGGGAAGTATAGGGTTTTTGGCGAGACATTAGATTTAGGTGTTGGGAATTTTATTGATACTATTGGGCGTTATATGGGGTTAGGTTTTCCGGCAGGTCCAAAGATTCAGAAATTGGCTGAGGAATATTTAGAAAGTGAGGCATGCAAAGGTGTACCCTCCTTAGGAGATTCTTTGAATCTCGATGTTAAAACGGGCAAATTGATTGAGTTGCCGTATTCTATTAAGGGGATGGATGTTGCATTTTCTGGTTTGCAGACGAAGATTAAAACTTTAATTGACAAGGGTGGTGATAAATCGGAGATTGCTTATTCAATGCAGGAGGTTGTTTTTGCGATGTTGGTTGAGGCTGCTGAGAGAGCCTTGGCGCATACTGGGAAGAAAGAACTTTTGCTTGGTGGCGGGGTTGCTTGTAATTTGCGGTTGCAGGAAATGTGTAAGATAATGTGTGATGAGCGAGGTGTTAAGTATTTTTGTCCGGATAGGTCATTGCTTGTTGATAATGCGGGAATGATAGGGTATTTGGGGTTGAAGATGTATAAGGTTGGTTTAGGGACTAGAGATTATGATTCGGTAGATATTGCTCCTAGGGAAAGGACTGATGAGGTGGAGGTTAGTTGGAAAAATTAACCTTTCTGGATAACGTCAGTAATCTTAGAAGCAAGTTCTTTATAGT
The DNA here is from genome assembly GCA_018830525.1 of Nanobdellota archaeon. GTDB lineage: Archaea > Nanobdellota > Nanobdellia > Pacearchaeales > GW2011-AR1 > JAGVXH01. The sequence continues at coordinate 14,056 of JAHJSH010000002.1, read as the reverse complement.
AACTCTCTACTTCTCCTAATTCGGTTACGAAACAAGGATGGTAGATAAATGTTGATCCTTCGGGATTCAGCATTGCATTGACTCCTACTTCATTTTCTATTGAGGTTCTGAAATCTGTTCGGTATGTGATTATTTTTGGTATTTTTACATCTCTATGGGTTTTAAGATGACGTGAAAGTTTTTGATAAGCTAATGCTTGTCCTCTTGCGACTCCAAGTTCTACAGCTGTTCCGCTATCTGCATCGGTTCCGTCAAGGTTACATAAGATATAATCGTGAGATGCTGCATCTACTTCACAATCAGCTACAATTCCTGCAACATCGAATCTATTTTCATTGGGCAAATATCTTTTTAATGCGGTTCTTTGAGGGAGGGTAGTTTGTAGATTAATTCCCATATCTCTTGCAACTTCAATTAGATTTTTTTCAAGTGTGGAGTTATGAACCCTTTCAGCGGCATTGAATAATCCTCCTGCAAGATAAATGCTCACATCTTTCATAATAGTGTTATTTATCTTTTATTTTTAAAGATTTATATGGTTAAGGAGTGGCGATAGCCTTATAGGGTAATATTAGCCAAGTAGGTCTAGGGAAAATGTTTCACTATAAATTTTCTTCGGAAAGATTTATAAACCAAAATTTCAGTTTAATTATACCAATGAACGCTTCGGCGCGAGGGTTTAATTATTCTCGGTTGGAAATAAATACACAAAACAAAATGGCATCCATATATGATATTGTAGAGAAAGCGGCTAAGACTGGAAAGGTTGATAAAGGAGTTAACGAAGTTACAAAAGCAGTTGAGCGAGGAATCGCTAAACTTGTTATTGTTGCATCTGATATCGACCCGAAGGAATTAACACAACATTTACCCATTCTTTGTAAAGAGAAAGGTATTAAGTTTGTGGAAGTAGATTCACGAGAGAAATTAGGAATCTCGGTTGGAATCAATAGACCTTCGGCAGCAGTTGCGGTTATTGAAGAGGGCGAAGCTAAGCTTGACTCTTTCGAGTAATTTCCGAATTCGGAAATATGGATGCAATTAGTTAATTAAAAATAATATGGTACCCAAAGGGCATAACCTTTCAGGTCACGAGAACCTGCAAGCAGGCGAGAACCCTTTTCAAATATATTCTCTAAAATAAGAAAATGGCAAAAGATAAGAAACCAGAAAAGAAGCAAGAAAAGAAAACGGCTGGATCTAAGGGCTCGGAAAGTCTTACTGAGGGGGGTGTAGTTCCTGCAATTGTTGAGGCAGTTATTGGAAGATGTGGAACTCGTGGAGAAATTACTCAAGTTAAGTGTAAAATTTTACAAGGAAAGAATCGGGGGAAGTCTATGAGGCGAAATGTTCGAGGACCAATTAAGAAGAGAGATATTTTGATGTTGAGAGAAACTGAAATTGAAGCGCGAAGATTGTTCAAGAAAATAAACAAGGGGGGCAAGGATTAGGATGGCTGGAGAGGATATCGGTAAGATAACTGCAAGATCTAAACCAAGTGCTCTTTTGAAGATGGTTGAAGATGGCTTGAGAAGTGCGGATTCTGTAGAGATTCCTTTTGGAGAGTATAAGACTAAGAAAACTAATTTTGTCGATTTTTTAGATAAGTTCTCAGGTAAGTATTCTTGTGAGACTAGGTCAATTCCTTATCTTGATGGTAATGAAGTTGTTAAGTATAAGTATTCACTAATTGTTCGGAGGAAAATATAATGCCAGTTTGTACATTTTGTAAAAAAAGGTATGAGTTTCCTAGGGGAACAACAGTTATTCAGAAAGATGCCTCAATAAGATATTATTGTTCTTCGAAGTGTAGAAAGAATATGGAGATGGGACGATTGTCTAAGAAAGTTAATTGGATTAAGAAGAGTGATGTTGTTAAGGCTGAGAAGGCGAAATATGAAGCTAAGAAAGAGTAGTGGAGTATAATAATTCTTTTTAAGTTTGATTTGTTATATTTTTTATGGCTCTTGAGAAAAGACTTACTTTTTCAGAAAATAAAAACTACTTTGCCTCCCTAGGAGTTTATGCCTTGGGGAGTGCGATTGATTGTGCGTCTACTTATTATGGTCTTGCTAGCGGGAAAATTGAAGAGGTTAATCCTTTGATTAATGCTTCTATCGGTCAGCTTGGTATTTTTGAAGGGACTTTGGTGCCTAAATTATTTATGGCGGGGATTATTGTAATTTCTTCTGCTTATTTGCAAGTAAAAAGGAATGCTGATAAGACAAAGGTTAATCCGGCCCCGATTTTATATCTTGGAGGAATTCTTACAGCCGGTGTTGGATTTAGTTGGATGCTGGATCATTATTTCTTCTCTTAAAAAGATTTATAAATAATCTTTAACTAGTTATTTTATGAAAAAAGAGAAGCTGGTTTATTATTTGTCTTGGTTAACGGCTTTTGTAGTTTTGATAGTTATACTTTTGGAGATTGCTACAACTTTTTCTTTGGTTGAGAATTTATATAGTTCAAAATTTCTTTTGTATCTTGTTTATTATTCTGCGGCTTTGCTTATTCCCTTAGTTTTACTTTCTTCTATTTTGGCTTTTAAGTTTAGTAAGAGTTCTGAAGGAAAGAAAAGTGTGAAATTGTTAGTTAATGTAGGTATTACTTATGCAGTAATTAAGATAATTTTGGTTTTAATTGCTTCGTTTAGACTTTTCAATGCGGGTATTTTTGGATAAGGAATTTTGACTAATACTTTTTGGTTATTTTTTTGTCAGCGTCGACAAATTGCATTTTTGGCATACAAATGTTTATAAAGTAAGTTTGTTTTTTGAGAGTATTGGGGGTTAATAATCTAGAATGACTGAAAAAACTTACTCGGCAAAAGACATCACTGTTTTGGAAGGGCTCGAAGCGGTGAGGAAAAGACCTGGGATGTATATTGGTTCTACTGATAAGTATGGTCTTCATCATTTGGTTTGGGAAGTTCTTGATAATTCGGTTGATGAGCATATGGCCGGGATTGCAACTACGATTGATGTAACAATTAACAAAGATAATTCAGTAGTTATTCAGGATGATGGGCGAGGAATGCCCGTTGATTCGCATCCAGTTTACAAAAGACCTGCTATGGAAATTATTGTTACGAAATTGCATGCGGGAGGTAAGTTTGATAATAAAGCTTATGCGGTTTCAGGTGGTTTGCATGGTGTCGGTATTTCGGTCGTTTCGGCTTTGTCTAGTGATATGACTGTTGAGGTTACTAAGGATGGAAAGATTTATGCTCAGAGCTATAATATTGGGAAGCCGAAGGCGGACATGAAAGTTATTGGCAAGGCTGATGTTAAACTTCATGGGACGAAGGTTAGTTTTCTTGCCGATGAAAGCATTTTTTCTACATTGGAATTTGACTACAAAGCCTTGGCTACTCGGTTTAGGGAAACTTGTTTTTTGAATGCTGGTTTGAGAATTAATTTTACTGATCTTCGTGGAGGAAATGAGAAAAAAGAAACATTTCATTATGTGGGTGGTTTGGTTGAGTTTGTAAAGTGGTTGAATAAGACTCGAAAGCCGATTCATGTGAAACCTATTTATTTTAAACGAGAGGAGCAAGGGACTGTGGCAGAGGTTGCGATTCAATATTCGGATTCTTATAATGAGAACATTCAGGGTTTTGTTAATACAATTAATACGATTGAGGGCGGGACTCATGTTGTGGGTTTGAAATCGGCTTTGACGAGGGTGATTAATGATTATGGGGTTAAGAAAGGGATTTTCAAAAAGGATCAGAAATTGACGGGAGATGATGTTCGTGAGGGTATTACTGCAGTTATTTCTTTAAAGATGTCGGAGCCGCAATTTGAAGGACAGACAAAGACAAAATTAGGTAATGGGGAGATTAAAGGGATTGTTGATTCTATGGCGACCTCTGCCTTGAGTGATTTTCTCGAGGAGAATCCGGTTGTTGCTAAGGCTATTCTTAATAAAGCTAGTGCGGCATTGAAGGCTCGTGAAGCGGCGAAGAGGGCTAAGGATTTGGTTCGAAGAAAAAATGCTCTTAGTGTTGGTTCGGGTCTTCCCGGGAAATTGGCAGACTGTTCTAGCAAGAAAATGGAGACTACTGAACTTTATATCGTTGAAGGTGATTCGGCAGGAGGAACTGCTAAAGGTGGCAGGGATCGAGAGACCCAGGCGATTTTACCATTGAGAGGTAAGGTTTTGAATGTTGAGAAATCTAATCCTGCGAAGGCACTTGGGTCTGAACAGATTTCAAATTTGATTACTGCGATTGGAACTAGTGTTGGAGAATCTTTCGATATGAGCAAGCTTCGGTATAACAAGATTATTATTATGAGTGTTGATGGCGAGGAGGCGACTTTTGTTAGAGATTCTTCAAGGTATATTCAGTTTATAAAAATCGGAGAATTTATTGATAAATGTAAAAATAATGAAATTAATTTTAATGATTATGAGATCTTGTGTTTTGGAGTGAATAATAATAAAACTATGTTTAAAAAAATTAAATCAGTTATTAGTCATCCATTAAAAGAAAAATTATATGAAATTAAAACCTCTTATGGGCGGAGTATTAAAATAACTTCATCTCATAGTATTTTTGTTTATGAAGATGATAAAATTAAATTAAAGAAGGGAGATGAAATTAAGAATGGCGATTTGGTTGTTGCGCCAAAAAATTTACCATTAGATGGAGACTATGGAGAAGAAAGTATAGATATTTTAGATTTGTATCTTAAGAATATCGATAAAATTAAAGACAAATTGTATCTTAGGGGTTTTGGGGTAGAAGAATTATATAAGGAGAGAATATTAAAAAAGTATGGAGATAATCATAAGTTGACGGCAAAAAGAGTTGTAATTCCTAAGGATGTAATGGAATTAATGGAGAGTAGAAGAAAAGATAAAAAATTATCTCAAAGATATATTTGTAATAAACTTGGGATAAAGCAACCATGTGTTTATTATGATTGGGAGAAGGGTAATACAAAACCTACCTTAAGTAATTTAAAAAAATATTTGAAGATATTGGATATCGATGAAAAATTAGTTCTATCAAAAATAATTGTGGGAGATTCTATGTTGGAGAATTTATGGAAGAATTATTATAAAAATTCTGGTAGGAATAATGTTAAAGATTATATTGATTATAATGATTTGTCGTTAGATGAGTTTGGGATAGTTGGGGATGTTAAGATTTGCCCGACTCATTATGCAAATAAGGGTATAAATCGTTATGTTAAAATTAATTCGGATTTGATTAAGTTAATTGGTTTTTGGTTAGCAGAAGGTTCTTGTTCAGAGAGAAATGGAGTTAGATTAGCTATTGGGAATAACAACTTTGGTTTGATAGATGAATTAAATAATTGTTTTGTTAATTGTTTTGGTGTGAAGTCAAAATATTCTAAGGATTCTGCAAGATGTGGAGAATTAAAGGTTGTGAATAGGGCTTTAGCATTATTTTGGAAATCATTAATGGGTTTTAGAGAATATAAATCAAATAATAAAAGATTTCCAGATTTAATTTTTAATGTGAGTGATGAATTGAAGTTAGAGTTTTTGAGAATGTATTTTTTGGGAGATGGTACAATTTCTAAAGGAGGAATTTCATTTACAACTACTTCGCAGGATATGGCTAATCAGCTAATGTATTTATTATCTTCATTGGGTGTTGTTAGTGGGGTGAGTGAAAAAGAACCAAAACATAATAAGTTGATAAAATCTAAGCATAAGGCATATATTGTTTCAATTAGTTCTAGGGACGATTTGTTAAAGATAAAAAGGGTTTGGGAAACCCATAAGAATTCTAGGCATCTTAACAGAAAAATAAATTCTTTAGCTAAGTCTATAAATAAAAAATATAAGGATATTTCTTCTGATTTGATTGCTTTGGGGGTTAGGAGTGTTAAGGAAGTTGAGCCAAGTAGTGGAAAAGTTTATGATTTTTCTGTTGAAAGTGATGAAAATTTTGTTGCTGGGTTTGGAGGATTATGTTGTCATAATACCGATGCGGATGTTGACGGTCAGCATATTAAAGCGCTTTTGTTAACCTTGTTTTTTCGATATGTCCCCCAATTAATTGAGGCAGGACATATTTTTGTTGCGGTTGCCCCATTTTTTAAAATTAAGAAAGGGATGCAAGAGTATTATGTTTACAATGGAGAGGAGTTGAAAAAGAAAATGGCTGAGCTTGGTGGTAAGGGGGAGATTAGCCGGTTTAAGGGTCTTGGTGAAATGAATGATGAGCAATTATGGAGTACTACTATGAATCCTAAGACTAGGAGATTGAAACAAGTTTCTATTGAGGATGGGGTCGAGGCTGATGAGACTTTTAGTTTACTCATGGGAGATGCTGTTGCACCACGAAGAGCTTTTATTGAAGAAAATGCTGATAAGGCGGAGGTCGATTTGTAATGGTGAAGCTTACTGGGTTGGTCGAAGAAAATGGGAAGATAGATATTACTGGTGTTGCAAAGATTGTGCAGGGAGATGTTTTGGATATAGATGGTCGGGAGGAAATTGTTTTGGATGTTCACGAAGCGACTATATGGACAAAACAGGAAAATAGTTCTCTTGAGATTGAATATTCTTTTGATATTGATTCTAAAGGTAAAAGAACCTATTTGGTTCGGGAGGAGATTTGTAATGGCGTGTGAGTTGTGTAACGGTGATGCTTGTAAGTCTGAGAAAGATATCCGGGTTTCGTTTTGTCCTAAATGTAAATCTCGAAATGTTAAGTATGTTTTTGAAGTTAAGAATTTATTTGGAGTTCTTCCGAAGATGCGATGTGAAAAATGCGGAACTGAAATGCCAAGTTTTCCAGTACTTGTTACAAATAAAAAATTGTTGGCTAAATCTAGTAAGATTAAAAATAGAAATAAAGTCGGGAGGAAGGGACGATGAATGCAGATCATATTGAAGAAACTGAAGAACTGAAGCAGATTGAGGGAATGGATGAAGCGGCTAGTGAGGCGGATGAGTTTCAGAAGAAAAGGGAAGAAATGAAAGCCCATGTTCAAGCGAAGGAATTGATTGATGCTGAAATTTCTACAGAGATGCGGGATGCTTATTTGAATTATGCTATGTCGGTTATCGTTGCTCGGGCCTTGCCTTCTGCAGAGGATGGTCTGAAACCGGTTCATCGTAGAATTCTTTGGGCTATGAATGAGATGGGAGTTAATTATAATAAGCAGACGAAGAAGTCTGGTCGTATTGTTGGTGATGTTATGGGTAAGTATCATCCTCATGGAGATGCTTCGATTTATGATGCTATGGTTAGGATGGCTCAGAGTTGGAGTCTTAGATATCCTTTAGTTATTGGGCAGGGTAATTTTGGATGTTTTACTGCAGATACTGAAGTTAAATTAGTCGATGGAAGGAATTTATCTTTTGTAGACTTGATAGATGAACATAAACAAGGAAAGAGAAATTTTACATTTACCATTGATGAAAATAATAATATTAAAATAGCCGAGATAAAAAATCCCAGAAAAACAAAGACTAATGCAGAAATTATGAAAGTTATTTTAGATAATGGGGAAGAAATTAAGTGTACATTGAATCATAAGTTTATGTTAAAAAATGGGGGATATAGGGAGGCTCAAGATTTAGGATATGGGGATTCATTGATGCCTTGTTATTTCAAACGTTCTACAAGGGAGGATAGTTCTAAGGCAATCGGCTATTCTATGGTTTTTCAGCCGAGGATTGGGACGTGGGATTTTGTTCATATTCTCTCTGATGATTGGAATATTGAGAATGGTATTTATGAGGGGAGAACTGGGAGGATTAGACATCATGTGAATTTTGATAAGTTGAATAACAATAATCTATTACTCTGTGAATTGAACGGAAATCATAAGGTTATCGGGGTAGAATTTATCAAAAAATTTCAAGATGTTTATGACTTAACTGTTGATAAGACCCATAATTTTGCTCTTGCTTCAGGGATATTTGTTCACAATTCGATGGATGGGGATAATGCGGCAGCCTCGAGATATACGGAAGCTAAGATGGAAAAGATTAGTGAAGAATTGTTAATGGATATCGACAAGAAGACGGTTGAGATGATGAAGAATTATGATAATACCCTTGATGAGCCGATTGTTATGCCGGGTAAGATTCCAAATTTATTTTTGAATGGGGCTAGTGGTATCGCAGTAGGTATGGCTACAAATATTCCGCCACATAATTTGGGAAATACTTGTGATGCTATTCAAATATATCTGGATAATCCGAATTGTGAGGATAAAGAGTTAATTGAAGCAATAAAGGCCCCGGATTTTCCTACGGGTGGGACGGTTAGTGGGGAGATTAAACAAATTTATACGGAAGGTCGGGGGAGATTGGTTCTTGATGGTAAGACTGTCGTTGAAGAACCGAAACGATCCAAGGATAAGTTAAAGATTATTATTACCGAAATTCCTTATCAAGTGAATAAGGCGACGTTGGTTGAACAGATTGCCATGCTTGTGCGAGATAAGAAACTTCCAGATATTTCTGATATTCGGGACGAATCTTCGAAGGGGAAAGTTCGTGTTGTTATGGAATTGAGGAAGGGTGCGGAAGAGAAATTTACCTTGAATCGATTGTATAAGTATACTCAATTGAGAGTTAGTTTTAATGCGAATATGTTGGCGTTGGTGAATCGTGTTCCTAAGTTGTTGACTTTGCGTGAATATGTTAAAGTTTATATTGGACACCGACAAACAGTCATTCGGAAGACAAAGGAATTTGATTTGGATAAGGCTGAAAGGAGATTACATATTGTTGATGGACTCTTGATTGCTCAGTCTAATATTGATGCGGTTGTTAAGTTGATTCGTGCGGCGAAAGCTAAGACTGATGCGGCAGCTCAATTGAAGATTAAGTACAGACTTTCAGATAAGCAGGTCGAAGCTATTCTGGAAATGAAGTTGCACCAGATTACTTCTCTTGAATTTGATAAGTTGAAGAATGAAGAGAAAGATTTGAAGGAATTGATTGAGAAGTTGAAGAAAATTCTTGGGGATGAGAAATTGATTTTGAAGATTATTAAGAAAGATTTGGTTGAATTGAAAGAGACATATGGTGATGCTCGTAAGACAAGGATTGTTGGGTCGGTGAAGGAACTTGCGGAGCATGATCTTGTCGATAAGAAAGATGTTGTTGTGACGATTACTGAGAAGGGTTATATTAAGAGATTAGATTTGATGGAGTATAAAGAGCAGAAGAGGGGAGGTAGGGGAGTTATAGGTTCGGATCTTACAGAAGATGATTTCGTTAAAGAGTTATTGACTTGTTCGACTCATGATTATATGTTATTCTTTACCGATAAGGGTAATGTTCATTGGTTGAAAGCTTATGAGGTTCCGGCTTCGGCTAAATCAACTAAGGGCAAAGCGATTGTTAATTTGCTTGAGCTGAAGGATGAGAAGGTTACTTCGGTTTTGGCGGTTAAACAATTTAATGATTTTTTGATGATGGCTACAGAAAAAGGTGTCGTTAAAAAAATTGAGTTGAGCAATTTTTCTAATCCTCGGAAAGGAGGAATTAAGGCGATTAAGGTTTCAGAGACTGGAGATACTTTGATTGATGTTAAGCCGATGAAAGAGGGGCAGGAAGTTCTTTTGGTTACGCAGAAAGGTCAGGCGATTCGGTTTAAGTCTGGCGATGTTCGTTCAATGGGTCGGGCGTCGTATGGTGTTACTGGGATAAAGATGGCAAAGGGGGATAAGGTTGTGTCGCTGGAGGTTTTACCGTTGGAAGATGCTAAAAACTTTTCAATTTTGACGATTACTCGAAAGGGTTATGGTAAGAGGAGTGCAATTGAGGATTATCGTTTAACTGGTCGTGCAGGAAAGGGAGTTATCAACATGAAGGTTACGGATAAGACCGGGAAAATTGTGACATCGCAGTCGGTTACGAATTCGGATAATATTATTATGATGAGTGAGAAGGGGATTGTTATTCGGACACCAGTTAAGAATATCCGAATTATGGGCCGGGCTACTCAGGGTGTTAGAGTTATCAAATTGAAGGAAGGCGACAAAGTTAGTGATTTGGCTAGAGTTCCTACGGATGAACATATTGAAGAGATTGCTGGAGAGTAAGCTTAATTTATCTAATAGTTTTCATAGGGCCATATAATTCATCTCGAGGGTCTATGATAGCTTTCATATATTGATTGAAGTCAACATCTTTTGGGTCGCTTGGCAGTGCGGGATATACTGGGAAATTATTTAGGTTGTTAGATTGTGTAACTGTGGTTGCTTGTACTGATTTTTCTAAAGGTGTTGTTGATTTTTCTATGTCGCTGGGAGTCAATAATGCTACCCCTATAACAATTCCTGTCGCGATATATTTTGCTTTTATAATTTGGGATGAACTGGAGAGTATTTAATTATTGTTATATCTCAATAATGCTTTTATAGTTCGTAAGATTAATAGAGTTATGTTGAGAAGAAGCGCACTTGAAAAATATCTTGGAGAAAATGGTTTATTCCCGGCGGCTATTGGTTCGGAGAATCGATTGATGAATGATTGGTTTTGGATTCGAGATAATTATTATATATGGTTGGCTGGGGGGGAGAAAGTGAAAAAAAGGATTGGCTCGGCGTTTCAGAAATTTATAGATTATAATATTTTTCTTGGTAAGTTTGATAATATTCCGAAAGAAGAATATGAGTTTATACATCCACTGTGTACTGGGGAGATGCAGGAGATTACTGTTGATAATCTGAAGCAGGGTTGGGCTTTTATTCAGACAGATAGTTATGGGAATCTTTTAGAAGTGATGTCTGAAATTGGCGACCAGCGTAGGGCAGATATTATGGCTGATTATTTGAATACTATTTCTTTTTGGGATTTGAAGGATTATGGTTTTTGGGAATGTGGGGTGCGTGAGATTCATGCGAGTAGTTTAGCGGCGTGTCTTCGAGGATTGGAGAGTTATGAAAGTTCTTTTGGAATTTCGGTAAAAAATTTGAAATATAATGGTTATGACTCCTTGCAAGAAGTTTTGCGTGTGGGAGAGACATTGGGGCGAGAAAGTGATTTAGCATTGATGTCTTTACTTTATCCTGGAAAATTAGATGCTAGGATTATTACTCCCCGAGCGAGTGGAAAGATTATTGCGAGTCTTGGTTGCCTTGAGGGGGGGTATGGATTTCGGAGATTTTTGGGTGATGATTGGGATGGGCTTGTTCATATCGGTGATGATAAATTAGTTGGGGGTCAAGAGATGCAATGGGGAATAGGTTCTTCTTGGAAATATCTTATTACTCGAGATAAAGATGATTATGATAGGACCATAATTTCGAAAGAAAAGTATGGTTGTTGTGAGGGAGTTGTTCCGGTTGATAGGTCTGATTTATCAAAAGGATGGCAGATGAATTGTACCCCTTTTTTATTTTGGACAAAAGGTATGCAGAGCCTTATTACAAAAAGTTAAGTTTTATTATTGACCTACAACCTTATCAGTTATTTTTTCTGCGATAGTTTTTGATTGTCTTTTGTTTTTGAAAATTTTGGGTCTTTTTTTTCTTTCTTCTACGGATTCCAGTAAACGATTGTTCATCACTAAGTTTATGATTACATCTATTGCATAGGCTATGAATAAGTAAAGTAACAAGTCAACTACGAGTCCCAAAATTTTTGCGGGAGGTTCGGAGGGGTTCATTAGATTAAATTCTAGAAATGTCATCGGTATTCCGACTTCGATGGATATATTTACATTACCTTGCATCATTTCTCCTAATGGAAATCTTAGGAGGGCAATAACAACTATTAATAGGAATATTACTCCAAATATATATCCTGTTTTTTTAGTGGGTTTTAATTCTTTAGGAATAGCTTTGGATAATGTTTGTAAAAAAGATTCCTTTCCTGCATACCGATATTTTATTTCGGGCAGGGCCACGGGTTTTACCACTTCTCTTTCCATGAATTATATAATGAAAGGTATTTTATAAATTAAACTATCTCTCCAAAACCGATTAATCTCCAATGACTATTTAGGTTTCTTGCGATTCCGATTGATTCTCCTTTCAACGGGACGACGGGGATTTTAAGTTTTAGTTCTACTTGATCTTTTCCTATTTTTGTAATTTGTCCTACAGTGATAGAAGTATTTAGGCTGAGCATTAACATTTCATTGCCCTTCAAATTTTGAACTGGCTCGTGTTTTCCAGTTCCGAAGACTTCTTCGAAAAGTGTGAATTTTATTTCTATCGTGTCAGTAATCTCTGGAAGGTTGTTCTCAAGAGATGCGACTCCTCCAGAGAGTGCGTCTGCTTTTGTTAAGCTTGGGTCGAGTTCTGTTTCAATGGCTAAACTTCCTCCAGGTGTTGCTTCAGTAATTGGATATTCTCCTTTCTGCATTGAGACGATTTTTGATTTTACTGTCTTGTATTGATATTGATTTTGTTTTTTGTAAGAGTATCCGGGTTTGATTTCTATCATATCTCCAATTTTTAATGTTCCTTGTTTTAACGCTCCCCCAAGTACTCCTCCATGAAGATTTTTTATTTCGGTTCCAGGTCTATTAATATCAAAGCTTCTTGCAATGAGGAATATTGGTTTTTCGTTAATGATAGGTTTAGCTATTTCTATTTCGCATAATTCTTTTAGCACCTTATCTAAATTGACTCCTTGTTGTGCGGAAATTGGGATGATTGGGGCGTTTTCTGCGACGGTTCCTTTAACGAATTCTTTTATTGCTTTATAATTTTCTAATGCTCGTTCTTTTGAAACTAAATCGATTTTATTTTGTACAATAATTATTTTCTTTATTTTCTTTGCTTTAAGTGCGACGAGATGTTCTTGTGTTTGGGGTTTGACTCCTTCATTTGCTGCTACTACCAAAATTGCTGCGTCCATAATTGCTGCTCCAGAAAGCATTGTTGCCATGAGCATTTCATGTCCCGGAGCGTCTACGAATGTTATATAACGAATTGGTTTTCCTTTTGAATTTTTATCAATAGTTAATTTTCCATTATCTTCTTTTATAATGGCGTCAGCGTAACCTAGTTTTATTGTGATTCCTCTTTTGAGTTCTTCTGAATGTGTGTCCGCCCATTTTCCTGAAAGTCTTTGGAGGAGAGTTGTCTTTCCGTGGTCGATGTGTCCAACTATGCCTACGTTTATTGTGTCTATTTTAGATATCGTTTCCATTATTTATTGTAAGAAAGTTAGTTTTTAAGGCTTCTTAAAAATCAGAATTTTTATTTAGTAAGTATCTCTGGTGAGTTAAGTGTTTATTCATCATCTGATTCTTCGTCTGTATCTGAATCTATTTCACCGGTTTTGAAAATATTTTCTAAGGAAGTAAATCCCCTCATAACTAGTTCTATCCCTACAATGAATAGTAGGTAATATGGGAGGTTGTTAAACAGTGTTGGGATAGTTGAAACTCTTTCTATCATTGCTTCCATTGCGAAGAATCCGGGTTTTGTGATGGCGATAGCTATTAATGTAAACGGAATCATTTTTGCGAGGTCTTTTGATAGGTTTTCACTTACATATGCAGTTATTCTTACGGCGGCTACAAGTGCTGCGGAGATTAGTAGAATTTTATCTATCCCCATTCCTTCGGATAAAACTAATATTAGCATGGCTAGGACCGCGAACCAGAAGAAGGTTATCACTGGTAACAGGATTATGTATTCGGCTATATAGAAGATTACTGCGAAAAGTTTTGCGAGGGCGGGATTTTGATATTGATTATATTGATTCAGATTTATGTTTAGAAGATTTTTGCTTGCAAGGAATCTGTAGAAATAGTAAACAAATACTGCGTAGATTACGATGACTGCGGTGAAAAATAAAAGTATTAGTAGGATGTGTGTGTCTCCGCCAAACGATCCCGCTAGTCCGTTAAATACCTCCATCACCCCTGCCATGTTATATATTGGGGGGGGATGGTATTTAAAAGTTGGGATGATAGTAAGTTTTATTAATCAGTAAATCTATTTAGCAGTATCTCCGAAACTACACAAAATAAGATAATTCCAAATAACCAAGAGCTAGAAGAATAGCATGCATTTTTTCCATAAATTCCGATGTCTATGAAATCATTTATTCTTCTGCTGTGTTCTCTTGGTGTACTGTCTAGACT
>JAHJSH010000034.1 GCA_018830525.1 Nanobdellota archaeon | reverse complement strand
AATTAAAGGATGAGTTTGAACTCATATTTGAGAGAACAATTACAAAGTTTGGTAATGGAGCAAAGATAGATGCTCCTAAGAATTTGCTTGGAAGGAAAGTTTATGTTATTCTAAGAAAATAGATTTATCTCACGCAATGCCTGTGCAAGTTTTCTAACGTATTTTGTGTTGGTTTACCCAGTAGGTACTTCTGGTAAAGCAAAAAGGTTGTGATTAGATTAATTCTAAGTTTTTTTTGCCCTGAATCGTGAGAATTTTGTTATCAACTCGTTCCTTAAGATCTTTATCTAAAGTTGCCAAGACAATCGGCTTCCCAATTATGTAATTCACTATTTTTATATCTACATTCGGATTTTTTCCCGGCAGTTCAACGATTTTTGGCTTGATAGTTTGGAGAATTTCGAAGCTTAATTTTGCAGCATTTTTGTCTTTAGTTTTTATTCCAGCCTTATCTTTTAGGTTTCCTAATTCATTTAAAACATCTTGGGGAACTATCCATTCTATTTTTTTGTCGATGATTTCGTTTGCAATGCTGGGGAAATCTATCTTCTGTTTTATGCACGTTATAATGAAATTCGTGTCGAGTAATATCTTCATTAATGTGTAAGCACATTAATCTATAAAAATGTGTCGGGGCGCCCTCAGGCATACTCCAACTCGCGGATGTTGGAGCAAGATTTATATAAGTTAGCTTCTTTGGGAATGTATGAAAGAGGTTGATAATATTCTTCGGATTTTGAAAGAGACAAAACAATTTGTTCAGGAAGATAAGCCTCATGAGTTGAAGGCTTTGTCGAACCAGACGATTCATTCTGCGACGATTGCCCAGGACGGTGATAATATTGTTGTTGCGGTTTTGGTTTATTCTTTGGGAAAAGTTATGGAGCGAGGGCATTATCGTAAGATGGATGGTTGGGCAGAATTCTATAAGGTTGTTATAACGAATTTAGATTTGGCGATTAAATCACTTGAGAAGGAAGAAATGGATAATGCGAGGATTTATTTGGGGCGGATTAGGAATTCGTTGAATGAGGTTTCTGATGATTTGAGTCGATATATTAAAGATGTTTTTGCAAAAGCGGAAATTAATAAAGCGTTCAAACTTTATGAGCATGGTTTATCTTCGGAGGCGACTGCTGCATTGTTGGGCATTAGTCTTTGGGATATGGCTTCTTACATCGGACAATCTAGTATCGGTGATGCGAAGTTTTCTATTTCGTTGCCTGTTAAGGACCGAGTTAAAATTGCAGAGGATATTTTCGGATGAAAATAAGAAAAGCTCGAAAGGAAGATTTGAAAGAGGTCGCTAAAATATTGATGGAAGAATCTGTGAAGAAACCTTATAATGAGAAATTTACTCCGGGCTCTGCGAAGAAAGATGTTTTGGAATTTTTTAAGGATAGTTTGTATGTTGCGACGGATGGAGAAAAAATAATTGGTTTTATAGCCTCACATATTGTTAATAGCGATAAGACAAAGGCGTATATTGATGAACTTTGGATTAGATCTAATTATCAAGGGAAAGGTGCTGGTAAAATACTTGTTAAATTTATTGAAGAGATATATAAGAAAAAAGGTCTTTCTAAGATAAGACTTACTACTAAGAAAAAAGCTAAGTCATATAGTTTTTATAAGAAATTAAAATACATAGATGCTGATCTTGTTTATATGGAGAAGAGGTTATGAAACTAAAGGGTAAGGGATTTATTTTGAGGCATATAAGGTTGTCGGATGTTCAGGCATTTTTTGAGTGCTATCGTGGAAAAAATATCAAAGAATTTTTATTAAAAATTCCTAAAAATTTGGTTGAAGCAAAAAAAGAATTAAAAAAAAGAGTTGCAGATTTAGGAAAGGGAAAACCTTTTGGAGAAACTTTTGCTATTGAGGTCAATGGAGAATTTGCAGGTTATGTAGATTTAAGCCATCTTAACTTAGAAAATTCAAAACATAAATGCGAAATTGGTTATGCTCTTCGTCCAAGATTTAAGGGAAAAGGTTTAGCTTCAAAAGCAACCAAATTACTTACAGAGTACGCCTTTAAAAAATATAAATTAAAAAGAATTAGTGCGATGGGTAGGGCGAAAAATAAAGCCTCTGCTCGTGTACTTGAAAAGGCCGGTTATAAATTAGAAGGAATCTTAAGAAAAAATAAATGTGTGGAAGGTAAATATCTAGATGATTTTATCTATGCAAAATTAAAATGAAATACCTAATCTTTGATGCGGGTCCGATTATCTCGTTGACGATGAACGGAATGCTTCCAATAATAGAAAAATTGAAAGGAGTTTTTGATGGAGAGTTTATTTTGACCCCTCAGGTTAAACACGAGGTTGTTGATCGGCCGATCAAGATTAAGAAATATAAGCTTGAGGCGATTCGTGTTCGGGATATGATTGAGCGGGGCGTGTTTAAGATGTCGGGGGATTTTGTTCCAGATGATAAATTAGAGCGAGAGATTAAACGATTGATAAAAGTTACTAATGGGGTTTTGCGGACTGCTCAAACTGGTGAAAAGATTAAACTTATCCATAAAGGAGAGGCGGCGTGTCTTGCATTTTCGAATCTTTGTGGAGGAGATAATGTAATTGTTATTGATGAAAGGACTACTAGAATGCTAACTGAATCACCACAAAATTTAGAGAAGATGATGGAAAAGAAACTTCATACACCTTTGAAAGCAGAGTTACCTTTGCTTAATGAATTGAAGAATTTTAAATTTATTCGTTCGGCTGAGCTTTTGTTTATTGCTTATAAAAAGGGATTGATTCCGATTAAGAAAAGCCGAGATTTGCTTGATGCGCTACTTTATGGGGTTAAGTTTAAGGGTGCATCGATTTCTTCTAGTGAGATTGAAGAGATGAAGAGGCTGGTTTAATTAGATTTAAAAACGCGAAGTTCTATTCTATTTTATAGGGTTTATAGTTCAAAGGTAGAATGTTGGCCTCCAGAGCCGAAGATTGGGGTTCGAGTCCTCATAAGCCCATATTTATTTGGTTAATACTTCCCGAAAACATTTATAAATAACTCTGTCTTAACTTCTCTATGGTAAAGAAGGTGGTAACTAAGACTGTAACTAAAACCGTTCAAGAAGAGAGTCCTGCTTCGAGAGCTTCAATAATGGATACTGGAGAGATGGTTGCTGAAGAGAAAAAAGTCCCGAAGAAGAAAAAGATGACTGCTCGGGAGCGAGAAGAAATTCTTATCGAAAATTTTGTAGGATTACAGCATGCGATGACTAATCTATCTATTAAATTTGGTTCGCTTTCGGATAATATTTCTAAGTTGCTTCAGGTTTTTGAGGAAGCTGCGAAGAATTTTGTTTCGGGTGGAAGGTCTGACGATAAGGATATGTTAAATAAAATCAATTCTTTATTGGATCAAAATAAAACTATTGCTAAGGGATTGGTTTTGATGGAAGGAAAGCTGAGGGGACGGTCGGAAGCTTTAGAGGAAGCCCCGCAGCAACAATTTCAACCTGAAGGGGAGAGACAGAGACCGAAGCCACTTCCAAGCCTATGAGTTCTGAAAAAATTTCCGTAATAGCAATGGAGCCTTTTATCAATAAGTTTGTTTTTACGATAATTAAAACGATTCGTAAACATAACCTTGATTACGAAGAGAGAAATGTTATTAATGCTGATTTAATTCCCAGAGTTTCTGGAGTGGTTATGCATGCTTCGATGATGGGACGAGAAATTCCAGTGGCTAGGGAGATTGAAGTCCAAAGGATTCCAAAGCATCAATATAGGGATATGAGTGCCCTTATTGCTCCGATAAGAAATCGACATATTAGACATCATCACATGCAGATACCTGCTCCCATTGCACCTCAACCGATGATACCTTCAAGATCAATGGCCCCGTCGGTTCCGGTTGGAGATGCTGCCCCACAGAAAGCTTTTGAAATAAATCGTCCAATGGATGTCCCTTTAGCAGCTGAAGTAACTTCTATTCCTGGAGAAGTAATGTTGAGCCAGGACTATGGGAAAATTACGCCGCTTCTTAACGACCCTTCGGTTTCTTCAATTGAATGTCAGGGGCATGATAAAAATATTATGGTTATTCGTGCGGGGCAAAGGCAGATTACCCGTATAATTTTAAGCACGGATGAGATTAGGGAAATCTTGCAGAAAATTTCGGATGCGATTCATATCCCGCTATTGGAAGGAGTTTTTCGTGCGGCTGCAGATAATTTTTCTGTGAATGCAGTGATTTCGGAGATGATCGGTTCGCGGTTTATTATTAAGAAGCAAACACCTTACGCTTTGTTGGAATGATAATCTTAAATAACCTAAAAATTTTATTCTATTATGGAAAATGAAATTACACCGGAGAAATTGAAAAAATATTTCAAGTTGACAGAGACAGCTTTGGCAGAGGTTAAGAAGAAAATTATTGAAGGCAAGGAAGCTGAAGCGAAAGAGATAATTGATATGGTTACGAATTATGTTTCGGATGCGCATCACTTCAAGGACAAGGGAGATTTGGTAAACGCTTTTGCGGCTTTGAATTATGCTCATGGTTGGTTAGATTCTGGAGTTCGGTTGAAAGTGTTTGATGTTGATGATGATAGGTTGTTTACTGTTTGTTAATATATACTTTCAATCTTGGTAATTCTTATAAGTATTTTTAATCCTTTTTTCGTATGGTAAAAAACCTCTTGATAAAGGGTAATTCTAAGATGGGTCCTTCAGTTAATTTGTTTAACCTTCCTTCGAAAAAAACTTGCACCCCGACTAAATGGTGTTTAGAAGGGATGAATGGAAAACCCGCGTGTTATGCCTTGAGAAATAATTTTCTTTTTTTAAATGTCATTCAGGGGGCAAAAGAAAGATTTGAATTGTCTAAGCAAGAGGATTTTGTTGATAGAATGGTTAAGGAGATTCATCGAGCTTCTCCGAAATATTTCAGATTCCATTCAAGTGGAGATTTCTATAATGCAAAATATGTTGGGAAAGTTATTGAGATTGCTAAGGCTTGTCCAGATACACTATTTAGAACAACAACTCGAAGAAGAGACCTTTCGGATTCTATAAAAGAACTGAATCAATTGCCTAATTTTATTGTTCGTGAGAGTTTAGACAGCGAAAGAAAGATTCCTAAAATGGGACTTCCTTTTGCTGCATTAAATGGTCTGCCAATAGTTAGTGAAAGTGATTCTTATCATTGTTTGGATGATTGTCCTAAGTGTGGATATTATTGTTGGGAACATTCGTGTAATGTGGATTTTGACGAGCATTGAATAAATATATAAATCGGATTTCTCTTTCCCTTGTATGAAAAAAACGTGGGTGATCAGTCTGGGCGGTTCGCGGATTGTTCCAGATGAAGTTGATGAGAAATTTTTGGTGCGGTTTAAGGAGTTGATTGATTCGCATCCTTCGCAGAAATTTGTAGTTGTTACTGGGGGAGGTTCTACTGCTCGGAAATATATTGGGGCGTTAAAAAGATTGGATAAGAAAACTAAAACCCAATCTATGGCAGGGATTGCCGTGACGAGATTACATGCGGGTTTTATGGCTCGATTTTTTGGTAAAAGTGCTAATGAAGATATTCCGGAAAATATGGAGAAAGTTAAGAATTTGTTGAGAGGGAATCAGGTTGTCTTTTGTGGCGGATTGAGGTATCGGAAAAATAATACTTCTGATGGGACGGCTGCGAAGTTGGCGGCGAAAGTTGGTTGTCCTTTTATTAATTTAACAAATGTTAAGGGACTTTATACTGCAGACCCTAGTAAAGATAAGAAAGCAAAGTTTATTCCAAAGATGACTTGGAAGAAGTTTGAGGGGATTACTTCTAAGATAAAATACGAAGCTGGGCAACATTTTGTTTTAGATCAAATTGCTGCGGAGACAATTATGAAAAAGAAAATTCCGACATATATCGTTGGTTCGCTTAATGCGATTGACAAGATTCTTAACGGGGAGAAAAACTTTGGCGGGACGAAGATTGAGGGATGATTTTAGTTTATGGTAGAAATTGGTTCGGCATATGAAAGAACAAAGTCGATGCTTATTGAGAAAATAAATGATCCGAAGACTTTAAATCTTATGATTATTGAAATGGTCTCTGATCATCAAAGATGTTATTTTTGTCATAGAAATGTTCCAGTGGGAGATAAGATATTTGAGCTAACTCATTATACAGTTACTCGTAGAAGGAATACCCAAGAGACATATTATGTCGATGAAATCTGCATGGGACTTGCACGGAGCGGTAATAATAAAAACTCCGCAAGAGTTTAAGTGAGATGAAAGACATAAACTTATTCCCTACAAAAGATTCTAGCTACTTACAAAAAGTAAAATCAAAGTCAGAGATTTCTTTAAATGATGAATCCATGGGTTATCTCATTGAATCTTCGGAAAAAGAAGCACGAAGGATTGTGGAATCCTTAAAGGGCAAAGGTAAAATAATTGCAGTTGTCGGCGGAGATGATGCATTCAATCGGCGGGCAATTGAAACATTAAAGATTGATTATCTGGTTTCTCCTGAGAAGAATGTTGGAAAGGATACTCTAAAGCAGAGAGATTCTGGGATGAATCATGTTATTGCCAAGTTAGCTGCTGAGAAAAAAATATCTATGGTGATTGATTTTTCTGAAGTTTCAAAATTATCCGGCAAAGAAAAAGCTCTTCGTTTGGAGAAGTTGATTCAGAATGTGAAGATTTGTCGAAAGGTGGGATGTAAAATTAAGATTGCGAGTTTGTCGAGAGATGAAAAGGGGTTGGTTGATGGAAAGGCTCGGAGTGCATTTGGGACTAGTTTAGGAATGTCTAGTGTTCAGGCTTTTAACTCGACAGAATTCTGAAAGGATTTATAAAAGGCATTTGCCTTAAAACCTGAAGAAAAGAGGTAGATAAAATGGAGCTACATAAAAAATTCACTTTTGCAATTATAATATTCATAATTTTATTAGTCGGGGGAATATATTTTTATTCTTCTGTCGAAGAATGGAGATATATTGATTCGGCATATTTCACCGTCGCTACCGTAACAACTGTAGGTTATGGCGACTTCGTCCCTGAAACTGACATCGGAAAAATATTTACAATGTTCTTTTCTTTTTTTGGGATAGGAATGGCTCTTTATTTTTTCACCTTAGTCGGAAGATACATTTATAGAAAACAATTGTTTGCCCAATTAAAGAATTCGAAAAAAATAAGGGGATATAAGGGAACGAGGTTAGTGAAAAATGAAAGTAAGTGAAGTAATGAACAAGGCCGTCGTGATCGATTCTGATATGACATTAAAACAGGCTGCAAAAATTATGTCCCAGAATGGTATCGGGTGTTTAACCTTTTTGAAAAATGAAAAAATAAGAGGTATAATAACTGAAAGAGATATTTTGAAAAATGTTTCGCACTTGAATATGAAGGTTTCGTCAGTGATGACAAAAAGTGTTGTCGTTGTAGATATAAATGAAGATTTGGAAAAAGTCATTTCAATTATGGCAAGACACAAAATTAAAAAAATATTGATTGTTGAAAAGGGATCCTTAATAGGAATTGTGACATCTACAGATATCATTTCCCATTCAGATCTTTTACATGAGGATATGTTTTTCTGATTAATATGGAAGTATTTATAGAATTAAGTATAATCATTGGGATAACTGTCCTGATTGCGGGGATAATACGACTGTTAAAACAACCGTTGATTATTGGGTATATCTTGGCGGGAATAATTGTTAGTCCTTATTTTCTTAATGTTGTTAAATCAACAGAGACAATATCAATATTTGCACAAATAGGGGTTACACTTCTTCTTTTTATTGTCGGTTTAAGTCTAAGTCCTAAGGTCATAAAAGAGGTGGGAAAGGTTTCCTTGATAACTGGACTCGGACAAATTATTTTTACCTCACTATTTGGTTTTTTGATAAGTAGAATTCTAGGATTCTCAGTGATTGTTTCTATATATATTGCAATTGCCCTAACATTCAGTAGCACAATCATAATTATGAAGCTTTTATCTGACAAGAAAGATTTGGAGAAATTATATGGAAAAATCTCGATTGGTTTTTTATTAGTCCAAGATATTTTTGTGATAATTCTTTTAATGGTAATTTCTTCTTTTTCAGGTAACCTTGGCATAGATAGTTTATCTTTTGGAAAGATTTTGGGAGGTATTTTGCTAATTGGGGGATTTGTTTTGGTAAGTATTTATGTTCTACCAAGTTTATCAAAATTCTTCGCTAAATCCCAGGAATTTTTGTTTTTGTTTTCGATTGGCTGGGGATTAGGCTTGGCAGCATTATTTTATTATATGGGCTTTTCAATGGAAATTGGTGCATTGATTGCAGGTATTTCACTTTCTATGTCTCCCTTCCATTATGAGATTAGTTCAAAGATGAAACCTTTGAGAGATTTCTTTATTATCCTATTTTTCATATTGCTGGGTTCTCAAATGGTCTTTGGAAATATGGGGGATCTTATTATTCCTGCAATAATATTTTCCTTATTTATTCTTATTGGTAATCCGTTAATCGTTATGATTCTAATGGGATTTTTAGGATATAGAAAGAAAGTAGGATTTCAAGCAGGTTTTACCGTAGCTCAGATAAGTGAATTCTCCTTGATTTTAATCGTTTTGGGAGTCAGTGTAGGACATCTCACCGGAGAAATACTTTCCCTAGTTACGATTGTAGGACTAATAACTATATCAGGTTCAACCTACCTAATCATGTATTCAGAGAGTATATATCCTTACTTTTCTAAATATCTGAGCATATTTGAAAGAAAAAAATTAATCGAAAAAGAAAAAGATTCGGAAGATTGTAATGTTGTTTTATTTGGATATAATCGAATTGGTTATGATATTTTACATTCATTCAAAAAGTTAAAAGAAGATTTCTTAGTCATTGATTACAATCCAGAAACAATTCTTGAATTATCTAAACAGAATATCAAATGTAAGTATGGGGATGTAGATGATGACGAATTTTTAAATGAATTAAATCTAGTTAAAACTAAAATGGTTGTCTCAACAATACCGGAGTTTGAGACAAATTTATTATTAGTTGATAAAATAAGACAGATAAATAAAAAAGCAATTATAATAACTACCTCTCACAATATTGAAGAAGCAAATGAATTATATTCTATGGGGGCAACATACGTCATCATGCCTCATTTCTTGGGGGGAAGTCAGGCTTCAAAGATGATAGATGAATATAAATTTGATGTAAACAAATTTTTAAGAGAAAAAAAGAAACACATTAAATACCTTAAGAACAAAAAAAGATTGGGCCATGAACATCCAAGGGCAGAAAAAAACAGATAATTTGAAAAAGGTAAAATGGAATATTTCAATGTTTGGAAAATATTTATAAGGTTCTTTACTAAATCTTGCTAACAAACCTTAAAAAGTTCAATTCTATAAATTAGTATGGATGAAAAATTGCTCATTGAGTCTTTATCTCCTATTGAAAGAAATGTGCTTCCGAACATAAGTGCGAGATTTTCTGATATAGATGAAATCGCGAAAGCTTCGATTCAAGATAAAACTACCGCGCTTAGAGCAGTTGGATTTCTTAAAAATAAAGGTTTAGTAGAATCAAAAAGTTCTGAGAAAAAAGTTGTTATTTTGGGAATCTTAGGAGTTAATTATTTGAAGAAAGAACTGCCTGAAAGAACACTTTTGAATAAGCTTGTTGAGGCACGTAATAGTGTACCCTCTAAATTGGGTACTAATGTGCCGTCTTCATCGGGCAAGAAATCTATTCTGATTGGAGAGATAAGGAATGTTTGTGGCTTGAATGAGAATGAGGCGAAGATTGCGCTTGGGACTTTGAGGAAGAAAGCGCTTGTTGAGATTAGTGGGGGAAAGTTAATTCTTAATGCAAAACCTGGAGAGGTTACGAATAAGATGATTGAAGAACTCTTCTTAGAAAAACTGCCGATGGATTTAGACGCTGTTAAAGATTTGGATAAATTAGCTTTGGAGAATTTGAAATCTAGAAAAGATATTGTGGAGATTGAAGGGCAGAAAAAAATGAAGGTTAAATTGACTGAATTGGGAGAAAAGGTTGCTTCGATGGATTTGAAGACTGATTTAGTTGAGCAATTGACTCCGAAGATGTTGAAGCAGAATAGTTGGAAGGGAAAGAAATTTAGGCGGTACGATTTGTCTTCGCCGGTTCCGAGGGTTTATGGTGGGAAGAGACATTTTACGAATCAGGCGATTGATTATGCTAAGTCTATTTGGTTGGAGATGGGATTTAAGGAGATGACCGGAAATAATGTTGAGACTGGCTTTTGGGTTTTTGATAGTTTGTTTACGGCGCAGGACCATCCGGTTCGTGAGATGCAGGATACGTTTTATTTGAAAGGGATGAAAGGAAAGTTGCCTGAGAGATGTAAGAAGAAAGAAAATTGTATTTTGTTTAAGACGCAGCAGGCGCATGAGGGCGGAATTGATGGAAGCAAGGGTTGGCAGTATGAATGGAATGGGGAGGATGCGAAGAAGGTTTTGATGAGGACGCATACGACTTCGCTTTCGGCTAGGAAACTTCGAGAGATTAGAGACACGAAAGAATTTCCTGCGAAATATTTCGCTCTCGGAAAATGTTTCCGAAATGAAACTGTTGATTGGTCGCATGGTTTTGAATTTAATCAAACTGAGGGAATTGTCGTTGATGAAAATGCGAATTTTAGGCAGTTGCTTGGGTATTTGAAACAATTTTACAAGAAGATGGGGTATGAGAAAATTAGAATTCGTCCGGCGTATTTTGCCTATACTGAACCGAGTTTAGAGATTGATGTTTTTCATCCAGTTCATAAAGAATGGGTTGAACTTGGTGGTGCTGGGATGTTCAGACCAGAGGTTACAATTCCAATGTTTGGAAAACATATCCCAGTTTTGGCTTGGGGACAAGGATTTGATAGAATTATAACTGAATTCTTCAGGATAAATGATTTACGAGAAGTTAATAAGAATGATATAAATAAATTAAGGGAAATGAAATTTTGGAGGAGAGACTAATGACAAGAATAGAAACATTAGTAATTATTCATCAAAAACCTAGAGTTTTATTAGCAATGAAAAAACAAAGATTTGGGGTGGGACATTATAATGGTTTTGGGGGAGGTTTAGAAGAAGGAGAGACTCTTCAAGAATGTGCAATTAGAGAGACTAGGGAAGAGGCAGGGATCGGAATCTCAGAATTAAAATATATGGGGAAGATTTTATTCAAATTTTTAGATAGGGATGAGCAAGACCATGAAGTACATTTCTATAAAACAACTAATTATGAGGGAGAACCAAAAGAAACAGAAGAAATGGCACCGATTTGGTTTGAACAAGATAGTCTTCCATATAATGAGATGTGGATTGATGATAAATATTGGATGCCATTACTTTTGGAAGATAAAAAATTCTTAGGGGAGTTTCATTTTACTAAGGATGGAATAGGGTACCATAAATTAAATGAGGTTTTAGAATTATGACAATATTAACAGTTAACAAAAAAGAATTGGAAAAGAAAGTTGGGAAAATTACTCCGGGGTTGGAAGATAAGATTACTGAAATGGGGACTCCGATTGAAGAAGTTACAGATAATGAATTATCTGTGGAAGTTTTTCCTAACCGGCCAGATTTATTATCTCTAGGGAATTTTGCTCGGGCAGTTAATCAATTTAATGGCAAAGGAAAAATTGCAAGTTTTAAGATTAATAAGCCTGAGAAAGATTACACTGTAACTGTTGAAAAGTCGGTGAAGGTTATTCGGCCACATACTGTTTGTGCAATTGTTAAAGGATTAAAGTTTGATGATGAGAAGATTAAGGAGATTGTTGATATTCAGGAGAAATTGCATAATTCGATTGGGCGGAAGAGAAAGAAGATTGCGATTGGAGTTTATCCGCTCGATAAGATTGTGTTACCGATTAGGTTTATTGCTAAGAAGCCGGAGGAGATTAAATTCTTGCCATTGGAAGCTCAGAAAGAAATGACTGGAAGCCAGATTTTACGGGGACATCCTGCTGGAAGGGAATACGCTCACTTGCTTGAGGGTGCAGAGGTATTTCCAATCTTCGTCGATGCTAATGATGAAGTCTTGAGTATGCCACCAATTATTAATTCCGAGAAAACTGGGCGAATTAATGAGAAAACTCGGGAGATTTTTATTGAATGTTCTGGACACAACTTGGTTTATTTGAAAAAGTGTTTGAATATTATTGTTGCTTCTCTTGCAGAGATGGGTGGGAAGATTTATTCAATGAATATTAAGGATAACAAATCGGGTAATTTTATTTCTCCGGATATGTCTGTTGAGGAATTAGAATTTGATATAAAAGATATTGAAAAGACTCTAGGGATTAAATTGATTGAAAAGGATGTTAAAAATTATTTGGCTCGAATGGGGATTGGTTATGAAAATCGGAAAGAGAAATCGGTTGCTTTGATTCCGGCTTATCGAACAGATATTCTGCATTGGATTGATTTGACTGAAGAGATTGCGATTGCTTATGGTTATGAAAATTTTGAGCCGGAAATTCCGGAGATTTCTACGATTGCTTATGAAGATCCAGTGGGAAAGACGAAGCAAATTATTGGGAATATTCTTGCAGGACTTGGACTTTTGGAGACTTCCTCTTTCCATTTGACGACCCGAAGAAATATTAAGAGAATGCATTTTGATTATAACGATTTTATTGAGGTCGAGGATTCAAAGACTGAGCGGGATGTCCTTCGGATGGATATGTTAACTAATCTTTTGCAGATTTTGTCAGAGAATTCGGATGCAGGATATCCTCAGAAGATTTTTGAGATGGGACGGGTTTTCTCACGAGATGATTCAGAGGATACAGGCGTTAAGGAAACTGAAAGGTTAGCGGTTGTTATGGTTGATGAGGTAATGAATTTCACTGATTTGAAGCAGGTCGTTGATTATTTGTTTAAGATGCTTGGCGTTGAATATTCTATTGAGAATGTTGAGAACTCAAATTATATTATTGGGCGATGTGGAAAGATGATTGTCGAAGGCAAGGAAGTTGGATTTATTGGAGAAGTTGCGCCGCGGGTTTTGAAGAACTGGAAAATTAAAATGCCGACCGTTGCAGTAGAAATTGATTTGGATTGGTTGTTTTAATCAAAGTAACTTCGCTTTTTTGAGTTGTCTGATTTCTCAATATTTTCTCCGAATTGTTCGATAATCCTATAAATGGTTTTCTTTAAGTCTTGCCATTCTGTGAAGGATGTTTTTACAAATTCTACTTCTCCTTGTTCGGAGTAAATTGTATCTAGCTTCATTGCCTTAATTTGTAACCTCGAGAGTTTTTTGTAGATTTCTTTAATAGACTCCTTGTCTTCTTCTTTGATGCCTCTTAAAACAGAAAAAATAAACATTGGTGGCGCGGATGGATTGATTAGCGTTTCAAATAGGTGCATGTATGCTGAAAGTTTCTCATTGATTATTCTTCTAATTTCTCGGATTAGGAAACTAGACTCTTTTTCTGAGATTTTTTCTACATCAAAGTCTTCAGCCAATTTTTTGAAATCTGGCAAACTATGTTTTTCTTTCAACCCATTGTACTCAGATTCTAAATCAAATTCTTTATCTTCCATGATTAAGCCATCAGGAAAGCATTTATAAATTTACGGGATGAATGAAGATTATACCCTACTGAGTATATTTTATATTGGGCAGGGCATACTACGCCTGGTTAGCTCAGCTGATAGAGCACTTCGTTGGTAACGAAGAGGTCGTGGGTTTGATCCCCATGCCAGGCTTAACTGAACACACGACAAGTCGTGGGCGAACAATTAGGTCTTTGACAATTAAATATCTCCCAAAGACATGATTGTGAGTAGATCCCCATGCTAGGCTTATTGTTGGACATTCCGTAGTCTAGCTCTCGATTCATCTTTTTCAGAATTATTATTGATTTTTATGGCATTCCCGACAGTTCGGACTGTGTCTGTCCCAACATCCCACAAATTACTTGCAGTTTGTCCGATCCATCCGAAATAAACATATACTCCATTGACGACTCCCCTTGGGGAAGTTAGGTTTACTTTTTCTGAGGAGAATATCCCCACCATAGAGAAGTAGATAAGTATCCCGATTATAACTATAACTATGATTTTTACCCTTCGAGTGTGGTGTTCCATTTTGAGATACCATAAACCTAGGATTATCAGAACCCCTAAAACAATCCATTGAATCACCATGATTAATTAAAGAATTGAGATTATAAAAATGTTTTTATAGCGATTAAACCTATTAAGGCTATGAAAAGAGGCTACAAAATTTATTTATTTAGACATGGTCAGACGACATATAACCGTGATGGAAGATTTACTGGGTTTAAAGATGCTAAACTGAATTCTGAAGGAAGGAAACATGCCCAGATTATTGCAAAGAAAATGAAGGGTAAGAAGTTTCAGGTTGCGATTCATACGCGATTATCAAGGTCTAAGGATACATTGAAACCGGTTTTGAAATTTCATCCTGAATGTAAGTTGATTATGCAAGATGATAGGATGATTGAGAGGAGTTATGGGACTTTGTCTGGGAAGTTGCATTCAACGACTATCGCTAAATATGGGCCGGAACAATATGATAGGTGGCACAGAGGCTACGGGGTGAAAGATCGGCCGCCTAGGGGGGAATGTTTCGCCGATGTCGAGAAAAGGGTCAAGTCATTTATCAAAGATTTGAAAAAGTTTATGCGGAAGAATAAAGTTAATGTTGCGATTTCGGCTCACGGGAATTCAATTAGGTTATTTAGGAAGATAATGGAAAAGGCCTCGATTAAAGAAACTGTTGCATGGTCGATACCTTATGATAAGGTCTTTGAATATACTGTCTAGCTCAGGGAGATATCTCTCTCAGCTGTGTACCCTCTTAAGATTACGAAACTAATGTTTTGTAGTTAGGCAAAATAAAATTTCTTAACGTCTCTGTCATACTTCGTACGACCCTGAAACTAAAATTTTATTTTTTTGAATAAAGAAAAATTATTCTTTGTTTTCGTCTGCTTCGTCATCTTCAGAAGCCATCCAAGCCCACCATGGCCTTTTTGTTGCAACGACCTCTCCAGTTTCTGCGTCAATTTGTGTCTGGACCTGTTCTCGGTTTTTGAAAAGTCCAAAAATCCTAAAAGTTTTTCTTGCACGAGTCTCGTAAACTAATCTCGCTTTAGCACCTTCTCCAACTTCTTTAAGTTCGATAGAACAATTTCTTGATTCATTGCAAACTTTTAATCTCAATCTTGCTAATGCTGTTGCGGAAGCGACGTTTGGCATAATTTTTAGTGAGGCGTTTCTTCCGTTCTTTAGCATAACTTTTAGTCTTGTTCTGTTGCCTTCTGTTTCTTCATTAATCTCAAGTTCTGTTCTCGCAGAGAAGTTT
>JAHJSH010000033.1 GCA_018830525.1 Nanobdellota archaeon | reverse complement strand
TGTGGTTTATAACAAGAGTTTGTTCAAATTCAAGATTTTGTCTAATGTTTTACCTGAAATCGAAGCAATTTTGGGCACTTTTATTGAAAGATACGAAGATAAGTCCCTAAAATTGCGTTGGTAAACCCCAACTGTCAGGAACAGCAAGGGAAGGAAATAGTTGGAACTAAAATTTAAGTGGCGAGGTTAAGTTAATATCCATAACTAAAAACATGTTAGACGGTTTTTAAGAATTATTATACTCCAGTCACATCAATAAAAAATAGTTTAACCCTTGGGAGAAATCCCCAAAAGGAATTTATTATGCCCCTTTAGGGGTACCCTCTAGGAGGGCAAAAATAAAAAAATAAATTGGTCAATTAGACCTTAAAGTTTTTTCGCAACAAGAGATTTACAAACACCTGCTGCAACTGTAACACCAGCGTCTCGGATAGCGAATCTCGCCATGTTTGGATTCTTATCTGCAGATTCCAAAACTAGATTTCCGATAGGCTTGATTCTTACAATAGCAACATCCCCATTCTTAATAAAGTCTGGGTTTTCTTGGGTAACTTGTCCGCTTGCAGGGTCCAACTTAGCTTTAATTTCCACGAATTGACATGGAACTTGAGCTGTGTGAACATGGAAAACTGGAGTGTATCCTTTAGCAATAACTGTTGGATGATTGATAACCGCAATTTGCGCTTCAAACTCTTCAACAATAACCGCCGGATGAGCAGCATCACAGATAACGTCCCCTCGAGCCATATCCTTCTTACCAACACCTCGGATGTTGATACCGACATTGTCTCCAGCTTCAGCTTCTTTTAACTGCTCGTGGTGAGCTTCGATAGATCGAACTTCACCAGTGATTCCAGTCCCTGATCGACCTGGTAATACTATGACCTTTTGGCCAACTTTCATAATACCAGTTTCAATCTTTCCTACAGGTACAGTACCAATTCCAGTAATCTCGTAGACATCCTGGATAGGCATTCGCAATGGTAAACCAATTGGTTTTTCTGGTGTAGGGAACTTATCAATCTGTTCAAGAACAGTTGGTCCTTTGTACCAGGCCATCTTGTCGGATTTCTTTGCAATGTTGTCGCCAACATAAGCAGAACCCGGAATAAACGCAGTTTCATCAGGTTTATATCCTGCTTGCTTAATAACAACCTTAACATCTTCGACAGCTTTATTATACTTCTCTTCAGAATATTTAACAACATCCATCTTGTTAATAAGAACTGCAAGTGCTTTCACACCCATAGTTCGAAGTAACCAAACGTGCTCTTTTGTCTGAGGTTGTACACCGTCTTCACATCCAACAACTAAGAAAGCCGCATCTGCTTGAGAAGCACCAGTGATCATGTTTTTAACAAAATCCTTGTGACCTGGAGCATCAATAATTGTAACTTCATAATTCTGAGTCATAAGCTTCTTATAAGACAAGTTAATAGTAACTCCTCTCTCTCGCTCTTCCTTCAGATTATCCATTACGTAAGCAAATTCAAATCCTGCTTTACCATGTTTTGCTGCTTCTTCCTTGTACTTTTTCAGTTCCTGTTCGGTAACTGCTCCACCGTCAAAGAATATTCTACCAACACAGGTAGACTTTCCCTGATCGACGTGTCCAACGAAGACAACATTCATTATAGGTTTTTCTTTAGCCATTTTTGTTTTCTAGATAAATGGCTTCATGATACTTTTCGAAAGTTTCTTTAGCCATTTTCTATATTTTAATTTAGTTAATTTAATAATTTTTCCCTTCGGAAAAATTTTGAGTATACGATTTTTAATCGTACTCTAATACATCTTTGACGTATCAAAGACATAAAATATGATATTAAAGTCGGTTTTTAAAGGTTGTTGTTCGGAAATTTAGAAAATATATTATATTTTAAAGGTTGTTGTTTGGAGAATTAATTATTTAAAGAATTAGCTCTACAATTATTATTCCATTATTCTCGAATATCTCTTTATCATAGTAATTAAACAATTCCTTATTTTCATAAATACATCGCTTTATTGTTCGGATATTTTGATCACCAATCCCATGTATGTGCAAAAATTTTATCCCATATTTTTTAGACACTTCTAATCCAGTCTTTATATCCCGAGTTATTTGATCCTCCCCCATAGCACTATGAACAAATATTGCCATTGGAGACCTAGAGACAACAACATTATAAATATTGTCAAAACCTTCTTTTGAAGAGTTAAACAAAGGCATAAGAAAATTCTCAAAATATCCGGCAGTACAAAGATTTGAAATATTTTTTCCACGATCACCAAATCGCGTTCTTATATCTTCCTTAAGTTTACTAACATCCCTTTTTTCTTGAAACCTTCTCCTAAGATAAAGGGAAGACTCAAGAGCTTCAAAATCTTCCTTAGGGATAAGATTCTGAAAGAAATCTAAGACTTTTTTATCTTCTCCCTTAGTTCTTTGGAAATTAATTAACTCTCTCAGCAATCCAAAAGATTTTTCCTCAAGAAGTTTACTCCCTTCCTCAACTTTTTCCTTTAAGATTAACTTTAATTTTTCTTGTTTTTCCTTAGAAAGGTTATCAAAGAGAATATCAATCTTCTCCCCGCTATTCACATATTCCTTACCTAAATTAGAATTACCAGAATTCTTAGTTATATTTATCAAAGGAGCATTAAGCTCAAAATTGAACAAAGCCTTAAGTTTATCCAACCAAGCCATTTCTATTCCTTAGAAAGTCTCATCAGAGAAACAAGATCGTTTTTAATGAACACTTCAGAGCCTTTCTTTATTCCTCCAAACTCTTTAATATTCACCTCTTGACCATCTTCACTAAGTACCTTTTGAGCCATATTTTCCTTCTCAACAATAAATCCTTCAGAATCAACAGACTTGCCAAAAACATCCAGAACTTCCATACAAACAGAATCATCAAAAGTAACTATACATTCCCCATTAACCATAATAATATTGATTAAAGCTCATTTAAATATTTATCGATAAAACCTTCCCAAAAATTATTGGTTTTCAGCTAAACCCTTCCGTGACCTTATCTGTGCAATAATCTTAGCCTGCATATCATTAGGTAATTTCTTAAAAGTCTGACTAACTAAAGAACTCACTCCTCTTCCCTCCGTAGCCGATCGCAAATCATTCGTCCAACCAATCATCTCCTGAACTGGAATCTCTGCCCGAATAGTAACGCCAGTCTCATCTTGAGAAACATCGACTAAATTTCCCCTTTTAGTAGAAACCAATGAAGTCACCGCACCCATAAAAGATGTAGGCACTTCAATCTGATGAACCTGAACCGGCTCGTAAATTGTGGGGGATGCCTTAGCAAAAGCCTCTCGAAGACCTGACCGAATTGCAGGGTATACCTGTGCAGGACCCCGATGAATCGCATCCTCATGCAACTTCAAATCAACCAAAGAAACCTTCAACTTCAAAGTCGGCTCCCGAGCCAAAGGACCCGCCTTCATAACTTCCTCAAAAGAATCCAAAACTAATTCGATAACTTCACCAATGTGAACTTCACCTTTAGTCTTATCCAAGAAAACATTTCCATTAAAAATATCTCTGTACTGCTGAGCTTCTTCCCGAGAAATTCCTAATCCAACAAGAGTCTCATCAAGAGCCTTATCTTTCTTCTTAATTCTTCCCCTAGGCAAATTACCTGAGGCGATAGCTTCAACAATTGCATCTTCCAAAGGCTCAACCGTCAAGAAAAAACTATTATGCTTATTCGGAGATCGTCCTTCAGCAACATCACTAACCTTAGCAACAGCCTCCCTAAAAACAATGATTGGAGGGCCCATTTCTATCTCAAGCCCTTTTTCCGACTTAATTCTATTTTCAATAATTTCTAAATGCAATTCCCCCATACCCGACATTAAAGATTCCCCCGTCTCTTCATTAATTTCAATTCTCAAAGAAGGATCTTCCTTTCCAACTTGTCTCAAAATTTCAATAAGCTTCGGTAAATCTGCAGTCTTTTTAGCCGCTATAGATTTTGTAACGACTGGTTCAAACAAATGGCTAATCGCCTCGAATGGTTCAATCGGATTTCTAGAAACGGTTTCACCAACGACAACATCTCCAAGCCCAACAATTCCAACAATATTACCCGCCACAACCTCATCAAGCTGAACTCGAGAAGCACCTTTGTAAATAGAAACTTGCTGAGCCCTAACCTTTTTCCCAGCAATATTTAAATATAATTCATCCCCTTTCTTAATCCTTCCACCAAATAATCGCCCAGCCGCAACTTCTCCAGCATTTTTATCAACAACAATTTTAATCGGAACAAACGCAACTTCCCCATCAATATTACAAGCTCGCAAATCTTTTCCAGCCTGACTTTCTAAATCTCCATGCCAAATCTTCGGAATTCTATATGCCTGTGCAGTCACAGGGTCTGGAAGATTATTAACTACCATACTCAAAATAACTTCATGAATCGGAGCTTTCTTAGCCAAAGACTTATACTCTTCCCCCCCAGCCTCGTAAGCATCAATAATCTCCTTAAAACTAATTCCCTTTTTCTGCATATAAGGAATACTCAAAGCCCAATTATGAAAGGCGGAACCAAACGCAACTGAACCATCTGCAACATTAACCTGGAACTTCTGTTTATATTCTGGCTCAGCAATTTCTTCAATTAACTTATTCACCGAGTTAATAATAGCAATAAATCTTTCCTGCATTTCTTTAGGAGTCAACTTAACTTCCCTGATTAATCGGTCAACTTTATTGATAAAAAGAATTGGTCTAACCCTCTCCTTCAAAGCCTGTCGGAGAACGGTTTCAGTCTGAGGCATAATTCCTTCACTTGCACAAGTCAAAACAATAGCCCCATCAACAGCCCTCATAGCTCGAGTAACATCTCCTCCGAAATCCACATGACCTGGAGTATCAATCAAGTTAACTAAATAATCTTGCCCCTCAACTTTATGAACCATCGAAACCGAAGCCGAATCAATTGTAATTCCCCTCTCCGCCTCATCCTCATGAAAATCCAAGGCACATTTTTTTCCTGCAAGTTCCTGAGACAACATCCCCGCACCAGCTAACAGATTATCTGAAAAAGTTGTTTTGCCGTGGTCGATATGCGCACAAATTGCGATGTTACGAATATGTTTAGGTTCTTTCTGAAGTTCTTTAACTCTTATAGTCATATCTACTGCCATAGATAATTGATTGAAAAATTGGTTTATAAATATTTGCGTTACAAAAAAGAAATTTATCGACGAGAAAAACAAATATTTCAGGAACGCTGAGATTCTATTGCAATTCTTCTAAATTCGGGAATAAGTATTTGATAAGGTTTACAGAAATCATATCTTGGACCAATACTCTTCTTATCCAAGTCTTCATCCATATTACCTAGACATTCCACAATTCCCTTAGAATCACATTCAGCACCATTAAACGGACAATAGATTGGATGAAGATTAGAAGTTCCGAGTTGAACAAAAACATAATCTCTGCCATCCCGAGACAAAACCGCACCACCCAAATTATCTAAGGAAATTCCCTCACCAATTGAAACTTTTATCATAAAAAACTCACCAAAAAAGACTTTATAAAAATGATTATACTCAAAAATAATTATCTCGCAGCATCAGCTTGCTTCTCAGCATCATTTTTTTTAGAAATTGCATAAGACTCGCTAGAATTATCGGCCGCCAACATTATTTCCCTAGCCAAAGACTCTACAATTGTAGCTTTCTTGTTGAAAGCCTTGTCATAAGATCCATTAATAATATACCTCAAAACTAAATTCAATCTTCGCCTCGGAGAAACATCAACAGCCTGAGGATATTTCGCCCCCCCATATTCAATAGAAGTTACCTCATCTCGAGGGGCCGCGTTCTCAATTGCTTTAACCAAAACCTTCAACGGATTTTCCCCAGTTTTCTCTTCGATAATCTTGAACGCATCAATAACAATACCCGCACACTTCGTCTGTTTCCCAGTAATCCAACCAGTAATAATTCTATGCTTCTTCCCCCGGCTTCCCGGAACCTGCAACAAATTAATCAATCTCTCAACAACATTAACCTTCGCCCGAGTCGGATCATACTTAATTCTTCCATGGGATTTCAACATCAACTTCGCATTCAAATTAATAACTTTCTTCAAACCAGGGTCTTCAACTCGAACCTCCGAAGCATCATATAATCCAAAAATTTTCATCTGTACCATTTTACCAAGATACCTCCATTAAATCTTCAGACAGTTCATAAGTCTTACTTTCAAACTTAGATTTATAAGGATTTGGAGATATCTCTCCGGACTTCTCATCCACCCATATATACCAATCATAACCTAGATTTTTTTCTACCATTATCGTCTTCCCTTCTCAATCTTTCCAGACCAAAGTCTCGCTAACGGCTGATCATTTACTTTAATAACCTGAAATCGAACACCAGATAAATCTCCCTTTGTTCGTCCCTGCTTTCCACCAATTCTTTCAATAATAACCTCATCATGCTCATCAACAAATTTCTGTGCCAAGTTTCCGGGGATGAAGGCGGTAACTTCTTTACCATTCTTAACCAACTGAACCCTGCAACATTTCCTCATAGCCGAGTTAGGTTGTTTAGCTTCCTTCTGAATTTTCTTTGTAACAATTCCTTTAGCCTGTGCAGCTCGCCCAATCGGGTCAAACTTCAAACTAATTCCCAGTCGCTTTTTCTTATCAGGCAACTTGTTATCTCTAAACTTCATTCGATCTTTCTTCAATTTTCTTCCACTCATTAATCCCATAAGCAAAAATCCTCCGATTTTTTGATATGCAAGGACTTGTCATTGCATAATCTTGTATTTATTTTTTCCATGGTTTTATGTATCATTATAATATAATCTAGGCGAAAAATCGGTTTATAAATCTTTACGCAATCCGCAATTTAGTAATATGAAAAAAGTTCTTCAGAACATCAGCTAATTCTTTTTCTCGGGTCCTATTTCTTCCAATAAGCGCAGCCTTACTCTGCCGACCCGCACTAATTGTAACCGAATTTTCTTTTACTTCAACTTTATTAAACTCAATTGGGTTCACAACAGCCTCGACAAACTTTCCAATTCCTTCACGACTATCAAGAGCAGGCATGGCAACAACTTTAATTTTCCTTCTCAAAATTCCATTTAACTTCTTAACATTATCTGCCCCCCGACCAATCGCTTCAGAAACTTTAGCCTTAGGAACTGCAAAAACTATCTGATTATTATAAACAAAACACTTCGTTGTCTGAACCCTGGTTGTTTGAGAGAACAAATTAATATATCTCATCAACTGCATATCAATAATTTCTGCCATTTTACTTTGCCCCCTTGTGGGGTACACCATTCTGGTGCAAACAGAAAACTTCACACTCAAAGTCGAGATTTAGTTCTTTAGCCAGTTCTGCCTTAGATTTCAAAACAATAAATTCAATCTTTGCAACCTCAAGCTTTTCAACTGTCTCGTCCCGAGTATCCTTAGCAATAAAAACATTCTTCGCCTTTTTCCCAATTTTCAAACATTGCCGAATTCCAAATGAAATCTTCCCCGATTCAATAGCTTCAGAAATTTCTTTTACAGACATTATTCTTTCCCCCTAGATTTATCTTTCTTCTGATCTGCTAATGGGCCAGTGACCTTTACAAGCAATCCGGGAAGACCAGTACCCACCGGAACCGGTTGATTCAAGATAATATTCTCAATTACCGAAGCCAACTTATCCTTTTTGCCAGTCTTAGTCGCCTGAACAAATTGAGGAATTGGAGTCTCGAAAGAAGCTCGAGCCAAGATAGAACTCTTATCTCCAATAATACCCATTCTTGTAACCCCCTTCACTACACCAGATGCAGTCATAGTATCCGCGACGAGCATTGCATGCTTTCCATCAATTGCAAGACCTTGGGAAGTAATAACTTTTTGAATCTCATTAATAACTGCCTGTCTTGCAGATTCAATACCTAAAATGCTAGAAATTTCGTGAATATCATTTGTAATTACTCTGTCAGTATCAACACCCTTGAACTTCAAAATATCTTTCAAATTTGAACCCGCAGTCAAAATAACATAATCTTTTCCTCGCTTTACAACAAGAACCTGCGAAATCTTCTTAACACCAGTTAGGATAACTTCCTTAATCTTTTCCTTAGTCTTATAGATTATCTTATAGTTTTCCTTAGCCATATCAAGAACAAGCCCATCAGATAATTTTTTAACAGTAAATCCTTTTTCATGAAGAACTTCTACAGCTTTATCCAAGGAAATATGTGTCGCTCTCAAGCTCTTAGGATCAACGCTAATTTTAACTTTCTTCGCACCAAAATCAATCGCGATATCAGAAATTATCTCCTTCAACTTAACTTCTTTGATTTTCTCCGCAACAACTCTAGCATCCTTCTCATTGTTATGGTCCTTGTCCAAATAAATTTCCATCGAAGGTGTCTTAGGCAATTTCCTTGCATCAAGAATTTCAATAAGTCTTGGAAGACCTTGAGTAACTTGAACTTCAGCTACACCTGCTGCATGGAATACATTAAGAACCATTTGCGTCGAAGCCTCCCCGAAAGATTGAGCAGTCACAACACCAATAGCTTCTCCCGGAGCAACCTTCGTCCCAAGATGCTTAGCTGAAATGTCAACACCATCAAGACCATAAACAAACTGAACAATATTATTTGAAGCATCTCGAACAGTTCCATCATAAGCCATAACCAAATCCTGCAATGCATTCGCCAATCTTCGATACAAGTAACCAGACTTCGGAGTTCGGAGTGCAACATCCATCAGACCATCCCGACCAGTCATCGCACCAAAGAAAAATTCATCCGGCTCAAAACCTTTCATTAAAGAACTATAAATAAATCCATGAGACCTTGGAGATAAGTCGCCCTTCTTGAAAAATGGAAGAGTTCTTTCGGTATACCCAAAATCAATCCTACGTCCATGAAGTACTTGCTGTCCAACAGAACACGCAATCTGAGTAATATTCAATAAACTACCACCACCACCAGAACTAATCATCTGATTCGCCAAATTATCCTTAGGAAACCCAGCCTTAACCGCATCACCAATTTCAGTCCTAGTCTCATTCAGAGCATGGAGAATCTTAGTTTCCCTAGTTTCCTCCGCAGTTTTACCAGGCAATAATTCTAAAGTCTTATTATAATAACTTTCAATAATCCTTTGAGTCTTTTCTTCAGCAACCTCAATAATTTTCTGCGTTTTCTTCTTAACATCTTCAGGAACATCTAAATCCTGGGCAGAAAGTGTGAATCCATTTCTCGATAAAAACGTAGTTCCCAAGGCAAAAACCCTCCTCAAAAGCTCAACAGTTTCTTCCCTACCAAGTTTCTTATCCGCCTCTTTCAAAACAGCACCACTACCACTCTTAAAACCTTTAGAACTAACGCTACTTCCCGCAATCTCCTTAGGAATAATTCGACTAAATATATCTTTCCCAGAATTGCTCTTGCTCAAACCCGTCGCTTCGATACCCGCCTGATATAATAACTGACTAGCATCCTCTTTAGAAAGTTCAGATTCTCCAAGAACAAAATTTCCACTGACCGCATCCTTAACACATCCAAGAAAATTCGTATTATTTTTTGGAGAAAATAAATTAGCATTCACATTCAACAAAACCTCTGCTTCAGCCCTAGCTTCCTCAGTCTGGGGAGCATGAATATTCATTTCATCACCATCAAAGTCCGCACCATAAGGAGCACAAACTGCCGGATGAATCCTAAATGTCTTCCCTGGAAGAACCCTCACAAAATGAGCCATAAGAGACGCTCGATGCAATGAAGGATGTCGATTAAACAAAACGATATCTCCATCAATAAGATGTCTTTCAACGGTATACCCAGGCTCAATCTCATTTTGTAAATCTTCCCTCAAATCATCAGTAATTCTTTTTCTCTTTCCATCGGGACGAAGAATATAATTAGCTCCCGGATAACCTTTAGCCATAATTAATTTCTTCATCCTTTTCATATTAAGAGTAGTAACCTTCTCAGCAACAGTCAAAACATTCGCAACATCTAAAGGGACACCAACCTCGTTCAACTTCAAATTAGGGTCTGGAGAAATAACTGTTCGCGCAGAATAATTAACTCGCTTACCAGCCAAGTTCTTTCGAATTCGTCCCTCCTTACCTTTAATCCTCTCAGTAATCGTCTTCAAGGGCTGACCACTTCTATGTCTCGCCGGTGGAATCTTTGCCTTAGAATTGTCAAAGAAAGTAGTAATATGATATTGCAACAAATCCCAAAGATCTTCAATAATAACTTCAGGGGCTCCAGCATTCAAATTCTCCCAAAGTCTCTGATTAGATCGAATAATATCCGACAACTTATGAGTCAAATCATCTTCACTTCGCTCACCTGTTTGCAAGGTAATCGAAGGTCGAACTGTAACCGAAGGAACTAACAGCAACGTCAAAATCGCCCACTCAGGTCTTAAGGTCGCAGCATTAATTCCCAAAAATTTTAAATCTCTATCAGGAACATTAACCAATCTTTCCCTAATCTCTGAAGGAAATAATCTTCTTCTACCACTTCTAAAAGTAGACGGCTTCTCAAGCTTAACTCTTTCCTGAATAATACTACAATGAGGACATTTCTTCCCATCCTTCGCTTTCTTAATTCTATCAATCAGGGGTTTATTCAAATCCTTTTCATCTTTAATCAAAATCTTTCCACAAGCCTCACAAGTCGACCTCAAAACTAAATCGATAATTGGTAAATAACTAATATGAACAACTGGTCGAGCCAATTCAATTACTCCTGGATGTCCCAAACACTCTTTCAATCGCCCACCACAAGTTCGACATCTAACCCCGGGGTCAATCGCACCAAGTCTCAAATCCATCAAACCCCCATCAACCGGGTAACCATCAACATCATAAAGTTCTGGAGTAACAATTTTCGCAACACTCAATTTCTTAACCTGTTCAGGACTAAGTAAATGAAAAGACATTCCACTGATTTGTTTTTTTACGGGACGTACCATTTTTTATTTTTCTGTGTTTTTTGAATAAATGAAAACATACATTTTATTTCTCGTATTTATTTTTCATTTCGAATTTAGTTAATAAATGCAATCCTTGCAATTCTTCGATCAATAACTTGAATGCATATGAAACTTCGATAGGCTCAACTTGATTTGAATGACATAAACTACAAACCTTCTTATTATGAATCTGGTCGTCGATAACAAGAGTTCCACATTTTGAACAAATATGTACCAAAACCTTATCGGAATCGTAACGCTCCTTCAAAAGAAGTGAAGCTCCATGACCGACCAATGCTTCTTGCTCCATTTCACCGAGTCTCAAAGCACCGCCCCGAGACCTACCTTCAATTGGCTGTCGTGTCAATAATGCAATCTTACCCGAAGCTCGAGCATGCATTCTATCTGCAACCATATATTTCAACTTCAAATAAAACATATTACCTACAAAAATCTTAACAGGCATTCTCTGTCCAGTAATACCATGATACATAACTTCCTTACCATTCTCTCGGAATCCTAATTTCTTCAAATTATTTTCCAAACTATCTATTGTTTCCCCAGTAAATGCAGAAGCATCAACAATCTTCCCCGAAAGAGCCGCAACTTTTCCACCAAGAATATCCATCAAATAACCAACAGTCATACGAGAAGGTATACCATGGGGATTAAACATAATATCTGGCCGTATACCATTAACTGTAAAAGGAACATCGGCTTCAGGAGCAAGCATCCCAACTATACCTTTCTGTCCATGAGGTACCGAGAACTTATCTCCAATCTCCGGAATTCTCAATTCCCGAGTTCGAACCTTAACAATCTTATTACCTTCCTTATCTTGAGTAATAAAAACAGCATCGACAATTCCAGTTTCTTCCTGATGAATAGCAGAAGAAGCTTCCTTCTTTGTTTGAATAGAAATTTCTCTAGCTTCACTCAAGAACTTGGGAGGACTAATTTTCCCAATAACAACTTCTCCAGAGATCATATTTGCTTCAGGATAAACAATTCCATCATTTTCTAAATATCTATAACTCTCTTCAGTTCTATAACCAGAAACATCTTTATCTGGAATAACAATCTCATCCTTAAGACCTCCCGCATAATTCAATTCAACGGAAGTATAAGGTCTAAATCTTGAACTTCGTCCAAGACCCCTATCAACAGAACCCTGATTCAATACAGTGGCGTCCTCCATATTATAACCTTCATAAGGCAAAACAGCAACGATAACATTCTGCCCAACTGGATGAACATTTAAAGTATCATAAATAAAAGTCCGAACCAAAGGCTTTTGAGGATAATGTAAAAGCGAAACATCTGTATCGACCCTCACCTGAAAATTTCCAGCATAAATACCAAGACCCTGTCGATAAGCCCTCGAACCACCCTTAACCATACGCGCAGGAGGATCGTGATTTCCAAAAGGAATCAAAGATACCGAAACACCAAAAATATCCAACTCATCAACTTCCAAATGAGTATGTTCCTCAATCAAATTTTTTTCATTAAGCGAAATATAACAATCATCCTCTTCAGCAGCATCAAGATACT
Organism: Nanobdellota archaeon; assembly: GCA_018830525.1. Taxonomy (GTDB): domain Archaea; phylum Nanobdellota; class Nanobdellia; order Pacearchaeales; family GW2011-AR1; genus JAGVXH01. The sequence goes on along the minus strand of JAHJSH010000033.1, from coordinate 21,817 downwards.
CCAAAATTCCTTCCTTGAACAATCCTTCCCAAGTCAAAGCTCCTTCCTTAATCAACTTCAAATGCTCTTGCTTCAATCTAGAGACTCCATTCTCAACAATAATCAGCGGACGAATAACTCTTCCAATCTCAGAACTCATAAAAACGGTATCTAAAAATGTATCAAACTTAATCGACATTTCAATCGGGAGCTTTCCTCCCCTTCTAGCATTCTTAACCTCCCTAATAAAATTCTGAACTTCGGAAACCGCACCGATAAATCTCCCATTATAGAAAACATCAATACTTCCCTCCCCCTCTTTCATTCCAGAATTTTTCAAGACTTTAATTACCTCGTCATAACCCATTTTTGTCCGAGTAGAAATTCTAGCCAAAAGGGCCAAGTTCTTTCTTAAACCAATTTCAGTTCCTTCAGGAGTTTCAATCGGACAGAATCGACCATAATGTGTTGGATGAACAGTTCTCGCAGCCAAATTCTCTTGCTCCCCCGGGAGAGTAGAAGTCACCCTCTGTAATTGAGACATAATCGCGAAAGAATTGTTCTTATCCATATTCTGAGTCACACCATTTCGCTCACCAATCCAAGAACCGGTAGCAATCGCACTTTCCATTCGATGCGTAAACAAAGTAGACTTAGCAATTGTCTTAATAGAATAAAATTTCCGCCTCTTTACAGTCTTCTGCAAAGTATGCTGAACTTCCCTCAATAAAATATTCATATTAACCCTAAACAAATCAGCAAGCAAATCACCAGAAAGTCGAACCCTCTTATTCGCATAATGGTCCTTATCAGTCATAGAATCTTTAGGATTTTCCTTAGCAACATAAAATTGTTTGATAAACTTACAAAGAGTCTTAGCTTTCTCAACCCGAGAATCTTTGTCAAGACCAATGTGAGGTAAGAAATAAGAATCCATTCTTTGCTTAACTCTATCAAGCATTTCCTTGTTAGTGCCTTGCAAAGCACTCTTCTCCGCAATCCACATCAAAGCATCATTAATACTCCCAATTTCCGCATACTCATAAAGATTAACAATCAAACTATCTGTCTGCTTCCCGACCAATTGCGCAATCTCAGAATCACTTGACAAGCCAAGTGCTTTCAATAAAACAATCGCCGGAATATCCCTAAAACGTGAAAAAGAAATCTCCAAAATTCCTTCAGCACTCTCAACCAAAGAGACAGGAATCTTGTAAGCCCCCCTTTGGGAAAATAAACGTAACATCAAACGCTTCTTAACCTTCTGCCATTCAACAAAAGTCTGATTAGAAGCAAGGTCTTCAGCCATAACCATAACTCTCTCATTACCATTAATCAAAAAGTAACCTCCCTGATCCTTCGGATCAATATAATTCTTAATTAAATCTTCTTCGCTCATCCCCTCAAGATTACAAGCACCACTTTTTACCATAATTGGAATTCGCCCAAGCTGAACTTCTTCAGTTTCAACCTGACCAGCATAATTAATTGTCATCTCCATCCAAATCGGAGCAGAATAAGTTAAACTTCTCAATCGAGACTCTGTTGGAGTAACTGGCTTAGATGACCCATCAGACTCAACCATATTCGGTTTACCCACCCGAACCTTACCTAACTTAATCTCAAAATCTTCTGTAGGGAGAGAATCGGAAAGCTCAGTTACAATTTCCTGCATTCTATTCTGAATAAAATCATTAAAAGATTTAATATTAGACTCAACAAGGGAATGAGTCTTCAAAAACTCTCGAACTAATACATGCTCAGCCATTTTTCACCTCCAGTGAATAAATGTCTGCTCGAAACATTTTCAATGTTACCTTTTTTCGTGCCTTGCAAGAAAAACATGAAAATTGTTCATAATTTACTTCAGCCATTTTTAAATGACCACCCTATAATATACTTCAGCATAATCGCCCTTTCGTTCAATCTTAACGACATCACCAGTTTTACAACCTTCAGGAAGTGCAGGATCCTTATTAGAAATTTTAGGTAGCTGCGCCAAAGCAATATTATGTTCCGCTAAGACCTTTCCAGCGTCGGTGGAACTCAATTTCGTGTGCCTTGGTTGTAGTACGTGCATTTTACTTTTAGAATATTAGTCTTTAGATAATGAAAATATCAAAAATGGCTTTAAAAACCTTTTCTTTTTTGTTATTTTAGAGTAGTTCGTGTCAAAATCATCCAATTTACAACTTTTTCTTTATTTCAGAATAAGCCTTTTCTCCATTAATAATTTTCCCAAAATATTCTCCAACTTCCGGACCAACTAAGATTTGCGAGGTCTGAATATTACCCATAAATTTCAAACCTTCAAAGCCACAACTTTTATACAAATGGGTTAAATCCTCCACTTCTTTTCGAATTCTCCCTTGCACAACTTCAAGAGGATTAAATGTAAAACTATAATCAAAAACAGAAGACGCAGAAACTCGGATATGTTTCCGCCCATTAGGAAAAATAATTTCGGCTTCCCCCAAATCAAAATCGAGACCCTTACCAGTCAAAACCCCATAAGCAAGATTACATTCAGTATTATAAAATTGCATTGGCGGCATAAATGATTCACAGTTAGATTCCTCCAAATCCCCACAAAACCCCTCCTCTGCATAATGAATCATAGGTTCAGCAAGCTCCTTCTTCGAACAAACAATCAAAATTTCCTCCCCAGAAGAACTTTTCATCTGCTCATCCAAACTATAAAACGGCATCCAATCAGAAGGATTCGCACCAATACTACAAAAGACAAAATTGTCAAACTTATTTCCCAGAGTTTTTTTTCCAACCCGAATGTCTACGCTCAATGAACTAATTTCATCCCGCGCATCTTGTACTGCCTGATAAAGTCCAGCAATTCTTTTATTCATAAAAGATAATCCCCCTAGAGATATTTAAAGATTTATATGATAAAAGATATGGCCCCGAGGGGATTTGAACCCCCGACACCTGGATTAAAAGTCCAGTGCTCTGACCAGGCTGAGCTACGGAGCCATTGTATTTCTCAGACTGGTCGACCAGGCCGAGATTTTTTGAAATCGACTAATCGTAACTTCTCGATTTTAAGGAATCGAGTCAAGCTACGGAGCCATAGATTAATGATTAAAATTCAATTTAAAAAACTATTCATTCGTTAAATCAAGAGAGACAATTATAGATCTTGCCTTAGGAATTAACTGTCGAATTTTAATTCCAGACATATTAAACATTTTTTTTGAAGCCTTTATAGAATCTGTATCTGCGTATTTATCCGAAAGATAAACAACCTCTTTAATTCCCGATTGAATTATGGCCTTAGCACATTCATTACAAGGAAACAATGCGATATAAATCGAACTACCAGACAAATTCCTTCCAACGCTATTTAATATAGCATTCAACTCAGCATGACAAACATAAGGATATTTAGTATCTAGAAAATCTCCTTTCCTCGCCCAAGGCAAATCATCATCTGAACAGCCAATAGGAAACCCATTATAACCAACCCCAATTATTTTTTTGGTTGAATCTACTATACAAGCACCAACCTGAGTATTAGGGTCCTTACTTCTCTCTGCAGAAAGAAGAGCTATAGACATAAAATAATCATCCCATGAAAGAACATCTTTTCTTTTAGAAATTTTAGAAGTGGTTGGAGAACCCTGTACAACCTTACCCAAAACCGCTCCAACCTTAGAATGCAACTCTTCAACAGTCCAATCATTCCTAAACCTATGGTCTGCCATCTCAATACATCTTCTAATATTCTGTTTGTAAGGGTCATTAGATTCCATCTCTCTCTGCTCTGCCGCAATAAAATCTTCAAATGAAATCCTGTCAGTAGCACTAGCCCTCCCAACAATCCTTGAATACCTCACTTCAATATCTGCATCAACCGCAAACAAAACAAACTTCTCTTTCTTCCTCAATGCTCCCACCTCCCCGGGACAACGAATACTTTCAATCACCGAATTTCCACCAGCCTTAATCGCCTGCAGATATAATTGTTCAACAATATAACTAGGACCAAACTTCGCGCGAAGATCATTCCCCACAGAAACCATATTATCTCTATTAACTTCAAGTCCCCTCCTTAAAATCTCTTCAGTCAAAAAAGCTCGAACAGAATAATGTTTGAATCTCCTCCCGATTAGATAATTGACAATCGCTCCTTTTCCCGCACCTAAAGTTCCGGTAATTCCAATTATCATAAGAAAAAATCCTTAGATTTTTGACAAGCAAGGGCTATGCCATTGCATAATTTCAAATCTATTACCTCCATAATTCCAATTATCATCTAACACAAACACAAAAATCATTTATAAAAACTATTAGACTAGACTATATATTACTTCCACCAGTCGAACCCCATGCACCAGCACCCCGGACAGTTTCACTTAATTCTTCAACAACTTCAACATCCGCAGTCGCAACCGGAGCAATAACAACTTGTGCAATTTTATCACCTGCATTAATCTCAAAATCTTCATCACCCGTATTCAAAACAACAACCCCATACTCTCCACGATAAGTATATTCAATCACCCCCCCAAGAGTCGTAATCCCTCGTTTATAAGCCAATCCACTTTTATCACGAATTGAGGCAAAATAACCTTCGGGCAATTCCATAGAAATCCCTGTCAAAACCAATCTCCTTTTTCCGGGAGCGATAATACAATCTTCAGCAGAAAATAAATCCATCGCAGCATCGCCCGGATGAGCATACGCCGGAACAATCGCATTCTCTTTCACTTTTTTTATCTTAATCTTTATCATTTTAAACTAACCCTCCGCGCAACTTCATCAATTTGCTCAATCCTAATCTTATCCCCATTTTCAAGATTAATAAAATCTCTGTTATTGTCTGCAACTAATACTGCTGGACCACGGACAATTTCAATCTCAATCTTTTCATCTTCCGCCAAAATCAAGGACTCATGAGATTTGGTCACATTATTGAAAGCAATCCCAATACCAGTCTTAAAATTCTTATGAGTAATCGAAGAAAAATATCCTCCAGACCCATAAGGGGTAGAAACAACAATCCCATCTCCAATTAAATTATCAATCCCCCTTTCCCCAACAAGAACATTAAAACGAACTGCTTCTGTAGGCAAACTATTCCTCACCACAATATCATTAACACCAATCAATTCCCGAGTCTCGAACCGCCCACGATGAATTGCCTTCAATTTATGAATCTCCCCAACTTCAAAATTTCCTAAAGAATATTTTTTCAACGCTTCCTCCAATTCCCCGCAATAACATTTTCTTCCAACCTCACTATCCTTCATCGAGAGTTTCAAAACTCCAGGAAACATCCTCTCCGCAATTAAAAACATCCCATCCCCCCCATAGCTTATTACCAAATCAGGATTCTCTTCGACAAAAACAAAACCCAAATCTTTCAAACGTTCCTTCATTCCATTAACTTTCTCCAAATCCTTCCCGACAATATGTATTTTTTTCATTCTTCTATAAATGTAAATCGTTTAACTTGTTCTCCATCAACATTTTTAAATCCTATGAAATCTTCAAGTAAACGAGTCCAAACCTGTCCAATCTCAAAATCCTCCGAATCATAAAGTGCCCGATAAACAACAACTTCCTTTTCCGGATCCTCACAATCCTTAGCAATAGCAATTACCTCATACTCACCCCCCTTAAAATGCCGATACTTCCCAATTCTCAAATCACTCATACCCTCACCCCCACTTCCTCAAAAAATTCATCAACAGATTTTTTCAATTCTAGCAGATATTTTTCCGAAACATCTTTTTCCTTAGAAAAACTATCATCAATCAATTTTCCCCCAGCCTTAAATCCTTGCAAGAAAAACTTTTTCGGTTTCTTTCCACAAACTTTATTCATCCATTGACCAAGAGCCTTCATCTCTGAGGAATCATGAAACCTTTCAACAATCGTCGTCCGAAATTCATAATCATCTAGATTAGAAATCATTTTAATAGATTTCTCAATCTTCTCCCCATCAACCTTAGCCCCTACAACTTCAGAATATTTTTTCTTAGAAGCCTTTATATCCATAGCAACAGCGTCGACCAAATCCTCATTAATTAATTTTTTTAATCGCTCAGGGAAACTTCCATTAGTATCAATCTTAATCTTGTATCCTAACTTCCTAATTTTTCTAACAAAATCAATATCTAAGCTCATCAAAGGCTCTCCTCCAGAAATACAAACAGCATCAAGCTTTCCTTTCCGCTCTTTTAAAAATTTAAGAATATTTTCCTCTGAAAATCCCCCCCCAAAATCCTTAACTACCAACTCGGGATTATGGCAAAAGCCACAACGAAAATTACACCCAAATAAAAAAATAGTACAGGCAACCTCTCCAGGATAATCTATCAAGGTTGTCTTCTGCAAACCAACGATTTTCATACTACTCTCCTGAAAATAAAACACGGTCTTTGAACTCTTCTAACTTCCCTTCGTTCCATCGTGCTGTCGGTCGCAAGTATCCGCAGACCCTACTCCATACCTCACATTTTGTTCGCCCCATTTATATCACCTCCTAAATTTATTTGAGAGTTTGTAAATGGGGCTTCCAAAGTATCGGGCTCACCAGAGGACTTACTAGAATCATCCTTTGAGGAGTCATGCCCTACGAGGGCCTCCCCAGAAAACTCATTTGACTCTTTACCAACCTCATCTGCATCGGCTACAGAAATTGGAGTCGCCTCAATCTCCGCAAGCTCTTCATCACATTTCGGACAATATTCATGTTCCCCATTCAAATAACCATGGACCGGACAAACAGAGAAAGTCGGAGTAATCGTAAAATAAGGCAAGTGATAATTATACGCAATCTTTTTCACCATCGCCCTAACCGAATCCTTACTCATCTTCTCTCCGACAAAAGTATGAAACACAGTATTATGAACAAAAACCAGACAATCTTTACCAGCCAAATAATTATGATTTTTCTTCGTTGTCAAATCATAAAACATATTATCTTCAACATTAGTTTTTGAACATTCTTTAACTCTCACGACGGGGAGATGTCGTTTTTTCCTATTTGACACTTTCTCTCGAATATTTAATACATTTACATTAGCATCAATTTTATCCCGAATAAAACTGAGATAATACTGTGGAATTCTCAGTCTATAAATTTTCTTCTCATTAGCTCTCTTAGATTCCTTACTATACTTTCCAATATTAATCCCAGCGACAGAAAACACTTCAAGTAAATCATCAGCTAAATTCGGAGAAACAGTACTATATTCCAAATCTCCATCTCGCCCACTGATATGACCATCACTATCCATTAACCCAGTTAAAAGTGAAAAAACATTTGAAGAATTTAAATTACTCTTAACAAAATCTGGAATCCTAACATCATAAACTTTCTTACCTACAACAAATCCACATTTAAAGAAAAAGTCCAATACATTTTTACTCGAAGTACCCACCCGCCTCAAAACCTCACTCCGCTTGTCATTCTTAATTACACTAATTTCTACACCAAACTTTTCAAATAAAATTTTTTTCACCTTAGCCAAAACTTTAACATTACTACTAAAAAATCTTACACTGTATTTCTTAATATTATTCCCCCCACGATTATCCACAAGTTTAGAAATACATCCATCCCCAATAAAAAATCCAATCAACCACATCATATCAGAATCAAGCTTAGTTTTCTTATTAGGGTAAAGATTAAATGAATTTTGCAACACGTAATCTCCCCTTTTTAATTCATCTGCCCTTCTCTCCACAACCGCATACTTATTATAATTTTTATATTTCTCCCTACAAAACTTACTCATCCGAAGATGATTAGCAAAACTCTTAACACCTTCTATCTTTTTCTCACAAATCGGGCAAATAGACTTAACCTTAATTTTTTCTAACACAAAAAAAGGATGCCAATCTGAAGTAACAATATCCAGATTTTTCTCCCCCCTAACCCGTATCTTATCATGTTTTTTAACATCAATCTTCATCGCATCACTAATTTCATCCCACTCACCAACACCTTCCTGATCATTATAACTAAGTACTTTTATCGGTTTAATTTTATCAAAATCTCGAACAATATCCTCTATCTTAATAAGTCCTTTATCTGTCAAAACCTTATTCCCCTTCTCAATACATCCTCCCGTATATTTACATTGCAATTCATCTTGTAAATCCAACGCTTCAAAAACATCCTCTGTAAAATTCACCGGCAACTGGGTAGAATTTGTATAATATGGATTCGCCCCATTTTGATAAGCTTCCTCATTTGCAACAAGAACTCTCCCAAATCTCTTCTTATCCATTCTCGCAAAACGATAGGTCGTTCCCTCCCCCGGAGTAGCTTCGAGATTGTAGATACTTCCCGTCTCCGTCTGAAACTCTTCTAACTTCCCCCTCATGAAATCCATAATCTTCACCGCAAACCCATGCCCTTTCTCAGTAGTAATATTCTCCCCTGGAAGAAAATTTGTAATTGATTCATTCATCCCCAATAACCCAATAGTAGAAAAATGATTCTTCCAATATTCCCCAAATCTCTGATGAACTTGCCTCAGATAAAATTTCGAATAGGGATAAAGTCCCACCTCGGTAAAATTCTCAATGGCCTTCCTCTTTATCTCTAAGCTCTCCTTAGCAAGTTCCATCAACCTATCAAGACGAGCAATAAAATCATCCTCGCCAGTAGAAACATAACCCAGCCTCGGCATATTAATTGTAACAACCCCTATAGAACCTGTCAAAGGATTCGCACCAAACAAACCACCGCCCCGTTTTCTCAACTGAGTATTATCAATCCTTAAACGGCAACACATACTTCTCGCATCCTCAGGCTTCATATCTGAATTAATAAAATTAGAAAAATATGGAATCCCATATTTCGCAGTCATTTCCCAAATCAAATCATGATCCTTGTTGTCCCAATCAAAATCCTTAGTAATATTATATGTCGGAATTGGAAAAGTAAAAACTCTCCCCGAAGCATCTCCCTCAAGCATACATTCTGCAAAAGCCCGATTAATCATCTCCATCTCAACCTCAAAATCTTTATAAGTCTCCATCTGGGGCTGACCCCCAATAACCACATGCTCATCAGCCATATAGGAAGGAACCTTCAAATCCATCGTCAGATTTGTAAATGGGGTATTCCCTGTAATAAAAACCTTGCCATTTCGTCTCGCAATCACCGTTTCATTATCTGTATTAGGACACCAAATAATTCCACTATAGTTAACATTTTCAATCTTTTGAATATAGGTATCCTTATGCTTAATAAGTCTCAAAACATAAATCTCCTTTCTACCTATAGTCGGCTTCCTACAAATAACACTAAATCCATACTCAGCACTAACTGCAATTTGCTGCAATCCATCCAGAATGTTCTTACTCGTCGTCGCTATTTTACAACCCTCAAAACCATCTGCCTTCAAATAAGTATCCAAAAAAACTCTCGCCTGTCGACAACTCAAATTAAATAATCTATCAGGAATAAAGCCAACACAATTATCCACCCCAAACATTTTATGAATTTTTCGAGAAGACTCAGCATTCAACCGAATCATTTTAACACTATCGCCAAAAGCAGGACAAGAATCTCCAATAGAATAATTCAAAGCGAAATAATCTAAAAGCGAAATAATCTCATTATACCCCCTAGGATTTTTAATCTTAGATTGATAAATTGTAACTCTCTTACAATGCCTATGTTTCTGACCAGAATTTTCAATACTCCCCTCGGCAATTATCCATGCCAAAAGCTTAATTTCCTCATCAGAAATTTTCTTATCCAAAGAAACATTCTTCCCAGCAATAGGGACGATAAAGGGCGACTTCATCTTTAAGGTATTCTCAATTTCTTCTAAAACGTAATCTTCTGTCTGAAATTTTTTCCTAACAATTCTATGTCCCGGAGAGATAAGTTGGTCTTGAATTCTATTCTTCAAACGATACATAACTCCATGATATTCTCGCTTAAACAACTTCTTAATTGGCTTATCTTCGACAATTCCCTTCCCAATATTAAACGTCTTAATCACATCCCCCCTTTTCAATTCACCATAACCTGCCCAACCATTCGGAGTTAAGATTTCTGTATCCTCCGACATACACTGAAAACCAACTCTTGTCGGAACAGCCATATTAAACAAAAATTCTTGCATACCCTGTTTCACATCCTTATAGCTCAGATTATCCGTCCGAATAAAAGGAGCAAGCAAAGTATCAAAATTAGAAAAAGCCTGAGCCCCCGCAGTCTCTCCTTGCAAGGTATAAAAGAAATTAACAATTTGCCCCAATGCCGTCCTAAGATGCTTCGGCGGTTTCGATTCAACCTTCCCCTTAACTCCTTTGAAACCAACAGTCAATAAATCCTTCAAATCCCACCCGACACAATTTCCTGAAACAACGACTTTCCCCTCCCGCATAACAATTAAGGTACCATTCCTAACTGAAAAATCATAAACATTTCCATGATAAGGTTTCTTTACTATACTCTTTCGATATATTGGAGTAAGATGATTATTTTCTACGGAGACCATATAAATATCCATTCCCTTCCGCCGAGTAATTGTACCACAAACTCCAATTTTCAATAAACATTCAACCACATCATCGGCTAATCTTTTCGATTTGGTATAATATTTCAATAATTCACCTTTTTTAGAAAAAGAGCCATCCCCCTTAAATAATGCAATCAAAAATTTCCTAATCATTTTAGAATTCAACTCTTTAATATTATCTGGAACATACTTTGCTCCAGAAATTCCAAAACTTTTTAGATAATAAAATAAATCCTTAGAATGTAAATGGATATTAAATTCAGAACTATCATTATAATTTAATTTCATTCGGTCTAATAAACTTAATACTTCCCCCCTATACTTCTTCCTAGATTGTGCAATACTAATCCTATAATCCCTCCTATTAGGCTCATAAACCGAGCCTTCAGAAAGATACCAGCCCATGAACTCCACATAATTAACCATATCAAATTTTTCAATATTTTTCTTTCTATTTCCTCCACGAACTACCGGAATCTGAAATGTTTCCATATCCTTACCCTTCCAAGAAACCTTTTTATCAAACTCCATCCCATACTTAAATTCGGTAGGATTTACAAACTCCCAAGATTTCTTATGTTTTCTTCTCACCAAAAGACGATGTTCTGGGGTCACTGATAAAGACACTCCTCGCCCCTCAAAAGAATACATATCTCCAGAATATTTATAGACCTGTTTATCATAAGGAGCTTGAAACTCTAACTCCCCAGTTTTCAAATTTTTTGTAGCAACCTTTTCCCCCTTAGCAACATCTTTAAAAAACTTCCAACCATTCTCAGTCAATATTTTAGTTTTATCATCAAAACAGTATGCTCCCAAGGTCCCTAAATCATGGATATGTAAATCTCCAGCCTCATGAACCTTCCGAATCGCCTCAGGATAAACTCGCCTCATCCAATAATTTGAAATAATCTTCGTAGCAATATAATTATTCAAACCCTGCAACGAAAAACCCATATTGGAGTTCTCCTTAACCATCCAATCATTCAACCCAATATAATCTTCAACAGCCTCAATCGTATCAAATAAACCTTTAACATTCCTTAACTCATCATGGCTTTTCCGATAAAGAATGTATGCCTTAGAAACCTTCGCATGCCCCGCTTCAATCAAAGTCTTCTCAACAAGATCTTGAACCTCTTCAACCTCGGGGATTCCATATTCTCCATAAATCTTATTCAGATTTTCAACAACTTCCTTCGCGAGAACCTTCGACTTTTCCTGATCCTTTCCACCAACAGCTCGGGCCGCCTTCCAAATCGCATCAGCAATTTTACTTTCCTGAAAGAGCACAACGCTCCCATCTCTTTTCCTTACTTTTGTCACCATAAACAAAAATCTTGATTCTCCAAATCGGGTACTGCCTTAGATTTTTTAATCACCAGATCACCTACTGGGTGATCCGCAAGGACTTTGTCATTGCATAATCTTAAATTTATTTTTCCCATTTTATTTTAATTTTTTTATCTCTTCCTTAAACTCATCAATGTCCGCAAAGTCCCTATACACCGCCGCAAAACGGATATATGCAACCTTATCCACTTTCTTCAACTTATCCATAACAATTTCCCCAACCTTTGAACTCGGAATATCTTTATCTTTTGCAATCCGATAAATCCGAGCCTCAATATCATCAACAATCTCATCAATCTGCTCAGTAGTAAAAGGCCGCTTTTCTAAATTCTTGGAAACCCCTTCGAAAAGTTTATCCCGATTAAATTTCTGTCTCCGTCCATCCTTTTTAATAACATTAAGGTCCAATTCAACTCGCTCATACGTAGTGAATCGTTTCTCACATTTTAGGCATTCACGTCTTCTACGCGCTCCAGACTCAGAATCTCGTTTATCCGTAACTTTCGTATCTGGATTTGTACAATATGGGCACCTCATCTTATTTTGTTATTTTATAATGAATACAAGATATTGTATCTCGCACCCCTTTTTACCACAATTACTTGTAGATGTAACTTATCACTGTCTCAATCACTATTTAAAGATTATTGTAATAAAAGAACTAGATTCGTTAACGATAGTTAACAAAGCAAACTACCAGTTACTTTTTTTAAGGGACTACGAAGATTTAAAAGTAGAATCATAAACCAATTTTATGTCTTTTTTAACAGCCTCGATATCTTGATTTCCATTAATTATTACAATATTCTCAGAATTTAAAACTCCGGGCAAATTTAGATAATTTTGTCTAACTTTATCCAAAAATTTCTTATCACTATCAAATTTTCTTCTAGTTCTTCCATCCCTATGATCTAATCTATCAAAAGCAATTTCAACTGGAACATCCAAAATCATAGTTAAATCTGGAACATTGTAATAATAGTTAGCAAATTTTATATCATGATAAGAAACACCTTGGGCCCCCTGAAAGGCAAAATTTGAATGCCAATATCTATCTGAAATAACATTAATTCCCTGCTCCAACATCGGGACAAAAATCCGATTATGAGAATCTCGGTTCTTGGCAAAATGTCCTACTGCTTCTACTGCATTTTCATAAGGGTCTCCATCTGATTTCAACATCTCTCGAGCCTTACGACCATTTTCATCAAAATCATTAGGTTCTCGCGTCACAAAAACCGTACTAGATTTATCCGCACCAATAATCAAATCAACAAGATAAGGCAACTGCGTTCCCTTCCCACAACCATTAATTCCCTCAAGAACAATAAATTTTCCAGGTTTCATTTTATTTCACCAAACCTTGATCACGATACTTAGCGTCCTGCGCTTCAACTTTCGCAATTATTATTGGCTTCGCATCTTCAAAAAATGGCTGAGCAAATTCTCTTGTCCAAACCCTGTTTTCATAAGACCGTTCAACCAACTTCTTCACAAAACTATCATTAAAATTCTGAAGACTCTTCCCATAAATATGATACGAATCAGATTGGTCAATAAACCTCCCAAGCTTAATCTCCTCGCCCCGCTTTTCAGAAATCACCTTCGCCATATATTCTGCCAAATGAATAAACGCAAAATCGTTCATAAACGCCGCTTCGTAAGCATCCCGACTTCTAAATCTCATATTCAAATTCAATTTCGCCTCGCCATCAACCTCATTTGAATAAAGTTCAAACTCTGGATTCGCCCTTAAAATTCTTCCCCACAAAGATTGGAAACAAGCCGGATCAGAAATATTCAAATCCTCCCAAGGCTTCCATGAAATAACTTGCGCCCTTCGAGTAATCGGACTCCGCGCCAAATTATCAATCATCATCGCAACTTGATCAATAGATTTATCCAGCCCCGGAACTTTATACTTACACATCCTCTCATGATAAGTATACTCCCACCGCTTATCATCAGGGTCATTCTGGTCTCGCACCCAATGGTCCTTAATCCCATCCAAAACTTCTTGCCGATATTCCTCCAAATCTTCCAATCCCCCTGGAAAAGATTTATGAATCATGGGCTCAGAAGAAGGGTCTTCAATAATAGTACTCATCGTAGAATCGATACTCGGTGGGGACATATAAAGGCCATTTTCGGGATTCTTGTCGTCATATTGCGTCCTAACAAATCCTCCTCGCGCCGCCAAAATAATTAAAGAATTTTCCCAAGCCTGTGCTAAAGTCTTTCCTCTAGAAAAAAGAACCGGGATATTTCCATTTCCCCCAGAAGACATCACACCAACAAAACCCTCTTTTTGACGTTCTTGAAAAATTTCCTCAATCTTAGAACCCTCCCCCCGAAAATCCACACAATAATCCTGCCATTCACCTTCCGCTCTACCCGCCTCATCAATCATAACATCCCCCAACAAAATAGATTAATAAATAAGTATATACTCCAAAATATATATTACTTCAAACACGCAAAAATTTTACATGCATTACAAATCTCTCCGCTCGACGGCTCCCCACATTCCTTACAAGTCTTCAACTCAAAAACATTTTCCGTCCGCAACTTCGGAACCAATTTCTGAAAATTCTCAACAATTTTCTTTTTCTCAATATCACTAATCCCCCTCATCCACTCTCGCGTCTCAACTCGATACGTCCCAAACGCACACGGACACTTATCATACAGAATATCAAACTTCTTCGCCTTAGCATATTTTCTAATCTCCGACTCCGGGACAAAAAACAACGGCTTAATCCTCTGAGCAAAACCTTCAACTGCCTTGCCCCCGGTAGCAGGTGAAGAATTAACTCCAAGCAAAACATTCCCTTTCAGAAAATTCATCAAAACATTCTGTGCCTCGTCATCGAGATTATGCCCAGTTACAAGTTTGTCAGCCCAAAGCTTCTTTGCCCATTTATTCAAAATCCACCTCTTAATAATCCCACAAACAGTACAGCCAGTAAAATTCTTCTGCTTCTTCAAAACCGCCTTGATAAAACAAATCCCCTGACCCAATTCCTTCTTCAAATCAACAATCGTCAAAGGAATCTCAAGCTCCTCGCAAAACTTAATCATATTATTATTATGAATCTTGGACCATTCGCCCAAATGCAAATCAATCAAAAGTCCATGAACATCATATCCCAGTTTCTTCAGTATATATAAGATAGAAGTAGAATCTTTCCCACCAGACAGAGCAACAACTATCTTATCTCCCTCGCTGACCAAACTATATTTCTTAATCGTCTCTGCAACTTTCTTTTCAATACCCATTGGCAAATCTATAGATTTGTCACCGCGTTTTTCCATAGGAAAAACAAGACTACGGTTCTCTTCTGCCCCAGCAATTTAATTATCATGTAACTGATTACTTCAAAACATTTATAAAGAATTGTAATTTCAACATTTCATGACAAGCAAAAAAAAATGCGATTGTAAAAAGATTCTAAAAAGTTTATCAAAAAATTATTGGGCAGTCTCAACAGTAATTCTCGCAGTAGTTCTAATTTTAATATTCATAATTGGTGGAACTGGAGGATCAGCAATTAGTGCAGACGCTGCTGGGATAAAAGTAGCAGATTGGGCGAGTGGGCAGGTAAGTGGTGTGGAAGTAGTTTCCGTAACCGACGAAGGAGGACTTTATGCAGTTACATTTTCTTATATAAATCCTGAAAATTCACAAACAACAGAAGCGACTCTCCAAATAACCAAAGATGGACAGAACCTTATCCTTCAAGCAATCCCATTAACTGGGGCAGTTGCTCAAGAGGCTCCTTCAAATACTCAAACACCAACACCAACTAATATTCCTAAAACAGATAAACCTAAAGTAGAATTATTTGTTATGTCTCACTGCCCCTATGGAACTCAAGCAGAAAAAGGAATGCTTCCAGTAGTAGGAGTCCTTGGAGATACAATTGATTTCAATATCAAATTCGTATACTATGCTATGCACCCAACATACGGTGAAGTAGAAGAACAACTTGACCAATACTGTATCCAAGAAGAGCAAAACGACAAGTTCATTGATTACCTAACTTGCTGGTTAGGAAAGACGGGAAGTGAAGCTGATGGAGCGGCATGTCTTGATGAAGCAGGAATTGATAAAGCAAAGTTGACTACATGTACTGCAGCAGCTAACCAGGAATTCAACGTATTAGCTAACCTTGAAGATAAATCTTCATGGCTAAGTGGACAATTCCCTAAATTCGATATCCATAAATCTGAGAACGAAGCTTATGGAATTGGAGGATCACCTACATTAGTAATCAATGGAGTACAGGCACAAGCAGGAAGAGATTCAGCATCTTACCTAGGCGCAATCTGTTCAGCATTCAACGAAGCCCCAGAAGAATGTAATACAGAGCTACCTTCAGCACAACCAACACCAGGCTTCGGTTGGTCAACAACACAAGCAGCAGCTACTGCAGCTCAGTGCTCTTAAAATTATTTTTAGAATTCAACTCTTCCATTTGTCTAATAGTTTCAATCATATCATCATTTCTCTGCCTATCTTCAAACCACTTATAATATTTCTGTTTGTCTTTGTCATAAAATACTTCAATATCCAATCCTATCTGTAGCCTTTGAACATTATATAAAATCCTCCCAGTCCTCCCGTTCCCATCCATAAACGGATGAATCATCTCCAAATCAATATGCGCCTCTCGAATATCTTCTGCACTTTGTGGAGTTTTATATCGCTTACACCACCCCTCCAACCTGGGCCTATTCCCTCCGGCAGGAATCGTTCGAATAATTCTTCGCTCCCCTCCAGAATCCCTTCCCACAATATAAACTGTCTTCCGCCTCAATTTCCCTGCGTTATTCAAATTCAACCTACCCATTAAAACCTTATGAATCCCGCAAACATAATTAATATCAAAATCATTCGAATTCTTAGCAGCATATTGCCAAGCACCAATAGAATCCTCAAAAGCTTCTTCAGAATACTCTCCTTCAATTGCATTCGATTCTCTTAAAAACAAATATAATTTTTCATCCATCATGCTACAATCGGCTTATCCAAATAAGCAATCTCATCACTATCAAGCCTCAAAGTCTCCCGAATATCCGAACGCTGTAAAATAATTTTAAACAACATAAAATCTTTCATCGCAGTCTTCGTCGAAATATGACAATGCTTCGCATACTTCTGACAAATCGTCTTCTTTTTCATAGCTCTTTGATTCTGCAACCAAATCTTCAAAATTCTTGACGGCTTCCGGTAACTAGTCCATCCAGCCCGATTGTATTTCTTAGCACTTGCAATCCCCGCACCAAGTAAAAAATACTCATAAACCATAAACCTCCAATGCCTCTGTCTCCTAATCCTTCCCCTAAAAACATCAGCTAAACTCAACGCATCAAACGCCTTAGCCAATTCCTCACCCTTATAGGCTACAGGAATATTTTCCTCAATCCATAAAAAAATATCATCAATCGGCATGTTCACCTCATCATAAACTTTCAACATCTCTGCATCAATTTTCGCATTTTTGAAAACATACTGCAATGCAGAAAAAATCGATTGCTCCCTATTTCTCTCACCGACTTCCTGTAACAACTCGGGAGAATCCATATTAGAAAGAATTTGTAAATCATTCAAGGCCGCACGAATATCTCCACGAGCTTTAATCGCAATAGAAGTCAAAACTTCCGACGATACAACACAATTTTCCTTCTCACAAACTTCCTTCAAAATATCTAGAACAACCTTATAATCAACTTCTTTCAACTGGACCAACTCCACTTTCCGCCGAAGCAAATTAAACTTTTTATCCCAGATATCATTAGCCGTAATTATAATCGGAAACGAAGACTTCTCCAAAAGACCCAACAGTTCCCCAAGTCCTCCACGATCCTTAACCGCCGCAATCCCATCAACTTCATCAACTAAGATAATCTTATTCTTTCTAAACAAACTCCTTTGCTGAGAAGCAGGCCCCACAATTTCAGCAATCTTTGCTTTATTTCTAAAATCCGAAGCATTCAATTCTAAAATCTCCGCATCACTCTCAAACGCAATCGCATAAGCAAGACTCGTCTTCCCAACCCCTGAGGGACCATGTAAAACCACCGCCCGCTTCTTAGGAAAACTCTTCAAGAATAATTTTACCTTATCAACAGCCAACTCTTGCCCCTTAATATCTGCAAAACATTTAGCCCGATATCTCTCACACCACGGGATGTTGTCTAAATTCATCATAAGCAAAAATCTCCGATTTTGGATAACGCACGACATTGTGTCGTAAGACAATCTAAAAATCCTCTGCCTCCAAATTTATGTATCATCGTATCAACCCCAGATTTCCATTTATAATCATAGGGCTTATACCTTTGAGTTCATCAGTAAAAGAACAGTTGGGAAGAGGATTATAGAAAAATATTTTCTTCCCCATTTTCCAAGCAATATAAATCTCCAAAAAAGTCGCACCACCAATATAATTAGGAATCCCTTTCTTCTCGAAGTTTAAAACTAAAATCGCATCTTGGGGATCAATATTATCTTCGTCTATCCACATCATCATACTCCTCCATTTAACATGGTCTTCAGCCCCCAGATTCTTTAATCTCTCCTCAGCAAATGGATCCCCATAAGAATTCGGATAACTTACCTCATGTCCTGCCCCTTGCAAGATTCTTGCAACATGTTCAATTTCAGAATAAAAATGCTTACTACATGCAATAAAAATCTTCATGGTTACTCAGCCCCCTTCAGATCTCCACTTTTACCGCCAAGACCTGCTAAGACAAAACTCGCAATCAACGCTTCCAACTGAATAAACTCGTCCGCACCCTCAACCAATCTAAATTCCGCCTCACCCGTCTTCTCAGTCAACTTAACTTTCAAAGAATTATCAATTGGCAAATTCCAAACTTCTTTCTGAATCGCCTTAATCACGTCCTGCCCAGAAATCGACTCCTTCAACATGATATCTAAAAGTTTCTCACGAGAATTATGAAAATCACCAGTCAAGGCGTAATCCAAAACAATCTTTATATCCGAAGGCTTAGCCTTTGAAACAATCGTGTTAACAAGGTCAGGGGTAATGTTCGGAGAAATTGAGGCTGTTGCTTGCAATAAATTAATAACTCGTCTACAATCTCCCTCGCTCGCCTCATAAAGAGCATCAAACGCGTCAGCCGTAATCGACAAACCTTCGTCCCGTGAAATCAAATCAATTCTCTTCTTGATGTCCTTCTTCTCCAACAACTGAAATCGAAATACAACAGTTCTAGACTGAATAGGATCTAAAATCTTCGAAGAATAATTACAGGATAATATAAACCTACAGGTAGAAGTATAATTTTCCATAGTCCTTCTCAGCGCCTGTTGAGCCTCCCTGGTCAGCGCATCTGCCTCATCTAAGAATATAACCTTAAACGGAACGTCTCCAATTGCCCGAGTCCTCGCGAAATCCTTAACCTTCTGTCGGACAACATCAATACCCCTTTCATCCGAAGCATTCAACTCCAAATAATTTTCCCTCCAAGATTCCCCAAACAAACTTTTAACAACAATCAATGCCAAAGTCGACTTCCCAGTTCCAGCTGGCCCAGCAAAAAGCAAATGTGGGATATTCATAGAATTAGTCAAGGCTTTAACTCGCTTAAGAATCTCCTCCTGACCAACCATATCGTCAAAAACCTTCGGCCGATATTTCTCAGTCCACACCTCTGAATTATAATGCTCACTCATGATTTAAAATAAGAAGTCCCGTTTATAAGGATTATTGTGATAAATAAATATTAGTCATTAGCATCATAAGAAGAACTCTCTTCACTTTCAACGACATAATGAATTGGAAGCAAGTTAAATGAATCCGCCATTCTTTTTTGCTCTTCTGGAGAAATCCAATCCACTATAGCTTCAATACAAACATAGTCCAACAAACTCTTCAGCCCAATCATAAATCAATTAAACACAAATAGTTTTTAAAATTTCCCACCAAATTTTCCTCAGTCCTAGAATTACAATTACTTGTTTCTCTTAAGCTTTCTCTTTCGCTTTTCTTTCTTAAGTCTCTTTCGTTGCCACTTCCAACGCATTTGACCTTTCTTCTTCCATCGTCTTGAACTTCTTTTCATTTTGCTTGTAAAATGAAATGAAAGAATTTACTTCTTCCTTTTCATGGTATCATTGTATCCGAATTTTGCTTTATAAAGTTTCCGTAGAAAATTTATCTGTGAAACATATTTTAGATAGGATAGCCCTGCCAGGATTCGAACCTGGGTCCCAAGGCCCAGAACCTCGGATGCTTGACCAACTACACTACAGAGCTTTGAATTGTTTGTACCTATCTACATGTTTCTTATTTGAAAAACCTATCTCTTTTAAATACTTCTCTATCTCCCCTTGCCCGGATATATAAAAGTTACGATTATTTATAATTTTCGAAGGACAATACCCTAGGATTACAAATAAAGCCCTAGTATCCTGCAGTAATTTATTATCATGATTAGTAAAACTAATTCTCAATAAATTAAAATCTCTCTTAGACATACGATGTATACTCCCATCAGTATCAATTAAACCTCGGAGACATGCCTTCATATACTCTCTATTTTCATAAACCCATTTAGGAATAGTAGACTGATTAACAATTTTGTTTCCCGGATTAATTCCCATCCCCATAAAAAACTCAACCAACTTTCTACTCGATAAGAATAAATACCTTTCATTTTTACCATTTTTACAGGCATACTTTGGATTAATTCCAAATAATAATTTTGACAATTCCCCTAAATAATTATGATATTCTTTTTCATATCTTAAATCTCCAGTAATTCTAATTTGATAAACTCCAATTTTTCTAGCCTTTAAACTTTTTTTAGTATAATGCACATGACCGTCACCTAAAACAGCCCCTATAAATTCTGCAAGCTCAGAGCTATATTTAGGAATTTTAATATCAATCGTTGAACCCTGAGAATTAAAACCCCCCTTAGATTTGCCCCAATTATCTTCTAAAATCTCCAGAACACAAGATTCATAATTTTTCCCAGAAATTTCACATAATTTACCAAAAAGTTTTTTAGAAATTAAAACTTTTTCATATCTTAAATCCCCAGACAAATAATTAACTGGAATCTCCAAAATCTTAGATAACTCTGTCCAACCCATATTCCCCCTAGCCAACAAAATTAATTCCTTCTGTTTACCCTCGTTAAGCCTTACCCTCATGACCATAAAAACCACTAACAGTTTTTATATCTTCCTACTTGACCACTAGACTTGCTATTCTCTTTCTCAAAACCTTTATAACTCAATTTCCATTCATTAAAACATGGAAAAAATCAAAGCAACATTGATCTCAGAGAAAGTAACATCAAACACAGCCGAGGCTCAAAGCTTATTTGCAACCTCAAGATTTGGAGAAAAGTTTGGAGAAAAAATCCTTTACTCATTATCCGAAGCACTATACTTAATCCACGACAAAAAGATGGAACTCTACAATTTTAGAAACAAAAAACTCTCCGAAAAAGAAATTCTGAAGAAATTTGAACAAATCGATAAAAAATTCAAAACAAAATCCTTAGTTTTCAGTGACCTAAGAAAAAATGGTTACATCGTAAAAACCGCACTAAAATTTGGTGCAGAGTTCCGAGTATATGAAAAAGGAAAGAAAGTTGGAAAAGACCATTCTAAGTGGCTCTGCTTCCCAGTTTCAGAAAACACACAATTAACTTGGCAAGAATTCTCCGCAAAAAGCCGAGTCGCCCATTCAACAAAAAAGAATCTTCTAATTGCCGTCGTTGACGACGAAGGCTCCGTTTCCTATTACGAAGTCAAATGGACAAGAGTGTAAAAAGCTAACTTCTTCAATATAGCATGCCCCAACCTAATCTAGGATATATGTGAGGGTATAGCATGCCCCAACCTAATCTAGGATATATGTGAGGGTATAGCATGCCCCAACCTAATCTAGGATATATGTGAGGGTATAGCATGCCCCAACCTAATC
>JAHJSH010000032.1 GCA_018830525.1 Nanobdellota archaeon | reverse complement strand
TGGGATTTCTAGTTTTATTAAAAAGTATGATTCAAAGGTTTCGCTTTGGGATTTTAATCTTGGTTGTCCTTCGAAGTTGTCGAAGCGATTGGAGCATGGGGTGTTTATGCATAAGGATGTGAAAGCGATTGAGGAGATTTTGAAGACGATGCGTTCGGCAACTAAGAAGCCTGTGACGATTAAGTTGCGGAAAAGCGATAATGCGATTGATATTGCGAAGATGGCTGAGAAGTATGTTGATGCTATTGGGATTCATGCGCGGACTTCCGGACAAGGTTATTCTGGCGAGGTTGATTATGATTTTGCTTTGGAATTGAAGAAGGCAGTTAGTGTTCCAGTTATTTATTCTGGGAACGTCAATGAGGACAATGTAGATAAGATTCTAAAAGATTTTGATTTTGTGTTTATTGGACGTGAGGCGATTGGTAATCCTAGAATTTTTGGAAAAGGAAATAATAATTTTAAGGATTATTTGAAGTTGGCGAAGAAGTATAAGTTATTTTTTAGGCAGATTAAGTTTCAGGCGATGAATTTTACGAAAGGTTTTTCTGGGGCGAAAAAGATTCGGATGAAGTTAATTGGTGCAAAGACTATTTCAGATATTGAGAAGGTTGTCAAATTTTAGATTCCTAAAATTAACAAAACGAAATCTTCTCAATTTTATCCTTTGGGGTAAAATTTCCGAAATTCATTTTATGAAAACAAATAAATAGGGTATTAGTCTTGAGAAGTTAAGATGGGGAAATTAGTCGCGTTGATATTTATACTGCTTGCGGTGTTGGGGGCCTTAGCATTTTCTATTGGATGGTTAATTGATGAGGTGCAAGTGAAGGACCCGATAGAGTTAACTTCGAACATTGAGAATTATGAACCCGTGCAGGTTATCGACTATGGTGCGACCCCGGTATTTTCTGAGAAACTGAGATTTAATCATAATAAGCTTTCTTTTTTTATCGATCCTTCTTGTTCTCAGAAAAGAGAAACTTCGATGAGGGAAGCATTTCAAATTTTTGAGGATACTATGGGGATAATTTCATTTTATGGTATGGGAGATGATAGTGCAGATATTGTGGTGGAATGTTCTGATACCTATATAGAACTCGGGGAAAATCTTTTTGCGGCTGGGGAGGGGGGTCCAACAAATATCACGAATACATCTAATTTTAAGACAATTCAAAAAGGAATGATCTTTTTGTATGAAGACCAGAGATGCGATCGACCGGTCGTTGAAATACATGAACTCGGACACGTACTTGGTTTTGACCATACCTCCGATCCAACAAATATCATGTATAATATTTCTAGATGTGATCAGAAAATTAGTCAGGATATGATTGATTTAATTAATGAATTGTATTCTATAAAGCCGCTTCCAGACGCGCGGATTTCTGAACTTACTGCGGTTAAAAGGGGGAAGTATCTTGATTTTAATATAACTGTTCTGAATGAGGGATTGTTGGAGATTGGTGATATAAGTTTGACTTTGCTCTCGAATGATAAGATTATTGATACGATTAGCCTTGATGGGATTGGGATTGGTTTCGGGAGGACTCTTCGTGCGACGAATTTGGAGATGTTTTCTTCAAAGATTGACACCATTGATTTTATCATAGATTATGAGGATGAAGTTGAGGAGCTAGATGAAGATAACAATCTTGTGCAAATGACTGTGGGCACCGCATAAAAACTTAAAAACTACCTCTGGATATTTCTTTAATGGAAGTAATATCGGAGATATTTCATGTATTCATTTATTCAATCGCGGAAGTGAAAAATGAATAAAGAGATGTTTATTGATGATAAAGGTTTGGAATATATTAAGATTCTTAGAGCTTTGATGGAATTACCGTTTCAGGTGGGTAAGGGTTTGTTGGCAGATTTTTTGAGGGGAGATTATAAGAATAAATCTGTGACGAAGAATCGTTTGGATGAATTGGATAATTTTGATAGTCTCAATTGGAGTAAAGATAAAATTTATCGGGAGATTGATAAGCTGACTGCGAATGGAATGATTGAACTTTCGACTTCAGATTATAATCGTTTTGTGAAAGTTTTGAAATTGACGATGAAAGGTCGGAATGAGATTAATAATCCGACGATGGAAGCTAAGCAATTGAAGAACAAGGTTGAGTTTAAGGTTACGAAAGTTACGGATGAAGATCGTGAGAAGTTTGATGCGCTTGATAGTTTTCTGAATGGATATAATGAGGATCAGAAGAAAGCGATTATTTCTGAGGCTACGAAGATTCTTTGTGTCGCTGGTGCGGGTTCTGGGAAGACGGAGGTTTTGACTAAGAGGATTGAATTTCTTGTAAAATATCGGGGCGTCCTTGCAGATAAAATTTTGGCAATCACATTTACTCGGAAAGCTCGGCAGGAAATGGAAAAGCGTCTTTATGAATTAGGAGTTCAGGGAGTTCGAGTCAATACGTTTAATTCTTTTTGCGAAGGAATTTTGAAGAAGCACGAGGCTGAGATTTATGGTATACCTATGAGGGTCCAGAGTTATGGGGATAAAATTCTTGCGATGAATATGGCGTTGGGAAATCTGGGGATTGATATGGATGATGCTCTGCATGGTTATTTTACGGTACAGCAAAGGAAGTTTAAAACGGGAAATCAGCTTGCGAATTCTTTTATGAATGATTGTTTTTCGGTGATGGATTATTTCAAGGTGACTGGCGAAGAGGAGTACGATTTTTCTGAGGATGTTGATGCGAAGAACAAGCATAACGCTAAAAGGATTTACAATATTACGAGATATCTTAAGGAGCATATGATGACTCAAGGTCTTCGGGATTATACTGACCAGTTGATTGATGCGACGAAGTTTCTGAGAGAAAATGAAAATCAGGTTCCTAACTTTGAGCATGTTTTGGTCGATGAGTATCAAGATGTTAATGCGATGCAGATTGAGTTGTTGGGGTTGCTTCTTGGCGCCGCACACGGCATACCCTCTAGGGTGGGCACTGGTGTGCCGTCTTCATCGGGCAATATTTTTGCCGTTGGTGATCCGCGACAGGCCATCTTCGGTTGGAGGGGTTCGGATATAAATTATATTTTGAATTTTGAGAAGGATCACGGCGAGTCGGAGGTGATTCATTTGACTAAGAATTACAGGAGTGCAAGAGGGATTGTTAATTTTATGAATCATTCTATTTCCGATATGGGTTTGCCTGACTTGGAGGGGCATCATGAATTTAAAGCTAAAATAAAAATTAAAGATTTTAGTTCGGAAGATGCAGAGAGGAAGTTTGTGGTTAGTAAAATTGTCAGTTCGGATATTCCGCGGGACGAGATTTTTGTTTTAGCTAGGACGAATCGGCAGTTGATGGAGTTGTCACAGGTTTTGAAGCGGAGAGGAATTTCGCATGTTATTAAAACTGATGAAGTTCGGAATCCGAAGGCGGTTGCTGAAGGTGATGTGACTTTGGCGACGGTTCATGCGATTAAAGGTCTTGAGGCGAAAAAAGTTTTTGTGATGGGGTGTAATGAACAGAATTTTCCGTGTAAGGCTTCTGACCATCCGGCGATTGAGATGGTGAAGAGCGATAATTATGATAAGCTCGAGGAAGAGAAGCGATTGTTTTATGTTGCGATTTCTCGGGCGAAGGAAATTTTGTATTTGACTTATTCTGGAAAGAAGCCGACTTATTTTATCAATGAGGATATGTTAAAATTGGTGGGATGAATTTAATCAAAATCTATTTTACCTTAAAAACCTTATAACCTTTTCTAACCTTTGCCTTAACTTTGATGCCTATTTCATCACCTTTCTTAGCTTTCTCAACCTTATCATGCTGGAGTTGCATGCTTTTCACTGTCTCTTTAGCATCTATCTCTCCTCCAACAATCCGGATCTTGTCTCCTAATTTAAGACCTGCCGTTAGATTAATAGCCGCGACACCTATATGGGCAAAATAGTTAGACACCTTCCCTATTTGTTTATCTGCCATATTTAATACAATTAAAACATATATTTAAGCTTTACTGAAATGTTATATTTATGAGATTAACCACAATAATCTTTAAATAACATTTTTATTAACTTTATAGATATGGGAGAAATTAGAATAGAAAATCATTTTAATGCTCAACATTTTATAGTTAAGCAAATTCAATCAATTTCAGATAAAGTTCAAAATGGTTATGCTATTAATGCTTTATCTGGAGGTGTTGATTCTTCAGTTGTTACTATGTTAGGGCATAGAGCTTTAGAAAATAAACTTAAAACATATTTTATTGATAATGGTTTAATGAGGCAAGATGAGCCTGAAAAAATTGCTTCAATGTTTAATGATTTAGGTGTTAAAGTTGAAATCATTGACGCAAAAGAAAAATTCTTTAATGCATTAAAAGGATTAACAGACCCTGAAGAAAAAAGAGAAGCTGTTACTCAGACATTTTACAAAGATGTTTTTGGTAAACTTGTAAGAGAAAGTGGTGCTAAATATCTTTTACAAGGAACTATTTTAACAGATGTTGATGAAACTGTTGCAGGAGTAAAAAGACAGCATAATGTTTTTGAACAATTAGGTATTGATACACAAAAAGAATTTGGATATAAAATTCTAGAACCATTAGTACAACTTCGTAAAGATAGTGTAAGAAAAGTTGGAAAAGAATTAGGATTACCTGAGTTTTTATATGACAGACCACCTTTTCCAGGTCCAGCTTTAGCTACAAGAGTGATAGGAGAAGTTACTCCAGAAAAAGTAGAAACCGTAAGAAGAGCAACTTCAATTCTTGAACATGAATTAAAAGATATTAATGCTTTTCAATATTTAGCTATTTTACATAATGACAGAGTAACTGGAATGAGGGGTGGAAAAAGAGATTATGGTTTACAAATTGAGCTTAGGTGTTGGGATAGTGTAGATGCAAGAACTGCTACACCCACAGATTTACCTTATCAAACTAAAGATAATTTAGCAAAAAGAATAACAAGTGAAGTTCCAGGAGTTGTTAGTGTTACTTATAATATAACTAGTAAACCCACTTCTACTATAGAGGCGATTTAATTTTAAACGCTCCCGCCTATTCGCACTTCACTCTAAAATTTTCTAATTGCTCCGCAGAGAAAATTCGAGCAAAGCTGCTCAATTTGAACTGTTCAAATCTCCGAAGGGTACGCTCTCGCGGCCGACCATCCACTCTTGGCATCGTCAGGGAACAAACTTCATTTTTGATATTTGAATTTTATCGTTGCTGTTGGCAAGTGTTTAGGATTTATAAATGTTGTCGAGATTTAGTGGATAGGTTAGCTTAAAATCCTTCGGCACCAAACTTACCCAATATCAACTTTATCTCATTGATAATCTTTTGTTGGTTATTTTTATCGGACATCCTCACAAAAAACAAGAGTAGGTCAATTAATTCTTCTTTAGAAATAACCTTTAATTTATTTCCTTCAACAATAAAGTAAAACCGAAATGATTTATGTTTTAATTCTTTGATTACAAGCCCTCCTGCTTGTCCAACAATTTTACCCTTATGAGGATTTTCTTCTAATGTTTTTAATAAATCAATAATCTTATGAGCTTCGCCCTTAAATTTCTTCATGATTTGGTCTAATAGCGACTTAACTATTTCGACCTTGGCCATTTCTTTTCAACCTCTTTTCTTGCCCCTTCTAAAGAAACGGTATTCTCTGAATTCATTAATAACTCTCTAAATTGAGTTTTAACTGCCATATTATAAATCCTTTGGAGTATCTGATCATAACTTTCCCCCTTAATCCCAAAAGATGAAAGCTTTCTTTTGGTATCATTGCTCAGCTGTATTGTTGTGATTTCCATTCTATGGAAGCTATAGCCACTATAGTTTATAAATCTCTCTATGTGGAAATTGAATTTAAAATGGGCCGACCATCCACTCTTGGCATCGTGTGGGGACAAGTTTTTGTTTTTTGATTTTATTTAATTTGTCGTTGCTGTTGCTAGACTAGCAGACTTTTTAAGTATTGTCGAGATTGAATGGATAGGTTTGTTAGGATTAGTTTTATAAATATGGAATTATTAAAGGAAATATGAAAAAGAGATTGATATTTGTGTTTATGGGATTATTTTTAATTGGATTATTTGGAGTTGGAATAGCGAGTGCTTCTCTTAATGTTAGTTCTTGCCAGGTTCTGAATATTGCTGGGGAAACATACACTCTGAATGAATCAATTATAAATAATTCTCTGGTGGGAGATTGTATTATTATTTCTGAAGAGAATATCACTTTTGATTGTCAAGATTATTATGTTCTAAGTGATGATGTTTATTCAGGAATTTACTCAAACAAATTTAATACAACAATCAAGAATTGTAATGTCTCGATGAATGGTAGTTCTTCTGAAGGGATTGGTATTGAAATAGGCGCAGATAATTGCACTATGATAAACAATACTTTAGTGTCTAATTATTATGGAATTTATCTTACTTCGGGGTCTGATTATAATGATGTGTTTGATAATAATTTCCATTCAAATAATATAGGGTTATATCTCTTTTCTGCAGATTCTAACAATATTTCTTTTAATGTATTGGAAGAGAATACAAAATATGGTATATTTGTTAGACAAACATCTGTTAATAATTATATAGTTTCTAATAATGTTTCTGCCGGAGCTAGGGGGATTGTTATTGGAACTGTTAACTGTAATAATAATCATCTTTTGAATAATAACATAGACTCTTGTTTTGTTGGAATATCTATTACTGCGGCTTCTAATAGCGATATTCAAGGAAATAATATTACAAATGCAGATTTTAGTGCATTCTACTTAGTTGGAGGGACATATAATAATACCATAACTTCTGATAATTGGGTAAATGGGAAGAGGTTGTATTCTAATTATAGTGTTTCTGATTATGTTTATGACGAAAATAGTGCCCCTGATGCAGGAATTGTTTATTGTCATTCTTGTAATAATATTACAATTAAAAATCTTGTTCTTGATATAAGGAATTATGCTGGAGTTTACCTTACCTCTTCTTCTAATATTACCATTCAGAATGTTACAATTAAATTTAGTAGTTATGGGCTAAAATCAACTTCTGTTGAAAATTTGAATGTAAGAGATAGTCTAATAGAATCATGTCCGGTTGGGGTTTCCTTTTCTGGTTCATTAGTAAATATTAGTTTTTTTAATAATACTTTCTATTCCAATCTTGATGCCTTGGATTCTCCAAGTAATGTGTCTTTTATTGGTAATACTTTTCAGAGTAATCTAAATCCTTTGGTTTTTGAGAGTACTTCAAATTTTACTTCTAATAATTTTTTCAGTAATTTAAATACTAGTCTACTTCAAACTTCCTTAATAGATGAGGCCTTTGAAAGAACATATGAAATAGGTCAGGAAATTAGGTTTAATTTAAATGTAAGTTATCTTAATGGGACTTCTTGTGATGATTTTGATTATAATGTTTCTATTTATCCAGATGAGCAAGTTACACTAGTGAAGGAGGATAACCTTGCAATAAATTTTACAGTAACAAAAGAAGGAGTGTATAGTGTTGTTGTTAATGTAGCAACTTCCCTAAATAATACTGAAGAGAGGAAATTTATTTTTCTTGTTGGAGGTATAAATTCTGGCACCCTAAGATATTACTTTCATCAGGATGATCCTACAAGGGGCCAACCACTTTCAGCTGGGGGAGACATAAGAGATTCTAGTTCTTTACTTAGTTATCCAGTTATAGAAGAAGAATATTTGTCCTGTAGTACTTGGGTTCAATCGCAGATAGATGAGATAGTAAAGCCGATATTT
Source organism: Nanobdellota archaeon (assembly GCA_018830525.1). Taxonomy (GTDB): domain Archaea; phylum Nanobdellota; class Nanobdellia; order Pacearchaeales; family GW2011-AR1; genus JAGVXH01. The sequence continues at coordinate 1,851 of JAHJSH010000032.1, read as the reverse complement.
ATAATTAAAAATATAAGTATAAATTGGTGGTATAAGGTCATAGATGACGGTAGTGCTACAGAACATTATGCAGAATTGCAGAGATATGTGGATTATAGTTTTGATGGAGACTATTTAAGTATTGTTCCAGCTTCTACAGCTTATGTCTGGAATCAAACTAATTTTACAAACTTAAATTTAACTTCTGATTACTTATGGAGAATCTATTGGTTGAGTGTTAAATTAAATGGTGGGGGTGGAGGGGACCCTTACCCTCATGTTATGTCGAATGCTTCCCAGTCAAGTTATATCGATTTGGAATATTTTTATACTGGTCCTGAAATCTTACAATTAACTGAGCAAGAAGGTAGCGATATTAGAGACATGCAATTATTATCTTCTGTTTTTAATGATGATACTAATAAAAATGTAACCATTCAATTTGAAGGTGGGGGAAATTTTACGATTGTTTTAAATATCACCCTAGATAGTTATGGTGTAAATTATGATGGGATTAACTGTTCTGAAAATGAAAATTGTACTGTAAACTTAAACGAAGAGGGAATAATTAATTTAACTTTGTCTTTAGGAAGTATTCATACTTTAGATATCTTTGAAATTACTCCTCCTCAAGTCACAATCAACTCTCCATCAGCAACAACATATACAACACCATCAATATTATTTAATGTCAGTTTAAATGAAAATGGAACATGTTTGTTTTCTGTTAATTCTGGGGCAACAAATTATACAATGTCTTCAATTGATAATCAGAATTTTAATTATACAAAATCATTAACTGATGGAAGTTATACTTCTAATTTTTATTGCAACGATATATCTGGAAACAGAAATGATACAATGAATGTTTCTTTTAGTGTTGCTGTTCCTGCTGAAGAAGAAACCCCCTCATCAGGCTCAGGAGGAACTCCGAAATATTACCCAACAGCTTCAAACATGCAAGAAGGTTATTCGAAACAACTTTACAACAATTGGGAAGTCAAATTTAAATCTGGGGAGGAATCACATTCTCTAAAATTGAATTCATTTAGTTCAACAAACAAAACAGCAACGATAACTGTCTCGAGTGAACCTCAAACAAAAACTCTTTCAGTCGGAGAAGAATGGAAAGTTAATTTGGATAACGATTCTTATTATGATTTGTTTGTTAGACTAGATAATGTAAGTTCCAATAGGGCTGATATTTTTATGCAAGAGATTAATGAAAGTATTCCTAGTGGCGAAGAAGTAACTCAAGATACAAATCAAGAACCCGAAACAACTGCGGACGAGAGTGATTGTTTCGGAGGAATTAATTGTTGGTATTATATTTGGGTAGGAATTATTGTTTTGATTATGTTAGTCATAGCTTTCTTTATTGGTAAGAAGTATTTGAAGAAGGGATAGCTACAGTCCGTTGCGCCTCCCGCCCCCAATATGTCGACTGACTGTTGAACCTTTATTTAAAATAATATGATAGTATCAAGTAGTCTATATTCATCGGGTATCAAAACTGCATTTTCTTTAAATTTCCTCGTCGGATACTCAGTCCTATCACTCCGAAAAGCCAGTATCAAAAGATGATCAGTTAAGTACAAATAGTCCAAAATTAAGGGCTATCCTTCCCCTAAACCCCCTCACGTCCGTATTATCATACATATGTATTATGCCGACTGACTCTTTGCCAATTCCAACCAATTTTAGCCGACGATAAACCCAATCTCACACCCAAAAAATCTGTCCCTCCGATATGCCAAGATGGGTAAACGCTCCCGCCTATTCGCACTTCACTCTAAAATTTTCTAATTGCTCCGCAGAGAAAATTCGAGCAAAGCTGCTCAATTTGAACTGTTCAAATCTCCGAAACGCTCC
>JAHJSH010000031.1 GCA_018830525.1 Nanobdellota archaeon | reverse complement strand
TCAATAAATATATATTCTAAAAAATATTAAAGAAAGTAGGGAAGTTGACCCTACTTCTTTGAATAATAGATGTAGTTGTAACTTTCTTAAACTAAATAAACTTATCGGAGGAAAAATTATGAAATTTGAAACACGTAGCTACGCACATGCAGTTGGAGAATTTAACTATCACATTCAGTTGACGGTTGCTTATCGACGAGGAATTTTCTCAAATGAGAAAGTTTTGAAATTAACAAGAGCTTATCTCGTCGAGAAATTGAAAGAAATTAATGTCGAGTTGGTTTGTCTTGAGTTCGGAAAAGAGCATGTTCATCTTTTTGTGACTAACTGTAAAAATTATGCACCTTGCTAAATTGTTCAGTTTTTGAAAGGTTTCTCGTCGAGGATGATGAGAAAAAATCACTTGGAACTTTTCAAAAGTTTTCTATGGGGCAAGAAATTTTGGAGTGAAGGATATTTCGCTCGAAGTATCGGATGTGTCACAACAGAGAGGATTAGATATTACATAGAGGAATCGCAAAGTAAACATTGGAATTAGGTTTTGGAAATTGGCAGGTCACGCTCCGGACTTTAGTCCGGAGTAGTTGACATTCTTGGATTAATTTGTTTCTTAGGGTATATGTAGTTACTTTGTAATAATAACAAACCGAAAGGCTTATAAGGGGAAAATTGTAATTTTATTACAATAAGATGGGACAAAAACAATTTACCATTAGAAAGAAAGTTGCAGGTGCTGGTGCTAACTCTATTATTGTTATACCTAAGTTATTGCAAGGAGATTTACCGAAGGGGACGATTGTCGATATTGACATTAAAATTGTTGAGGAGGTTAAGTGAGATGAAAGATAAAACAAATCAAGGTAGTGGGTTGATTACGGGTATGGTTCTTTTTGCGGGATTTATTGGTCTTTTTGGAGCCTTGAAATATAGGCAAACTGTCGAGGCGACTCAAATTAATCCGGTTCCTATCTCTAGGACCTTTTCTGTAGTTGAGGATGTTTATGATTCAGTTATTGAAAGTTTTGAGAATGTTGTTGAGAAAAATGCTAGGCCTCAAGGTTATGAAATTTTGGGATAGTTTATTTATGGTGAGGGTGCTAATCAGCCTAAGGTAGTTCGGGAAGCAATTGGAAAAACCATTTCAAACCGAGTTGGGAAAAAAGGTTATCGAAATTCTCTCGAGGGTGTTGTTAAGGGTGATTCGAGGTATACCTGTGTTGGTTCTAAGAAAAACAAAAATTGGAAACAGGCAATCGGAGATTTGAAGAGAAATGAATATGAGGAAATGATTTATCAAAGATGTTTAGATGATTCTGCAGATGTCTTGAATGGGAAGGATCTCAATTATGAAAATCAAGATAAATGGACTGCTTATTTTGATGAATCTACAAGTTATGAGAAGGTTTGTGAATTTAATCCGGGTTATTGGAAAAAATTGAAGCCAGATGTAACTCTTGGAAGTATTACTTTTTGTGTTCCCCGGGTGGAAGAGTAATCTTTACAATAATTCTCTTAAAACATCACTCACTTCTTTTCCAGAAACTTGACCTTTGAATTTTCCCATTAGAAGACCCATATATGCTCCTTGAGAAAGTCCGGGTTTTTCTTTGATGATTTTTTTTGCTTCTGATTTTAAATCAATGTCTGCTTTTTCAGAAGCTTCTTCCAATGATTTTCCTTGAACGATTTTTTGCATTATTGTTTTAACATCATTTTCCGAAATTTTCTTTTTTGCTACGGCTTCTAATATTTCTTCTAATTTATCTACTTCGATTTCCTTTTTCTGCTGGAAGAGTGTTAACATTTTTGCAACTAAGTTTGGATTGTTGTATTCCTGGATAAGAGTTTTGAAATCTTCAACTTTGTTTCTCTTAAGAACTAGTTTCACAAGTTCTTCGTTTAATCCGAATTCATCTAGGAATGCTCTGTGCTCTGATGAAAGTTTTGGTAGGTTTTTATTCACTTCATCGATTAGTTCTCGTGAGATTTTTAATAATGGAACATCAGTTTCTGGATACATTCTTGCTGCTCCTGGCATTGGCCTTTGAAATTTGGAAGTTCCGTCGGGAAGTGCCCCACGAACTTCATTTTTACAAGATTTTTCTTTTATACATTCTAGTTGTCTTTCAATTTCTTTGTCTATTGTTTTAATCATCATTTTTGTATCTTGGAATCCTTTGATTTCGACTCGTTTGCTTCCTTTTATTGAAATGTTTACATCTTGTCGGATTGTTCCAATTCCCCGTTTTACATTACAAGCCCTTAAAATTTCTCCAATTTTTAGCGCAGCTTCTTTTATTTCTTCGGGGGTATGCATGTGTGGGCCAGTCGCGATTTCAACTAATGGGATTCCGAGCCGATCTAGTTTGTAAGTTTTTGAATCTTCGGTTTCAGATACTGGTCTTGCTGAGTCTTCTTCGAGCATTACTGCGTCGATTGTGATTTTTTTCCTCTTCGGATATGACTCTGGTGAGCCTCCTGCGGATATTTCTATGTAACCGTCGTGAGCTATTAATGCTGTTCGTTGGAATCCGGTCGTGTTTGACCCGTCGATTACGGTTTTTCTCATGACTTGGGTGATTGGAAAGATTTTACAATTTAGGAGGGTTGCGATTTGAAGTGCAATCTTTAATGCGTCCTTGTTTATTTGGTGTGGAGGTTCTTCATCTAATTCGACAAGGCAGTTTGTGTTATAAACTTGGTAAACAAATTTTTCACCTTTTTCTTTTTCATATGCTACTGCGATGTCAATCTCTCCCGTTTCTCCAATCACTGGATTGAGTTTTCTTTCTATTGTGTATTCTGGTTCGTCGGTTCTTAGGATTGATGGGCAGTTACAGAAAAGTTTGTTTGTGTTTAACTGCTGATGAATCTCTAGCCCGGATTTTAGTCCTAATTTTTTATAGTCGTGTTCCATAACCTGGGAAGTATGTGAAGGTTTAAATAAGTTGTTTTTATTATTAAGGGAGGTAAATATGGTTAAAGATATAAAAAATATTCCTGAAGGGATTTGGATCCTTGTGGTTTTTTCCTTTGCTATGGCTGGGTTGATGGTTATCGGAGGCTTGCAAATGTTCTCAGTATATGATTCACTTCAGATACTTGGACTAGGCCAGTTATCCGGAACTGCTCTTGAAGGCGTATCCCCTCCTGCTTTTATTGGTATTGGTATTCTATTAGTTGGTCTAGGTGTTTTGATATATTATGTGGCTAGAGGGTTGTTGAAGGCTCAAAATTGGTCTCGAGTTGTTACAGTGGTTGTTTCAATTTTAGGTATAATCTATTCGATAGTTATTCTGACAAGTGCTTACTACCTCACAAGTGTTTTAGGAATTATGATTAATGGGTTAATAGCCTGGTATCTGCTTTTTAAGGATTCCACAAAGAAATATTTTAACTAATTAGCTTAAGACACCAAGGTTTCTTGAAGCTTCAACTTCCTTTAATTTAGGCTTTAATATCTCGGGCGTCCGCAGGGCATACCCCTCCTCCGGAAGGGGAAAATTCTCTCGAGATATTTTCTAGCATTTTTTCTTTTGGATTCCAACTTTTGTGTCCGAGGACCCAAGACAGTTTAACAAGAGCGGTTGTGGATAACATTTCTTTTAAAAAGATTAGCCCTGTTTTCTGTAGTTCTCTACCGGTGGAGTAGACATTTGGATTAAGTCTTCCATAGATAGTCTGGGGTGTTGCGCAAATAATCATTCCGTTTTCTATTGCTTTTTTTATTTTTGGAATCCAGTTTTTTTGTGATTGTTTTCCTGGGACATGTCCAAGCCCAGTTAATTCTAGAATGATTCCCCTGTATCCTTGTTGTTCATAGAAGTCTAATATTTCTGGACCTTGTCCAGGTACTATTTTTATTATAGCGACTTTGTCTAAATATTTTGCATCGAGTTTTACTTTTTTATTATTTCTTGCATTGAATTCTCTCAAGATTTCTATTTTATCTTTTGTTATTTCTGCTAGGGGGCTATCATTAATTGTCTTAAATGCATCTCGACGAGAGGTATGGAGCTTTAAGACATTTGTTCCAGGCATTGCTATACAAATATTATCGTTCATGTCCTTGTGTCCGATTAAGGCGACTTCTGCAATATCTGAAATTGCATATCTTGCTGCACAAACAAGATTTAAATTAGCGTCGGTAGAACCTCGATCGATTGATCGTTGTGAATAGGTTAGTGCAACTGGTTTGTTTAGCCCTTGAAGAAAAAATGAAAGTGCTGCAGAGGTGTAATGCAAGGTGTCAGTTCCGTGTGTGATAATCAGTCCATCAATTTCTGGATTGTTTAATAACTGTTCTGCAATCTCTGCAATCTTTTTCCAGTCTTGAGGATCCATGTCTTCTGAGAATTTCATGAAGGGCGTTTCTATTTTTATAATATTACAAATGTCTTTTATTTCTGGAGCAATGTTTAGAATTTCTTCGGCATCTGTAGAAATTACTGCTCCTGATTTTGGGTCGAGTCTTGAGGAAATTGTTCCCCCCGTGATAATCATAGCAACATTTCTTAATTTTTTATTTAAGGATATTTCTGCTTCCCCTTTTGCGACAGATTTAGATTTTTCAAGAACTTTAGCGTCGATGATTTCTCTTTCTCTAATTCCAATATTATAACCTGATTCTAATTTTAGGAGTATGACTTCTGGGTCGTGGGACTCTAGAGCGTGACCTTTCCACAACTTTCCTTTTGTTTGCAGGGCTACTTTATCGCCCGGTTGGAATGTTTTTGTTTTCATGATTAACCTAATCTTAGGAGCTATAAAAAGTTTGGGATTATCTAGAATTAATAATTTAGTTGACCCTAAAATCTATTTCATCATTGGCGAATACGATTAGGCTCACGTTTAAATTTTTTGTAAATTCTTTAATGTGTTCTCTTATTTCTTTATTAGATTTATTTTTAAGGTTTGTAAGTCCTAAAATCGTTAGGTCTGCATCAGAAGAAAGTTTATTTATTTTCTCTTTGATATTATAATTTTTTTCTTTAATAATATTTAGTTCTATGTTTTCTATACGGGATTGCTTCAGTATGTTATTGAGATGTCTCATATCTGCTTCCCCCTGTTTTTTGTTATCCACTATATTAAAAATTCTAATTATAGCTCCTTTTGCCAACCATTTTTTTGAATGAGTTATGAGGTATGCTAAAAGAATCATGAGATTCCCATTTTTTCTTGAACTCCACCAAACATCAAGAGTTTTAAAGTTAGTAAATCCGGTTTGATTTCTCACGATTACAAGGTTTTTATTTAATGCTTTTAGATTTTCTACAAGTTCATTTATTTTTATTACATTTTCGAAGTCAATCAAAACTGTATTTAGAGGTATGTTTCCAACTGTTTCAGCTTGGATAAGATTTTCTATTGTTTTTTGTTGATTATGACTAATTACACTTCTTGGGAAAATCTCAAGATTATTTTCTTTTATATAATTTGAAAGATCACTTTGGGTTTCTTTATTTTTTTCAATATTTTTTTCATTTATTTTTCCTTTATGTAGGAAGTACATTTTTGTAAAACTACTTTTTGAACCAATCCAATCTAATATATTTGCAATTGGGTGGTTGTTTAGTTTTTCTGTTGAAAATGCCAAAATTGTCGGTCTCCAATTCTTTATGCTTTTTGAACTTTTATCCATTAATTTTATTAAGAATCTCATTAGTCGAAATGAAACTCCTGCCCAAACACCTTCAATTTTCATCGATTTTTTAGATCGGGAAAGAAGAAAAAATAATAATGCTTGTAAAATAATTACTAATGCCATTATTCCCGGATTAAAAAGAAACATAACTGTATATGCTGCTATCATTCCATAAAATGAAATCAATAATGGGGAGTTGAATGTCGGACGATAACTTGGATTCTGGGATATTTTTTCAAAAAAGGCAGCACCATTAATCCAACCATAAACTGATAAGAAAAACATGGAAACAATTATTGCTACATATTCTAATGAACCTAATAAAATTATCCCAATACCGATTGCTAAGCTTACTGTGATTGCTATTCTTGGCTCTCCATCTTTGCCGCTTTTTTTACCTAAAAAATTAAGGAATTTTGGGAGTATTTTATCTTCAGACATTGCGACTAAACATCTTGGGGCAGTCATTAAACTACTTAATGCTGAGGAAGATGTTGCCATTATAATCCCTAAAAGAACCAATGGTGAAAATAATGCAACCTGTTGGATAATCTGAGGATTTGTAAAAAGAGCTTCTTGACTTGTTGAAAATGCTAATTTAATTACTAGGGCTAAATAAATAAACATTGTAATAAAAATCGCATAAAATGTTCCTTTGACTAAACTTTTTCTTGGGTCTTTTAATTCACCACTCATTCCAACCCCGGCATCAATACCCGTTACTGCCGGGAAAAACATTGCAAAAGCAACCCAAAAAGAAAGTGCTGAAGAGGTGAAAAATGCTGTTGAGATGCTACCTGTTTGAGGGCCTAAGAAAATTGAGATTAAACTTAAGGCAATCGCAGCTAAGATGAAATATTGAATTCTAATAACAAATTTCGCTCCTACAAAAACCATTAATCCGAAAAGGGCAATAGATGCGAGGGCTAGGTGAGATTCAATTATGAAAATGTTAAAGTAAGTTAGTATGCTACTTATACCTCTTGCAAATGCTATAGCATAAAATGCTGAAGCTATTGTTTGTGCTAAATATAATTGGATTCCTAGGCTTCCCCCAAATTCAGAACCTAAACTTCTTGAAATAAGGTAATATAATCCTCCCCCCTTTACTTGGATATTTGTTGCTATTGCCGATATCGAAAATGCGGTAGCAATTGTTACTGAGTGGGCAATCAATATAATCAAAATGGTTTTTAATAATCCTAATCCTCCTAGGACTTGGGGAAGAATAAAATACATTACTGCTCCCAATATTGTTAATAGGGAGGGCATAAGTACTCCTGAAAAAGTATTGAATTTTTTTATTTTTGGTAGTTGTTTAACCAGATTTTCTTCAGGCTTAGATGTTTTCTTTACCACTTATGAAATAATATTTATTGGTATTTAAAGGATTTGTTCGAGGTTATTTGTTTCATGGGAGATTAATATTTACATAACCTTTAAATAGTAATGGTTACCATTAGTATATTTATGGTAACCGAGTTGACTAATGAATTAAATTTTAGATTATGCAATGACAGAGTCCTTGCGAAATTAAAAACTAAAGTTTTGAATTTATGGTAACCTCACTAAAGAGAAAAGATACGGCGATTCGATTGAGTAAATGGATTGACCAGGAGATTGAAGGTTATATTTCTGATAGGAAAACTAGGGTGGAATTTCCGTCGAAGCGAAACCTGGTGGATAAAGCGGTGATGCAGTTCCTGGAGGAAAGAGGGGTGAAAATAAATGGATAGGGAAAAAAGATGGACAAAATAGAGATGGCAAGGGAATTGTTTCAGAAGCTGGAGTGTGGCGGTTCTACTCCTGCGTCGGAAGTTGCTATGCGGGCTTTTTGTATTCAGGAGCGATTGGCGACTATTCGAGGCTAGTATCAAAAGCCATAAAAAGGTCTTAGGTCTTATTCTATCATGGTGGGGGAAAAGGCATTTCCAGTAAAAATAGGTTTGGAGATTCATGGCTATTTGAATACTGATGAGAAACTATTTTGTATGTGTAAAACTGATTTTTTAGATAGTGAGAATAATTCTAATGTTTGTCCAATTTGTACTGGGCAGCCAGGGAATAAGCCAATGGCTCCCAATTCAGCTGCAATAGAAAAATTGATTCAGATTGCACTTGTTCTTAAATCTAAGATTAATGAGAAGCCTTTGGTATGGCAGAGGAAGCATTACAACTGGGCGGATTTGCCGAAGGGTTATCAGACGACGATTTCTGGGGCACATGCGGTTCCGTGTGCTACTGGAGGGAAGTTTAAGGGGATAAATATTACTGAGGCGCATTTGGAGGAGGACCCAGCGCAGTGGAATCCTGATTCGGGGAAGATTAATTATAATCGGTCGGGTTTGCCATTGGTTGAGATTGTGACCGAACCTGAGTTTTCTGATTCGGAACAAGTTGTGGAATGGTTGAAAGCTTTGGTTTTGTCGTTGAGTTATATTAAAGCGGTTAGAAAGAATGCTGGGATTAAAGTTGATGTGAATGTTTCGACTTATGGCGAGAGAGTTGAGATGAAGAATCTGAATTCATTGGAGAAGATTAGAAAGGCGATTGATTATGAGATTGCTCGGCAGATTGAGGCGCACGATAATGGCGAAGTTCAGAAACGAGAAACTTTGGCTTTCGATGAGAAGTTGGGCAAGACGATTAAGATGCGGTCTAAGGAAGGTGCTGCGGATTATCGGTTTATTCCTGACCCGGATTTGCCAGTGATTAAGATTGATAAGAAAGTTGTTGCGAAGATTAAGGCAAATTTGCCCGAGATGCCTGAAGAGAAATTGGGGAAGTTGTTGAAGAAGTTTTCTGTTGGTGAGAAGGACGCGAAGATTTTGACGAGGAATTTGGAGTTGGTTGAGTTCTTTGAGAAGCTATCTGAATTTGGGATTGACCCTCAGAAATATATTTCGTGGATTACGATTGAGTTGCTTCGAGTTTTGAATTATAATAAGATGACGCTTGAAGACGAGGATGTTGAAATTTTGCCTGAGCATTTGGCAGAGTTGATTAAGGCAGTTTCTAAGAATGAGATTACGGTGTTGAAGGGGAAGCAGATAATGAATGAGTTTATTCCGAAGTCGTTTTCGTTGAAGGAGCACAAGGGAGAGATTTCTAATATTGATGATGTAGCGATTGAGAATTTATGTAAGCAAGTTATTTCGGAGAATGTTCATGTGGTTGATGAGTATAAGGGTGGGAAAGATGCTTCGTTGAATTTTTTGATTGGGCAGGTTATGAGGTTATCGGAGAGGCGGGCTGATTTTAAGGTTGCTGGGGAAACTTTGAAGAGGTTGATAAAGTGAAGACCAATAAACTTATTGCGATTATAATTGGAGTCATTGGATTGATAGTTATGTTTTTCTTTCCGAGTCCGGAAGAGAATTTTTTGTATTATGTCGGGTTTATTGTGATTGTTGTCGCTTTGATAATTTTTGTTTTGAAGTTAGGTAATAAGTCTAGTAAGAAGAAAAAATTAAAGTTCTCTTAGATATCCCCAACTATGAAGTTTATCAGAGTCTTCAAACCATCTGTCTCCGATGTCATCCCGATAATACATGTGGGGTATCATTATATTTTTGATTCTACTATAAACCTGAGCTTGAGTCTGCTTCATTGTTTGGCCTGCTCCACAGACAATCAATACTACTCCCGAATTTCCAGTAACAATCCATTCTCCATTAACTAACTTTACATCTTCTATGTGGACTCCTTCTGTAGGTTTTTTAAAATAAATAATTGAATCTTTAGACCTTATCTCAAAAGTTTTCTTATCCCTAAATGGGAATGGAGGTACAACAATTCTAATTCCTATTTGGAATCCAGTTTTAACTTTTAGATTGGGTTCATTTCCATTTGCGAGGTCATAAAAGAATTGACCTATCGGAGTTATCATCCCCTCTTGTTGTATGCTTATCGTCGGATATCCAAATCTGGAGGTAAATTCTAGGGGATAAATTCCATTTGAATTAACAATACAATTTAGATCAATGTATCCCACATAATTTTCTTCAGAAAGTTTTTTTTCCATTTTTAAAAGTGTCTGATTGAATATTTTATTTGGTTGGCTCCAAAACATTGAAGTTCCCATCTCCCCTGTTGATGGTCCAAGGTTCCCTGGAAATAATTTTTTATGTTCAAAATTAACATTAATTGGATAGACGAATTTTCCCCCATTAAAGAATGCTCCTACTGCGACTTCGACTCCAGTAACTCTTTTTTGTAATTGGAAAATTGGAATCTTTTTTGATAATGCTTTTTTATAATCTTCTAGAACTTGAATAACATCTCTTCCATCTTCTTCTTCTCCTATAAAAAGTAGTCCCTTCATATTTTGGGCTTCCCCACTAGGTTTTATAACATATTTTCCAGGGTTGGATTTTACATATTCAATTGCATCATCAAATAATGTGAAATCTTTATATGGAATTATATTGATTCCGAATTTTTTTAACTCTTCTTGACCAAAGGCTCTATCATCTTCAAGTTTATCTGTATAGGGGGTTCCACCTATTACAGACTTTCCTGCATCTCTAAGTTTTTTTGCTTTTGTTCCTTGACCCAGAACATCGTCGAAAACAATAACATCAGCCCATTCTACTTCTTTTTCCCAATTATCTACTTTATCGATAAAACCGTCAGCGATATCTTGGTCTTCAGGATTTTTAGTGAAATATTTTACTTCGTGACCTTCTTTTTTAATTTGCCAGGCGATATCTCCAATTAATGAGTCCAATGTTACAAATAGAAATTTTTTTGGTCCGATAGGAATCTTGTTGTTCATAAGGTCTGGATATTGATTATAATCTTGTGTTTTGATGATTTATAAATTTATGTTGCTTCTTCTTTGGAGAAGTAATTTTATAAAGTTCTGATTACTATATATTCTATGAAAAAGTGGCAGATTATTGTTGGAATTATTGTTGCGGTTTTAATTATTGCCTTTGGAGTGAATTATTCTATTACAGGGAGTGTAGTCGGAGGACCTCTTGAAGGAATGAGTGGGGGGGATGATGAAATGATGGGCGGGCCAACTGATGCTGATATGGCTTGTATGGTTGAGTGTACTATTCGAGGTTGTGATGAAAGTGACATGGAATGTAGGACTGTGGCATCCGTGGCATGTGGATCTGAGTGTGGTGTTGAGAGTGAACAGCCGGCGCCTGCTGATGAAAGTGAGGCGTGTATGCAAGAATGTATCGCTGTGGGTTGTGATGAATTTGATTTTAGTTGTCAGAGATTAAATCAGGCTGGGTGTGATGATAAATGTGGAATGAAAGGCGACGCTCCCGACGAATCTGAAATGGATGAAGAACAATTGTGTATTTCTAATTGTGTCGCGGCTGAAGACCCAAGTGTGATTTGTGGCAATAGTCGGGAGGGTGAAACGGGAAATGCATTATGTCAAAGATGTGCTTCGGAATGTGTTCATTTATATGCTGGTCCTTGTTTGAACGACGAGCAGATAAGCGAAAAGGAAGAGGCTTGTAAAACTTGTGAACATTGTTACGGTTCAATCGTCGAGGGTCCTTCGGGACAGGGATGGGATTGTATTATTGATATTGAATGTGCAGATGCTTCGGGAGAATTTGGAGACGATGCCGGAACTGGTGATGCGAGTTTTGAAGAAGGGCACGAAGGGAAGGGAGTTATTGCAACTGTCGGGGGGGCTATCAGTGATGTTTTTAGTGGCATAGGTAATTTCTTCAAAGGATTATTTAGCTAGATTATTTTTCGCGATAACCTTAAATATTTCTTTTTTGTTAGATGATGAGATGGAAATAGTCAAGACGAAAAATTATTCTGAACTTTCGCGTGAAGCTGTGGCGATGGTTATTTCTCAGATTAATGGGGAGCCTAATTCAGTAATTTGTCTTCCGACCGGGAAAACTCCGCTTAAAATGTATAAACTTTTAGTTAAGGCAAATAAGTGTGGAGAGGTTGATTTTTCTAAGGTGATTTTTCTTAATCTGGATGAATATTTTCCTATAGATTCTAAGGATAAGAAGAGTTTTTCTTATTATTTGTCTAAGAATTTTTTTGATAAAATTAATGTTAAGAAATCAAATGTTCATTTGTTAAATAGTAACGTGAGAGATTCGGCGAAAGAATGTAGGGATTACGAGTCTTTGATTCGGAAACATCCAATTGATTTGGCGATTCTTGGTGTTGGAGTTAATGGGCATATCGCATTTAATGAGCCGGGTTCTTTTGTGAATTCTAAGACTCGATTTGTTGAGTTAACTTCGGAGAGTAAGAAGATTAATCGGGTTGATAAGGATGCTTTGACTGTCGGGATTGGAACTATAATAAAATCTAAAAAGATTATCTTGTTGGCTTCAGGGAAGAAAAAATCTGAGGCTATTCGTCATTTGGTCAAGGGGAAACCGAATAAAAAATATCCGGTGAGTTTTCTAAAGGGTCATAGGGACTTGACAGTTATCGTTGATAAAAAAGCAGGTTCGTTGAGTGTTTAGTTAAGTTTAAATTGTTGGAGGAGTTTGTTAAATCATGGTGAAAAAAGAGGACAAGGATAAGGAGATTTTGGCGGAAGCGTATAGGCAGGCTGTTGGAACTATTGATAAATGTATTACTCCGAAGGGATTGTATGCCTCGGGAGGTGAGAAAGGTTACAAGGGAGTTTGGTCGAGAGATAGTTTTATCACGTTACTTTGTGTTTCATCTCTTCAAGATAAAAAATATCAGAGAGTGTTTGAAAGAAGCTTGAGCACTCTTGCGAAAGCTCAAGGTGATCATGGACAGATACCTAATGCAGTTCTCGGATTCGAAGGAAAAAAGAAACAAGTCGATTTTGGTTCTATCGATTCAAGTCTCTGGTTTATCATTGGGCATTATGTGTATAAGAAAGTTTTTGGACCAAAGATGTTTAGAAGGCATAAAAGAAAAATTAAGAAAGCTCTCACTTGGTTGAGTTATCAGGATATTGGGGAGGATGGGATGTTGGTTCAGCTTCCGACGACTGATTGGCAGGATGCGTTTCCTCATCGGTATGGTAAAACTTTGAATACTCAAGCGCTTGATTATAAGGTCTTACGTCTTATAGGAGAATTGAAAAAAGCAAAAAAATTAAAGGAAAAAGTTAACTTGGTTGAGGGCACTCGTCTTTGGAATGGAGATTATTATTGGGCTTATCGTTGGAAAAATCATAATAAGTACAAGGAGATTGGAGAGTGGTTTGATTCTCTCGGTAACTTGCTTGCGATTATTTTTGATTTAGCCGACAAAAAAATGGCAAATAAAATTTTGAATCATATCAAGAAAAAGAGAATAGCCTTCCCTTATCCAATTAAAACGATTGACCCCCCGATAAAAAAAGGAAGTCCTTACTGGCAGGATTATTATCTTGATTGTGATGCGGGGACTCCAACTCATTATTCTAATGGGGGGATTTGGCCATTCATTGGAGGATTTTATGTTTTGGCTTTGATAAAAACAAAGAAATTCAAGGAAGCAAAACGAGCACTTATGTCTCTTGCGAAATCAAACATAAAGGAAAATTCTTTCCCGGAATGGATAGATCCAATATCAAGGAAGACTCATGGAGTTTATCAGGCGTGGAGTGCAGGAGTTTATATTTTTGCATATGATTCGTTAAAGAAGAAAAGAGTTCTGATTTAATTATTCTAAGTTTAATTTTTCTTTAGTTATATCTAGCATCTTCTTTGCAATGTCTCGGTAATCAAAGTTTTTTACAACATGTTCCCGAGCATTATTTCCCATGGTTTCTCTTAGGGCGTCGTCGGAAAGCAATTTTAATGTATGTTCTCGCAAGTCATTTACATCTGCTCGGTATGCAAAAGTTTTTGGATGATCAAATTTGACAAGATGTTTTTTTGTGAATCCCATATGTTTGAATGCCCACTCTTCGCTTAATTGAACTTCTTCAGCGACTTCCGCAAGGAGGCCAGTTTTGTTATGCAAAATTGTTTCACCTGGTCCCATCTTATTGATGGAGATAACTGGTTTTCCACAAGCCATTGCTTCAACTTGAATCATCCCAAATCCCTCAATTCTCGATGGTGCTGCGTAAATATCTGCAGCGTTTAAAAGAGGAACCATAAATTCTGGGGTAAATTCGTCTTCAATGAAAACCATATTGTCTATGATTCCTAACTCTTTTGCAAGTTCAATTTCTTTTTCCCTCCACTCTTCGGCGCACTCACTTGGCCACGATTTGCAGATGTATTTCCAATTTTTAAATTCTTTATTAACTTCTGCAAGCGCTTTCATCATCTCTTGTGAACCTTTGGAGGTTGTATCTCCGCCAATAGTCATAATTATTTTATCAGTCTCGTTAATTCCCAACATTTTTCTGATTTGATTATTTGAATTGATGTCGTTTAGTGGTCTAAACATGCCAGTGTCGATTCCGATGTGCATTGGAATTATTTTACTTACATCTGTCCCGTCTCGTTTGTAAATGTCTCTAACCCAACTACTCGTAGTAAACATTAGATCAAGATCATTAAACTCTTTTTGATAATTTGCAACCCATCCATCAGCATTAAACCAAGGAACTGGTCTTACTCCGTGTTTTAGGGGCTCTCTTATAACGTCGGGAACATTCCCCCAGAAACCGATGCTAAATGCAACCTCTGGTTTGACATACTTTAAATAAAATTCTTTTTGGTAACTTTCTTTAAAATGGCAAGGGATTGCTTCTTCTCCAGCCTCGATGATTCCCCTTCGTAAGAAATCTCCCTGAAGACTTTGGCCATCAGATTCGGGGGGATATGCATATAGAATTAAACTTTTCATAATTTTTGTTTTTTCAGTTTGTTTTAAATGATTCTTGTTTGTTTGCCGATCCGAACTCAAAACTTTTTTTCTTGAACCCATAGATCTTTCGGATGATTCTCTTTTTTCCTATTGTCTCGAAGTTATCTAAGTTTATAAATTTATTCGCGTTGGAGTCAATCGCACAATAAGCTCCATCTCGAACGTATGCGAAGAAAAAAATTTGTTTGCAGGTGAGCATTTCGTTTTTTATCATTTTCTCGACGGTGTTATGCACTTCGATGTGTCTTATGTGTCCGTACTCTCCATTTTCACCGTGCGTGAAGATTAGATCGTATTCTTTGTCTGCAAACTTTTGGATACGTTCGATGATCTCTTGCTCTGAAATTTTTTTGTAGTCTCCTTCTTCGGAATCATCTAGGTCGGAGATAAAACTCCTTGCATTGAACAACTTACAAACTTTTTTGAACTTGGGCGCTCTGTCTTTGTCGTTCTTTCGGCATAAGCTGATGATTGTTAGGTCCCATTTGCTAATATTCTCTAAGATGGTCCCGCCCATCCAGATTGTTTCATCGTCGGGATGTGCGACAATAACAAGAACTTTTTTCATAGTTGAGTTAGAGCAAATCATTATTTAAGACTTGTCTTTTACTTGAGAAGAATTGTTTTATAAAATTAAATAAAGAAATAAAAATTTATTTTTTGTAACTACTTTTTCTTCTTTTTCTTCGCAGATTTCTTAGCAGCTTTTTTCTTCGTTGATTTCTTAGCTATCTTCTTCTTTTTTGCTGGCATGTTGTCACCTCGGTTTAGTTTGGACCGATTAAAGTCCTTGTTTTATTATGGTAATTGAATATTTAAACTCTTTTGTTTTTGCAAATGATTAAGTTTATAAATTGTTGAAATATATTTATCTATCTAAAATCGGAGGCCAAAAAAATGTGTGCTGAATATGACGATGATGACTTCGGGGATCTCGGAAGTGACGAAGAAGAGTCTGAAGAATAACTCTTCATCTAATTAATTAATTTTTTATTTTGTAATTTCTGTTTTGGCTTTTTATTGGTGGAAGAGTTTTAAGAAATAGTTTTATAAGGATTGGATTGTTGAAGATAATAGGATGGTGAACTTTAGGCCGGATTTATTTAAGATGATTGCGCCCATTCTTATATATGTTCTAGCGATGACCTTGCCAGGTTATCTTGTAAGTTCTTTGATTCCGAGTTGTGGAGAGGTCACTTTGATTTATAAGGTTCTCCCCCTGGGGTGGCTTATTTTGGTGTTCGTTATTGTTTATCTAACCACGTATTCACTTTATTCTCTTTTCCAAGGAAAGGGGCAGAAAGCTTGGCGAGCATAATCTGTTAAGGATTAATCTTATAAAGTTATGATTGTTTATAGTTTTAATAAGGGAGTTTGAATGGTTGAAAATAAAGATGAATGTTATTGTCTTTGTCGAGATATTTGTGATTTGTATCTTGGTGGGGGAGAATTGACACAGAAAGATAAACAGGGTTATGATTTTTTTAGGGGGATTTATTATTTGAAGAAGTTTAATCGGGAGGTTTGCAGTGAATCGAAAATGGCGCAGAGATATTTTAGGAAATCTGGATGGGGAAATAATAATTGGATTCCGAAGGAAGAAACATTAGACGCTATGGTTGATGTTGAACTTGGTAGGAATTTTCATGGGCCTTTTGATAGTGTTGAGGAAATGATAGCTAGTCTTGAACCACAATAATTCTTAAAAACCTATAATTATCTGAGTAGTCTGTATGGTAGCGAAGATAATTGTGGTTACTGGAATTCCTGGAAGCGGGAGTAAGGCTTTTTGTTTGGGTTATCCTGGGACTCGGAAGAGTGTTAAGGTTTATCGAACTGGTGACATGATTCTTGAGATGGCACAGGATTATTCTAGGTCGGGGATTCCTAAGGAGAATCTTTTAAATCTTCAGCCAGACATGCTGGCGAATTTACGTGATAAGGCTTTTGAGAAGCTTACTAGGGAGATTAAACTGGAAAGGGAGAATTATGATTTGATTTTTATTGATACTCATGCGCAGTTTTTTTGGAATAATGTTTATCAGAATGCTTACGATTGGAAACATTTGAATAATATTGCTGCAGATATGTTTGTTACAATTATTGATAAGCCGTCGAGCATTCGGGCGCGACAATTGGAAGGTCCTACGGGCCGGTCACAGAATCATGATTTGAGAGATTTGCTTTTATGGCAGAATATTGAAGTGAATGTTACGGAGGGTTGGGCGTCAAAATATGGGAAGCCGTTTTATGTTTTTTCGAGTAAGCAGAACCCGGAGGATATTGATGCGTTGTTGGAGAATTCATTTATGATTTATTCTAGTTTTCCGATGACCGATGCTGATCCGGTTGCTACTTTGAAGATAAATAATTTTAAGCGACGATTAAGGGATGTTCGAAAGGAGATTGATGGATATGCGACCCCATTGCTTGATCCGGCAGATATTGATATTGAGCGTGGAGATGAACTTAGCGAGAAGGAACGACAGGCAATTGATGATCAGACCGTCCATCGGGATTTGAATTGGGACATAACTCAGGTGACTCACGTAGTGGCTTATTATCCTAATGATAAAGTTGATTTGTCAAAGGGGGTAAGTGATGAATGTACTCGGGCGAATGAAACCGGAAAGTACGTTTTTGTGATTTGTCCTCGGGCGAGGGTAAGTCCGTTTATGGATATTGCCCATAAGGTTTTTAAGGACGAGGAAGAGTTCTTTACTTTTTTCAAGGAGCATGTGAGGAATACATTGAATCATTTTAGGAGAGATAAAAATGTTGAAAGTAATTAAGGATTTGACTCCTGCGGAGATTGCAAGTATCACAGACCATACTTATTTGAATCGGGTTGAGGCTTTTTTGGGGAAAGCGGATCATCCGATTAAGGCACGACGAGAGGAATTTTATAATTTTTTAAGTGGGATTAGTGATCTGTCATCTAAGCCTTATGCAGTTTGTATTCCTTATGGGGATGTGGCTTACGCGAAGGAGTATCTTGATGGAAGTGGAATTAAGATTGCATCTGTTGTTGGTTTTCCTGATGGTGATACTCCCACTTGTATTAAAAAGATTGAAACTTTGGCTGCACTTCGTGCTGGGGCAGATGAAATTGATTTTGTGATGAATTATGAGAGGTTGAGGGAGATGAATGTGAAATATGTGGTTGAAGAAATGGAAAAGATTGCTCAACTTGCGCACAATCATGGTGCCTTAGTAAAAATGATTCTCGAGACTTCAGAGTTGCATGATTCCCAGATTCAGTTGGCTTGTGGTTTTGCAGATGTCGGTAAGATTGATTTTGTAAAAACTTCTACTGGATTTAGTTCTTCTGGAGCCCATCCTCATGATTTGAAAATTATGCGGGAGAATTTTTCTAGAGGGGTTAAGATGTCTGGGAAAGTAAGACCAAATAATGTTTATGATTTATTGGAAGCGGCTTCTGGAAGAAATGACGGAATAATCGATTTGGATCCTATGAAAATTAGGATTGGTGCGAATCCTTCTCTTTTGGGAAATCTTAAATAAAAATAAAAAATTTTTGATTCTGAATTACGATTTCAAATTCCCCACCCAAAAAATTTCTGTGAAATTTTCCCTATCCTTTGATGGGTGAGCGTTGTTCGCGGATTTAGTAATCTGAAATCTCCTTTAGAGGATTTATTCAAAATCGTCTGATTGGTCGTTTTCGATTGCGTCAGAGTCTGCTATTGGAGCTTCGTTTGACTCTCTAGATTCTGCTCGTGGAGCATTATCTCGCGGAACCATTGGCTTAGCTTCACTAACTTTAATAGCTCTACCTTCAATTTCCTTATCGTTCATTTCTGAAATAGCTTTGTTAGCTGTCTCATCATCTGCGATTGTTACGAAACCGAAACCTTTTGACCTTCCTGAAAATTTGTCTGTGATAACGTTTGCTTCGTCAGCATCATATGATGCGAACATTTCTTTCAAACCGCTATCGTCAACTTTCCAAGGTAAATTACCTATGTATAACTTCATTCTTTCCTCCTGAATTATTTAATAATTTTAATAGAATTCTCATGACATAACTTTTCTCGCTTACATATTTTTTTAGATTTAAGAGTATATAAGTTTATGGTTTTAAAATTTATTGGGAGAATTGAAGGATTATACCTATGATAAAGATTATAGAGAGGATTATGACTATTGGCCAGTTTATAGGCATTCGAATCTCTGGATTCTTTTTGCCTTGCTTTTTGGACTTCTTATTGATTAAAAGGATTAATATTCCTGTTAGACCTCCGGAGATTACCCCCCCTATTCCTAATATTGATGAGAATCCAATTATTTTGTATTGGGCGATTAAGATATAAATTATTAGAGGTACTAAGGAGGTGAATGTGAAATTGATTATTGGAGATGTTTTGAGGTCGTATTTGAATGTGTCTTTGAGGGAGAAGGATAGGACAAGAAATGCAGTGAACATTGTGAACATTCCTAAAATTGTGATTATTGGTCCAAAGGAAAGTGTTGCGACCTCAGTTACTTCCCCTCCCAAAACTCCGATAAAGATTATTGTGAATAAAATATAGAGGGCTATAGGGATAGAACTCCCGAGGATAATTGCTTTTTTTAATAGTCTTTCTTGGCCTTTGATTTCTTGACGAAGTTCTGGAATTGAGGTGAAACCTAGGAGTGCAAACATGACTACTCCGATAGGAAGAAAAAAGTTAGGATAATTGGAAACTAAGATATTTGATGGTTCAATTTGTGGGAGAAATCTGAAAAAAATTCCTATAATAATCACGATAATTACGATTACCCCCCAAGTTTCAATTTTTTTTAATCCCCTTAATCCTTCTCGAAGTAAGAGGGTCATGATGATCCAAAAGATTATTCCAAAAAATATTGGATTGATATTTCCTGGTAAAATTTTTGAAAGGCTTTCTCCCTCCCCCAATAAGTAAGCAAGAAGGGCAGAGTAAATTCCAAAGATTACTATTATAAACATTGCATACTCTCCCCATTTTCCTAGATATTTTTTCGCATATCCGGAAAGCTGATGTCTTTCTTTTGTTCGAAGCGTTATTTCTCCGAGTGCTAGATTTACAAATATCATGATTGCACCAAGGATTATTAGCCAGAAGAGTCCGGCAAGCCAACCTGATTTTGCGAATATGTATGGGAGACCGAGAATTCCAGCTCCGATCATGGTTCCGGTTAAAGTAAATGTTGTTGCCCAGAATTTTTTGTTCATTTTATCACCCAACCTATTTAGAGAATTCTTGTTTTTATAGGTTTTGAATTTGAGGATTACTCTATCTCTTTGGAAGTATTTTAAATAACGAAGAAGTTTATCTTCTATGGTTGTGATATTTTATGGGGGGTGGAGCATATGTGTCTGACAAAAAGGTCTAAACTTGGCAGGAAAATTATTTTCAGTATTGATTCTAGTTTTTCTTCCTTTTAGATATCTCTTTTTAATGTTTGGATTTTTTATGTTTCTAATGTTTCTGTTTTCATTGAAGACAAAGAAAGTTATTGAGAAAAATATGTGATAGTTAGTTTTATAATTGGAGAGTTCTTTATTTAATATGGAGCACCGCGAGCATATCCAAAGTTCTAGGAAAGTTGCATATTCTTTAGAATTTTCTAGATTAGATTTTTCTGAAGTCGAGATGGTTATTAAGCAAGTTAATCGTTGGATGGATTACTTTTTCGGGCGTAGTGGTGAGGTTGATGGGAGGCAATATGATTATTCGGATTGTTCTCAGAACCATCGAAGGGAGATACATCATTTTTCTGGAATAATTTGGGCAGGAGATCATATTTCTAAGCTATATGGTGTAAGGTATCGTTCTTTGGCTGAGAGGATGGCGGAGCAACATATACTGGATGATTTCGGAAAGATTCCGGATAGGAGAGATTTTTGGTAGAGATATGTAAACGAGCTCGGGAAGAATTGAACTCCCATTTTTCGGGCCGAAACCGAATAGTCTATCCGTTAACTTACGAGCTCATTTAACAAAGAATAAACCTAAATTGAATTTATAAGATTAACTAATCTACTTTTTAAGAATTTTTAACGGAACATCTGAACGAGTCACTTCTTTGTATCCTACGCCATATCTTTTTCTTAAATGTGTATCGAGAATTTCGCATCCGTTTTTATAATTTGAATCCCATTCTTCTTTTTTTGCTTCTATTTCTGATTCTCCAATTCTTGCGATTGTTGGACCGTAGGCTTTTAGTGGTCCGATGTGAATTCTTTGGGAGAAGTTTTCGATTACATCGTCCATGTGTTCCAAGTATGGCCTTAGGGTTGCAGGGTCTGGATTGTACATTTGTGGGAAGATGTCAAAGCCAGCGTTTAGGAATTTTTTGATTGAGTGTTCTTGGATTGCAATGTCTGTATATGATTGAACGTTTTCTTGTAGGTTGTGGGGATCAACGCCCTTTATTGCAGTAAGAATTTTTATTGGAAATTCTGCTAATTTTTCGAGTGTGTGTGGTTCGTATACTCCAGTTCTTTCGAATTCGTCTACGAGCATTCCAGTTGAAAGGTTGCTGTCAATCTGTCCGACGAAATCAAGTCCTCTATTTCCGATTTCTCTCCACATGTCTAGAATCCAATCTAATGCGAGTGTTGGTTCTCCGCCCGAGGCTCTTAAAACTCTTATGTGCATATCCTGCCCGGCTTCTTTATATGCCGTTTTTATTTTCTCTCTTGCACTTAGCATACTCTCAATAGTGTCATGTCCAGTTAAGAATGCTTTTCCAGGACTAACTACACCATCATTACTTTTGTTATCTACAAAACAATATGAACATCCCCCCCCTATACTTCCATCGTGGAAATTGCATCCGGCTACTTGGAAGATAAATGGGGGATTATAGTCTAGGATATTTTTCATTTTAAAGTCTGGTTGATGTTTGTACCAAAGTGGGAAGTCGAATTCTTGTTTCCTTGTGAATGCTTCTATTTCTGTGTTGGTATGTTGAGTTACATCAAAAAATTCTTTTCCGTATTCTGCTGAAGCCATTTTATCTAATTCCTTAACATTAACCTTTGCTCTAAAAACATATTCGCCAGTTGCGACATTAGGCATTGTGTCAATAACTCGTGAGGTATCTTTTCCTTGGAGAGTATCCGAAAAGTCTACAACCATTAATTCGTTTTCCCAAATTAAATTTTCTCTCAATTCATGTGCTCTTTTTATTGGGTCGGTTTTTCCCATGAAATATTTTAACCTGGCAGGTATTTAAGTAAATATATTGTGGGAAGTATACAATTAACTTTAAATATCGCGATTCTTTTTATTTTTCATGGAAAGTTTGGGCAAAGATTGGAGCGGAATGACCGGCCGTAGTTGGCACGGTTGTAATCCTTGTTGGTTCTAAGATAGTTATTAAATTGGGTACGAAGGCAGTTTTTGATTCTGTTCGGGGCGAGATTCGTCGTGATGTTTTGTGTGGATTGGCCGAAGGTGTTAGTGAGCTTTTAGCGAAAGGTAATGAAGTTATTATTGTGAGTTCTGGTGCGGTTGGTTGTGGTAGGGAAGTTATTGACCAGGTCGGGGGAATTGGAGTTAAACAGGCACAGGCGGCCGTTGGGCAGATAAAACTAATGGAAGAATTTGTTAAGGCGTTTTCTCGGAAGGGTTTGCATGTTGCACAATTTTTGTTGAATGTTGATGATTTTAATTCCGATAGGAAAGAAAATATTTTTGCAGCGTATGAGAATTTACGTGGGGCTGCTATTCCGATAGTCAATGAGAATGATGTTACTGCTACCGGGGAGCTTTCGTTTGGAGATAATGATAATTTGGCGGCTGAAATTTTGGAGAAGTTTGATTTTGATGTATTATTAGTTTTGACTGAAATGGGTGCCTTGATTAGCAAAGGTAAAAGATTACGTGTTTCTGATAAGTTTTCTGTTGAAGATTATGATGTTTTATCTTCTGGGGATGGTTATGGTTTTGGGGGGTTGGCGAGTAAATTAGCTGTTGCTAAGCGAGTTGTTGGTTTTGGGAAAGAATTTATTGTTGGGAAGGCTGGAGACGATATTGTCGAGATTTTAGAGGGTCGTGGCGTCGCTACTCGATTTGCGACAAGTTTAAAAGTAAATGATGGTAATAAGTAATAATGGTAGACACGCACGGGTGTTGCCGTCATAGGAGATTCAAAGAATCTTGATAAATAACATGGGCAAAAAAAAGACAACATTCAACATCTCGAAGATAGATAATTTTAGTGAATGGTATAGTGAGATTTTAAATAAGGCTGAGATTACTGATTTGCGTTATGGTGTTAAGGGATTTGTTGTGATTCGTCCTTGGGGTGCGCGGATAATTGATAAGATGTATCGGATTTATGAATCGGCTTTGAGAGCTACTGGGCACGACCCGGCAGTTTTTCCTGCAGTTATTCCTGAAGGAAATTTTAAGAGGGAGTCTAGTCATGTTGAAGGTTTTGCACCTGATGTTTTTTGGTTGGAATCTGTTAAGGGTGATGATAAATTGGCTTTGCGTCCTACAAGTGAGACGGCGTTTTATGACATGTATAATATTTGGATTAGGAGCTATCGTGATTTGCCGATGAAGATATATCAGCGAGCGAACGTTTTTCGTAATGAGACGAAGGCAACTAGGCCGTTGATTCGTTCGAGGGAATTTCATTGGATTGAAGCACATGATGCTTTTGCTACAAAGAAAGACGCAGAGGAACAGGTTCAGGATGATATTCGGATGACTGAGGAAGTTATGCATAAGATTTTTGGCGTTCCGTTTTTGCCTATGAAAAGACCGCAATGGGATAAATTTCCTGGGGCGGAATATACTGTTGGTGCTGATTCTATTATGCCTGATGGGAAGATTATTCAGCAACCTTCGACACATTTGATTAGTCAGAGTTTTGTTAAGGCATTTGATGTGAAGTTCGTTGATGAAAAAGAAAAAGAAAAGACACCGTGGTTGACTTGTTATGGGCCGTGTATGTCACGAATTTTGGCTTCTATTCTTTCAGTTCATGGGGATGATAATGGTCTGATTTTGCCTTACACTATTTCTCCAATTCAAGTTATTGTGGTTCCATTTTCCCCAAGGGATGACTCTGGTGAGCCTAATGGAAAGGGGGTGGGGGATGCTGTAGATAAAATTAGGGCGGATTTGATGGCGGAGTATATTGATGTTAAGGTTGATGATTCGGATAAGCGTCCTGGTGAAAAGTTTTTCTTTTGGGAGATGAAGGGTGTTCCGTTTAGAATTGAAATTGGTGAGAAAGAACTTGAGAGTGGAGAGGTCATTGTTTTTATTAGGGATACTAAAGAAAAGATTTCAGTTAGCATTAAAGATTTGCCTGAGACGATTAAGAATCTTGGGGCGGAGTATGATGAGAGATTGATTGCTAGAGCTGACGAGTTTTTTGGTGATAAGGTTGTCGATTGTAAGGATAAGGATACAATTAAGAAAGCTTTGGATTCTGGGAAGATTGCGCGGTTTAGTTTTTGTTCTGCTGAGAAAGAAGGGGCAGAATGTGCTGAGTATGTTGAAAAGGAACTTTCTGCGAGAGTAATGGGAACTCGTGCGGATTTGAATGAAAAAGCCTCTGGTAAGTGTCCTATTTGCGGGAAGAAAGCTAGTGTGGTTGTTTATGCTGGGAAGAGTTACTAGTAAGACTTACTAGTAAGACTTATATATATTTGATTGATTATCTTTAGTATGGGAAAGAGGGGAATTTCTGATATTGTTGCGGCAGTCTTAATGATACTTATTACTATTGTTGCTGTGACAATTATTTGGGGAGTGATTATTCCTTTGATAAAAAATAATAGCGATTTTCAAGATCCTAATGCGAGATTAGAAATAACTACTTCTGGAGGTTATACTTTTTATGACGATGGAATGTTGTATGTCCAGGTTAAACGAGGAAATGATGATAATATAATGATAGGATTAGAAATCATTGTTACAACTGAAGGAGATAGTAGGACTTACAAATATAATTCTACTTATGCGCCTGGTCCAAATCAGGCGGTAGTAATTAGAATCTGGGTTGGTACTAAACCAGATTACGTGAAAGTTGTTCCGATATTTATTTCTGGAAACACTCTGGAAAAAGGAAGTGAGTCATCTAAAGCTAAAATTGATAATGGAAAGGCTGCGCCTCCCCGTGAAAAAACTCCGACGATATGTGACGACGACGACGATTGTTATAATGGAGAAATTTGTAGTGAGACTAAATGTTGTGGATGTGCTGCCGGAGAATTGGAATACGAAAATGGATGTGCTATTAATGTGAGTAGTTGTGGAATTAATTTAGATGAAGAGGGGAGGACTTATTTAGTGACCCAAAACATAGAAACTTCTGGAACCTGTTTAATAATAACTGCTGATGATATTGTTTTGGATGGAAATGGGAAAACGATTATAGGTGATGGAGTTAATACTTATGGAATTTATGCTAATGGGAGGAGTGGTTTAACTATAAAGAATTTTAAGAATATAACATGTCCTTATTATGGAGTTTACTTTGAGTCAACAAATAATCTAATAGTTAGAAATGTAACTTTGACTTCAAATATGTATGGAATTTATTTGTATTTAAGCTCAAATAATACTCTAACTCAAATAACTGCAAACTCAAATTTTAAAGGAGTTCTTCTAGAGTCGAGCTCAAATAATACTCTAACTCAAATAACTGCAAACTCAAATGGTCACGGAGTCTGTTTGGGGCCTTATTCAAATGATAATCAGCTTTCAGATATAACGGCAAACTCAAATGGGGATATTGGGATTATCATAAGTTATAGCTCAAGTAATATTTTTACTGACATAATTGTTAATGATAATTCTAATATAGGGGTCAAATTAGATGAGAACTCGAACAATAATAAATTGTTCTCAAGTAATATCTGTAATAGCGGCACCGAAAATCTATTATGTGATGTGGCAGTCTTTTTTGAAGGAAGTGGAAACACTTGTTCTTTATTTGGAACTCAAACGATCTGCGGGATTGAGTGTGTTCCTTGCGGATAGGGAAGTGTCCTATTTGCGGGAAGAAAGCTAGTGTGGTTGTTTATGCTGGGAAGAGTTACTAAGGTTTATAAATTCTAAAAGTATTTTTGTTTTATGGAAGATGAAGTTGTTTTAAAAATAGAAAAGCCAAGTAAGGACCTTACTAAGTTGAAAGAAGGCGATAAGCTTTGGATTAATGGCAAGGAAATGATTGTGGATAAACATTATCTTTTTCAGGATCATGGCAATACGAAAGAGATGATTATTGAAGTTTTTAATGTGGGGAGTGATAGGGAATATCAGATTAGGTATTTTGATGACCAAGTTGAATCGTCGATTGAAGTTTATGAATTGCAGGGCGATTTTCAATATGTTCGAAGAGAACCTAAGACAATTCGTTGGTAATTATTGGAATATATATTTTGAAGGATATACTTCTTTTTAAGTAAGATAAATTAGGGGGCATTGCGTGAGATAAATCTATTTTCTTAGAATAACATAAACTTTCCTTCCAAGCAAATTCTTAGGAGCATCTATCTTTGCTCCATTACCAAACTTTGTAATTGTTCTCTCAAATATGAGTTCAAACTCATCCTTTAAT
>JAHJSH010000030.1 GCA_018830525.1 Nanobdellota archaeon | reverse complement strand
TTATATACCTTATCGTATATTAAAGCAAAATCTTTTTTATATATATTCATTTTTTCATTCTACCTTATTAAAAAATTCCCGACAATATTAATAATCGTCGGGAATTAAATTGGTTGTTTCAGAATTTTTCTGATTTACCAATAGTGGAATAACATTATTTTTGAAAAAACCTACAGCCTTACAAGCATAATCATCTTTGCCGTTCTTAAAATCACCATTTAAAAAATAAGCATTCGCTCGACAGCCTGCCGCACAAAGAGAACGTAGCTCGCAACCAACACATTCGCCGACATCTTTAACGCGAGTGTTTTTAATAGACTGCATCGCATCCGAATACCAAATATCCCACAAAGACTGCTTTCTAATATTCCCCAAAGGCATATGGTTGCAATAGGCACAAACCACTACATCTCCATTGGGTTTGATGCAACAACTTTCTCGTTTAGTTTCGTAATCACATACAAAGTCTTCGTCATCAACTTTTTCAAGATTTTCAATTAGTTCTCTCCGATAGAGATACTCTATCTGCAGATCAAAGGGTTGACCTTCGGTAAGATGATACTGCAATAGATCAAAAGAAGCTTGGATCATCTTATCAAAATCTACTACAAATTCTTGATTATTAATAAGGAATCCTGTGTTTTTAGGATAACCCACTCTCCAACTTTTAACACAAAGTTTCTTCATTCTCTCATGCATTCGTTTTAAGTCATCTATATTGTGAGAATTTATCACAGTATTAACGACTACGCGAACGTCACTATCAACAAGAATTTTAATATTTTCGACAATCTTATCGATTATCTTTTCAGCTTCCTTGCTACAATTCAATCCCCGAAACGACATTCCCTCAGAAGTAATAGAGTCGACACTAACATACAAGGTCGGCTTACTTTTCATGGCAACAATCCTAGCTATCATTTGCTCATTCAACAACACACCATTAGTAAAAAAAGAAGAGATCCTTATGTCATGTTCTTCGGCACAATTTACTATCTCAAAAGTTTTTGAGTCAATAAACGGCTCTCCACCACTAATGCTAAGGCTATCAACTTGCATGATTTGCATAGTTCTAATAAGGGAAATAACTTCCCCTATATTAAGATTGTCTTTTGCGGGATACATTTCGCCCTGATAACAATGCACACATTTCATATTGCAACAACTTGTTGCTTCAAGATGTACGAGTTGCAATCTCAATTCAGGGACAACATTAGTGTAGATAACTCGAGGACTTGATTCGCCAAGATTAATAGCTCCCATTCTTTTCAATCTATCGATAAACTTAAGGACTACCTTTTTTGATTCTTGATCATATTCTGATACAAAATCTTCTATCGTCGAATTCCCATCGCATTGGAGAATAAAATCATATTGTTCCTCATCTAATTCATATTTTTCACCCGTTATTAGATTAAGAAGAATTTTTTCTTTCTTGGAGCTCTTCAGGGCAACATTTTTTGACAGTGTCAGATACATTCTCTTTCACTCCTTTCTCGTTCTTAGAATCATTTTCATTTATTTTCGGTTTCATAATAATCGCCTCAACCTTGTTCACTAAAATAATTCTTCCATCCGTCCTACGTAAAATATCCATAGCCTACTTCCTTTCTAAAATAGAGGGGGCCTAAAAGTAAACAGAGCCCCCTCGATGAAAGTTTCGAAGAAAACAAAACTATGTTCCCGGGTCGCCAGCGTTTAGTGCTTGCGTTAACCGAAGTTTTGTTTTCTTCTTTTGTAAAGAAGAGTGCTTCATCTTTTTCTTCGCCTTCATTGATCTCACCTCCTTTCAATTATAAAATTGTTAAAAGATCTATACCGAAGACGCTCTTCAGTTATTAATCCTAGAATAACAAAAATAAATAATCCTGTCAATCTAAATATCACAAAATATTATAAATTTAGCACCAAGCAATTAAGGATTCTTGCTTTTTAGATTTGCCTTGCAGAACGTAAAAGGCAACGTTAAACTTTTTAAAAATTTCTCCAAAATTTTCTTTAGCTTTATTTTTATCGCCTTTTAAAATTAAAACAGACATATATTATCCAAATCAAAAATTGCTAATTCTTTCATTAGTTAATATAACCACAAAACAGCCACAAAATCAAAGATAAGAACTATTGAGGTTGAACCTCAATAGTTTCAAAAACACTCCTCAGGGAACGACGGAAGAGTTGCCCAGAGATCCGACCTCTCCGCTAATCGCTAGAGGTACGGACCTCTCGACGACCATGACGAAGTGTTCAAGTGTTCAAAGCCGAGCTTTGAACACTTTTTCTAAAACGACTATAAAATCAAAATTAAGAAGTTAAGTTTTTTGTGCTATGATGAATAAAAGAAATAAAATCCAAAAACAGCGACGACAAACCCGTTAACAAAACCTGAAATAGAAGTATATAATATCATATATCTTTATTTATAGCTTGA
>JAHJSH010000029.1 GCA_018830525.1 Nanobdellota archaeon | reverse complement strand
TCCATAAAATTGAATCGCCGCTCCGGAAGAATAATCTTTATTAGTATAAATACCGAACTGAATATCCTCTGGTCCTATAAAATTCAATGCCCTTACATTTCCTGCTACGCTAAGAGGTACATCAGGTGCCGTCATCCCAATACCGACCCTCCCATCATTATCAACATAAACCGCTTGAGCCGGAGTTCCATCTAATGCAGCCAAAGAATTAGCAGTAGAAACACCACAAGCCGCCGTCCCTGAACTACTTATCCCCGTGATAACTCCACTACTACAAGTACTTCCATCCCCCCAAGCAATCTCAGTCATCTTATGCCCAAAGATATTCGCATCATCAACCGCAGAAACAAAACTCAAACTAAATAAAATCACTAACAAAACTAATCCTCTTTTCATTCTTGTACCAAACATTCAACATTTATTAGGTTAACAGTATTATTCCCCTCATAAACTGAAACCGGATCACAAGAATCTGCCTGAGCCATAACACCTATTATCGCTTGAGCATATCCCTCGTTCATCCCAGCCTGATAAATTGAAATTTCCCTCAAATTCTTTTTTTCTTTCCAACTATCAAAAGAGATATATCCCAACGACAAAATCAGAAGGATAACTAAAACAGAAATTACAACTTTATATTTATTAAATTTAAACTTCATGCGAATAAAAAGACCTCCTCATAAACTTCCTGAGAATTCAAAGAAATCTTAACGGTTTTTTCCGGGGTCTTAAAACCTGGCGCGGAACTTTTCAAAGTTTTCCCAGGAGCAATCCCCCTCAATTCCATCCAAGTCAAATAAAACTCTCCAGACATAGCCTTTATTTCAATCGGAGCGTCATAATCCTCATCTAAATTATTCTTCAGGTAAACCTCGATAATCTTATTTCCATTCTCTTCCCTTATCTCTACATTACTAACCTCAATTCCTCCAACACTTTCCAGAGTAGTCTCTTTTGCAATTGGTTTAATATCAATATTATTCCCTGAAATCATCATGAAAAAATAAAACCACCCAATAATCAGAATCATAGCAATCAAAACAATCCCCGAATAAACCAATAATTTCAAATTAGGATAAACAAGCTCCCTAATTAAAAAACGATCAAAACCCTTTCCCACAAGTTCATCATGAATCTGTTTTTTTGAGCGACCTTGACTCAACAGATATCGAACATAATTTTTTATCTTATCTTTTTCCCCTTTATCCATATCTTTAAACCGATAAAGAAATATTTAAAGTTATCTGAGCCCTTCTTTACCAAACCCAAAACTTATTAATCCACAATTTCCCCTTATTTCTATGCTAGATAAACTAGGCTCGGCCTTGAAATCCGGAATGAAAAAGATTTCAAACGCAATCTTTGTAGATAAGAAACTCATAGATGGAATCGTAAAAGATATCCAAAGGGCACTGATTGAAGCGGACGTAAATGTAGAATTAGTCTTCGCACTCTCCCAGAAGATAAAAAATCTAGCTTACGATGAAACAATCAAAGGAATCGATAAGAAGGAACAACTAGTCAAATTAATTCATGATGAAATCAGTTTACTTCTTGGTCAAAAAACTGAGCTTAAACTTCCAAAGAAAGCAAGCATTATGTTTATGGGTCTTTATGGTGCTGGAAAGTGCGTCCACAAAAAATGCAAAATACAACTAACCTCTGGAGAAATAATTTCCGCAGAAAACCTCTACAACAGATATATCTCTATAAAATCCGAAAAATTAAACGATGGAGAGCTAATAAATGTAGAAAATAAAAAAATCACCGTTCCCTCCTTTAACCCAAAAACTTGCAGAATAGAAAACAAAGAAGTAACTCACCTATGGAAATTAAAAAAAGAAGACCTAATTGAAGTACATCTTGATAACGGAAATGATTATTCCATAAAAGTCACCCCAGAACACCCCTTTTTCGTACTTCGAGAAGGAAACGTAATCCAAATAAAAGCAGAAGAAATAACTCCAAATGACTTTGTAGCAATTCCACAAAAATATACCGTAGACGGAAAAACAATAAACCTATTCAATGATATAAAGAAACTAAATCTATCAACCTATCTTTCCCAAGAAGAAATAAAAAATATTCTGAAAAAAGAAGACAAAAATCTAAAAGAAATTCACAGCAAACTAAAAAACAAAGTTAATTATTGCTGTTTTACAAGTAAATTAAAAAAAGGAAAAATACCCTTAGAACTAATAAACAAAATAAATCACAAAAGTATTAGACTGAAAAGCAAAAACGGCAACAAGATAATAACATTCCCATTATATCTAACAAAAGAATTTTCAGAATTTATAGGATATTTAATAGGTGATGGACACATAGAAAAAAGTTATATTGAAATTACAAACGAAGACCCGGAAATAATAGAAAGAATTACAGAATTATCAAAAATATTATTCAATCTTTCCCCTTCAATAAATAAAGACAAAAGAACAAAAAATCTTTATCAAATAAGATTAGTATCAACAACTCTCGTAGAACTAATGTCAATATTCAACCTAACCCCTGGGAAAAAGGGAAGAAGTCTTAAAATCCCAAAACAAATATTAAAATCAGACAACGAAACAGCAAGAAATTTCATACAAGCATATTTTGATTGCGACTCATATCCTTCAAAAAACCGTAGACATATCGAAATATCCTCAGAAAGCCAATCCCTATTAAAGGAACTAAACATGCTTCTATATAGATTCGAAATAGTTTCCTCATTTTCCAAAAAAGAAATTAATAACAGGGAATACTTCAGACTATCTATCACAGCAAAAAATGCCGAAAGATACAACGAAATTATTGGATACAAAGTAAAAAGAAAACAAGACGCCTCAAATAATTATAAGAAAATTGGATTAATTCAAGGAAGTGGAAAACAAGATATGATACCAATGGGGAAATCCTTAAAACAATTAAGACTAAATCTTGGATTCTCAATTGGGGAGATACAAAACAACGCAGTCTATAGTTATGGGATTTATGAAAAGAAAGGTTTTATTTCAAGAGAGAAATTACTAAAACTATTCCTACTCTACATCTCTAAAGAAAAAGGAAAATTCAATTTATTCTTAAACGACATTAAAAACGATAGCTTAGAAAACCATTCAAAAGAATCCATAAACAGTATAATTTATTCTCTTGAAAAAAATGAAATAATAACAAAAACACCTTCAAGTATAGAATTAACAACAAGGGACAATCAAATTTTAAAAATGTATAAAAATTTTGATTCTCAAAGCAGTCTAGCCAATATTAAAAACATTGTAAATTCAGATGTAAGTTGGATTCAAGTAAAAAACACCAATAAAATAAAAAATGACTCTGAATATGTTTATGACTTAACCGTTAAAGATAATCATAGTTTCATCGCAGAAGGAATCATTATTCACAACACCACAACAATCGCAAAACTAGGATTCTATTATGCAAAACGGGGAAGAAAAGTCGCACTTCTAGGACTGGACACTCAAAGACCTGCAGCAATGGACCAACTCGAACAAATGGCAAAGAAAGCAAAGCTCCCAGTATTCATCGACAAAAAAGAAAAAGACCCAATAAAAATAATAAAACAATATGCAAAAGAACTCAAAAAATACGACTTAGTTCTAATAGACACGGCCGGGCGAGACGGACTTAACAAAGAATTAATTAAAGAAATAGAAAAGCTAGATAAAACTTTGAAACCTGATTACAGGATTTTAGTTATGCCTGCCGACATCGGACAAGCCGCAAAAACACAAGCAGAAGAATTTCAAAAAGCACTTTCAGTTGACGGAGTAATCATCACGAGAATGGACGGAACCTCAAAAGCCGGGGGGGCCTTAACCGCCTGCGCCGAAACAAAAGCACAAGTCTTCTTCATCGGTATTGGAGAACAAATTCATGAAATAGAAATCTTCGACCCAGAATCTTTCATCTCAAGACTTCTCGGAATGGGCGACCTTAATGCACTTCTCGAACATGTCAAATCCGCAACAGACGAAAAACAACAAAAGCGAATTGAAGAAAGAATGCAAGAAGGAAAATTCACACTCCTAGATTTATACGGACAATTAGAACAGATGAACAAACTTGGAAGCATGGATAAAATGCTTGGAATGATTCCAGGAATGAACGCCGCAAAAGTCCCAAAAGATGTTTTAGCAAAACAAGAAAAGAAAATGGCTCATTGGAAAAACGCAATCTCAAGTATGACTGAAGAAGAAATTGAGAACCCTGAAGTTATGGAAAAACAAACTTCTAGGATTCAACGAATCGCGAAAGGAAGTGGAACAACAACAACCGAAATCCGAGAACTCCTAAAACAGTATAAAATGATAAAAGATATGATGGGTATGAGTTCAGCAGAAGGTTTAGCCGAAGGAAAGATTGACAAAAAGATGATGCAGAAAATGGCGAAGCGATTTAAAGGGAAGATTAAAATTTGAAGATGGTAACAGATAATTTTTCCACAGAAATAAATCTAAAAAAGTGTTATAGGACGCTGGAAACAATAAAAAACACTCGAAAATTTCTTGGGCAATATGGGGGGAATACTTCATTTCTTAAGACTACTGGAAGATTGGAATCTATAAGGACAATACTAAAACAAGCAATGGATTTAATTTTTACTTCTAGAAAAACGACAGATTCCTCAGAATCTTCAAATGGAATAGATAATCTTTCAAAAATTGACGAGGCGAATGCCCTCCTTATTGTTTTAGAAGAAGAACTCAGCACCATAATAGACAAAATAGAGAAAAAATTAAAACCAGAATTAAGCGTCAAAGAAAAAGAAACTCTATCTGGATTCAGAGAAGACTTAACAAAACTTGAAAAAGGAAATATTAAGAAATCTATAGCAAGAAATATAAAAGAAGCTATTGAAGAACTCAAAGAAGAACATCTCCTTGCCTGTGGAATGATAAGCGCGAGAGCTACCCTTTATATGTTTGAACAAATAAAGGCAGAAGGCACAACAGAGGAAGATAAAGTAAAAAAACTGGAAGATGTCGGAGCAATAAATAAGGGAGAAAAATCAAAACAAACCTCTAAATCATTTTTAGAGGCAATAAAATCAGCAAGAAACTTTATACTTCATGACAAAGAGTATTTCCCAGATTATTCCGAATCTAGTAATTATTTATCATCCACAATAAAGATGGCTAAAATATATCTAAAATACCTTGAACTCAAAAAAGATGGCGAAGAAGTTTAAAGGGAAGATGAAATTGTAAAATGAGAAATTTTCTGGAAAAATTGGATAAGAAGGTAAACAAAAAACCTAGGAAAAGTTTAGATTTTTACAACAACCTCATTAGCGGAATAATCGGGGGGACAATAATTGGGTTCACTATAGAATATTTAAGGACTAGTGGAGAAAACATTATTTCCTATGGGTTAATAACATTTATTTTATGGTTAATACTTGGCTTTCTAATAATTTGGAGAGTTAGTTCTGGAGACAGAAGAATTAATCAAAAACTTCAATACAAAAACTATTTACTCAATCTATACGCCGCAATTGTCGGAGCATTTTATGTTTCTGCATTAATCCTATTTCCGAAGACAATATTTAGGATACTTTCAACAATCGTCCTAATCCTCCTGACAATTTTCATCTTATTCATAATTCAATCAACAAAATGAACAAACTAATCGCCCAAGGAGCCGAAGCAAAAATATTCCTCTCAGATGAAATAATCTTAAAAGACCGAATCCCAAAATCATATCGACACCCACAACTCGACAACCAAATCCGAACACGAAGAACAAAATCCGAAGCAAAGATTCTAACCAAAGCCCTCGAAGCAGGAGCAAGCGTCCCAAAAGTCCTCAACACCGAAAAGTTCTCAATCCAAATCGAATACATCAAAGGAGACCGACTTTCCGAAACCTTAAACAATTATAATGAAAAACTCCAATTCAAAATAATGAGACAATTAGGAAAGCAAACCGCCCTATTACACGAAAACAACATCATCCATGGCGACCTTACAACATCAAACACAATCTGGAAAGATGAAAAAGTATTCATAATCGATTTCGGCCTAGGATTCATCTCAACAAAACTAGAAGACAAGGCAGTCGACCTACATCTAATCAAACAAGCCCTTGAAGCAAAACACTACCAAAACCACGAAGACCTATTTGAAGAATTCAAAAAAGGTTATATTTGGCCAGATTCAAAAAAAATTATCGAAAGATTAGAAGTTGTAGAAAGGCGTGGAAGATATAAACACTAATCAGAAAACAACTTATACAAATCATCCAAATTTTTTAACAGCTCAGGAACATTACGCGACCAAATAACTTCATTTCCTTCTTTACTAGTATCAAACTCCTCAAGCTTCCTTTTTCCATTAAACTTAACATATATCCTATCCTGTAAAGATTTTTTATCCACGAACACCCCGACACGCGCATAATATTTATTATCTGGATTCGTAATTAATACATAACTCCCAGAACTCGCATCCTTAAGTTTAACGCCAGTCAAAAAACTAATTCTTTCATATGCCTTCATCCAACTCATCATATTCTCACAAAAAAACAATAACTCTTAAAGATTATTGTGCTATAATATGCATATAAAATAAAAAAACAGCCCCACCAGGGCTCACAACCTTTTGTCCATTCTGCTGGATTTTGTTTTAAATCATTTCAGCAGTTTGTTGACATAATAAGACTAGTTTTATTTATAAATATTGTCGAGATAAAATGGATAGATAATATGGTACCATACTTCTAATATTCTTACTCTTCCCCCATTTCTTCCAGTAGTTCTTGACCCTCTTCTTTAGACACATAAATCTCTATTTTAATTCAGTTCGCACTGCACTACAAACCTTTATAAATCATAAAAACACACATTGTTATGAAAGAAGCAATAAAAAATGTAGCAATAACAAAATTCACACAAAAAGGGATGATTAGAAAAGAGTATTTAGACAAAATAGAAACATGGCTTTCTCGCCCAGAGATTATAATTATCAAAGGGATAAGAAGATGTGGAAAATCCACTATTTTGAGACAAATAGCCAGTAGAACAAAAAAGAAATGCGTTTACATTAATTTTGATGATTACAGATTTTTACAATATCTTAATATTTCACTGCTTGAAGAAGTTTTA
This sequence comes from Nanobdellota archaeon, assembly GCA_018830525.1. GTDB lineage: Archaea > Nanobdellota > Nanobdellia > Pacearchaeales > GW2011-AR1 > JAGVXH01. The sequence continues at coordinate 211,475 of JAHJSH010000029.1, read as the reverse complement.
AAAGAATTTCCAAACTATGATTATTATTTCTTTGATGAAATACAAAAAATTAAGGGATTTGAAAGCTGGTTAAGAACACATTATGATATCGAGTCCCATAAAAAGTTTATAATCAGTGGCTCTAATATTTCCCTATTTGCACCTTCCTTAGCCACAGTCCTTACTGGAAGAAATATAACCTTTGAAATCTTCCCTTTTAGTTATTCGGAAATAAAAGAAAAAAAACTTGGAAACATTAGGGAATATCTTTTATATGGGGGTTTCCCAGAAGTAGTTCTTGAAAAAGATATTGAGAAAAAGAAACTGCTCTTATTGCAATATTTTAATGATATACTGCTACGAGACATATTTGAAAGATATTCAATAGTTGCAACGCAACAATTCAAAGCACTTGCACAATACATGCTTTCAAACACCGGTTTAAAAATAAGTCCAAACAAACTCGCAAAAGAATTAGGGATAAATCCTCGTTCAGCAGAGAATTATCTTTCTTATCTTATTGATGCTTACCTAATCTTTGAAGTTCCATTCTTCTCATATTCAGCAAAAACAAAATATACTGCTGGGAGAGCTTCTAAATATTATACATTAGATAATGGATTAACAACAGTTTTATCTCAAAGAATTAGTGAAGGACATCTTTTTGAAGCACTTATCGCACAAAAATTAAGAAAAAATAATAAAGATCAGTTATATTATTGGGCAGACAAAAACGAAGTTGACTTTATTTCTGAGGGCAGGGCAATTAATGTGGTTTCTTCTGAAAAAATACCTGAAAGAGAATATAAAGGGCTAATTGAACTTAAAGAAAAAAAGAAGCATATAACTGAATTCATTTTAATCACAAAAGAAAAAGTTGTATCAAAAGAATTTACCCATATACCTATTGAAGAATTCCTAAAAAAATAACATAGTTCCCATAAAAAGACCATGATGTACATATAGCCCCACCAGTGTTCACAAAAGTATTTCCTTATCATAATTTAATTTCTAAAAATCCTTTTGCTCATCGAACACTAGGTTCTCATTTCCTGAAAATTATCAAGAACAGATTGCTTTGCAATCTGCATAAATAGCCCCGCCAGGATTCGAACCTGGGTCCCAGGCTTCAAAGGCCTAGATCCTTGACCACTAGACTACGGGACTATATAATAGCAACATGGTCTTTATGAAACGATTATGCCGTTACTTTAGACTATAGAGCTAATCTAATTCTAAGAATTTATACATTTTTAAGCCTTTAGAATAACCTTCAATTAACTTTAAAAACCAATTTTTCCCAGTTATAACATGACAGAAATGACAAAACCCACATGGGTTAAAATGAAAGAACCCGAATTAAAGAAAGTTATCTTAGAGCTATCCGAAAAGCATTCTCCTTCACAAATCGGATTCATTCTTAGAGACCAATATGGAATTCCATCTACAAAAGTTTTCGGAAAGAAATTGAAAGCATATATGACCGAACTTGGAATAGAAGTTAACGAAGACCTTGAGAACGCCGAAAAGAAAGTTACAAAGATGAAAGAACACCTTAAAAACAATATCACAGACCGACACGCTAAACACAAATTTCAACACGCACAATCTAGACTGAACATCACAAGAAAATACTTTGGAATCTCGGCAAAGGAATCCAGAGAAAAATAAAATTTATTTTAGTACCTAAATCTTAGTTCACCAGAACTACCTACAGGGTAAAAATCACAGCAAGCGTGAGCAATTCGCTTTTGCCAAAAATAACGATTTGCAAATGCAAATTGCGAATTAGGCGCGACCAATTTTTCCGCACGGCTTTGCCGTAAGACTACAAAAAGACCTAAAATTTATTTTATCATACATATCTTTTTAAGCTAGTCTAAATTATTCACTTCATGTTAAAAGAGGTTGAACAGTTCGCGCAAGAATTTCTGAAATTTTCAAAAGACAAACCGATAAGAATCATAAGCCACTATGACACTGACGGAATCACCTCCGCATCCATCCTAGCAAAGACTTTTAGAAGACTCGATAAAAAATTCTCGATAAAAATAGTCAAAGGACTAGAAGAAGATACAATCAAAAAAGAATTAATACGACAACCAAAAGAGGTAATTGTATTCAGCGACTTAGCTTCGGGAAGTCTAGACTATTTTCAAAACCTGAAAGAACCAATTTTCATCTTAGATCACCACGAATTAGATTCTTCAAAACTAAACGACAAAATAAAAATCCTAAATCCCCATTTAACTGATAACCCTAAAGAAAATGAATGTACCGGCGCAGGAGTTTGCTATCTTTTCTCAAAAACAATCTCCACAAACAATCAAGACCTCTCCCCCCTAGCAATTATTGGAATGATAGGAGACCGACATGAATCAGACCTATCCAAGGTAAACCAACAAATAGTAAGAGACACTCATGACCTAAACATAAGAAAGGGAATCGTACTTTATCCGGCAACAAGACCGCTAAGAAGAGCACTCGAATGGTCCACATCACCTTACATCCCGGGAGTCACCGGCGACGGACCTGGAGTCCAAAATCTTCTAAGAGAAACCGGAATTGGTTATGATAAAAGTTTACTTGATTTATCCGACGACGAAATGTCAAAATTAATAACTGCCATAATGATCCGAAGAGCACAACATGACCGAGTTGAAGATATCATCGGGAATCTTTATATCCTAAAATTCTTCAACACTAAAGAAGACGTCCGAGAAATTTCAGTATTAATCAACGCATGCTCCCGACTCGGATATCATGACACTGCAATCACATACTGTCTCGGAAGCGAAAAAGCAAAAGCTCGAGCATTAGACATCTATACCGAATACAAACAAGAATTAGTTTCAGGATTGAGGATTGCTGAAAAAATGGATAAAGTGCGAGGAAAAGGTTTCGTTATTTTAAACGCAAAAGACCAAATCAAAGACGCAATCGTTGGAACAATTTGTTCAATGCTTTCATCATCACCAACCTATGAAGAAGGAACAATCCTAATCGGAATGGCATACAACGAGGATAAAATAAAAGTTTCCGCAAGAATTGTCGGACGAGAAGGAAGAAATTTAAAAGAAGTATTGGAAAACACAGTTACAGAATTTAAAGCCCAAAATCCCGAAACTATTGCAGAAGTCGGAGGGCATCATTTTGCGGCAGGTTGTCTTGTTGAAAAAGATAAAGAAATCTCATTTATCGAAGCCCTAAAGAAAGAACTCGAAATTGAGATTGTAAAAATATAACCATTAAACTTAAAAACCGATTTCCGCACCTATTTTTATGGAAAGAACAGGAAAATTCATCCGAGTAAAATGCTCAAAATGTAAGGGCACTCAAACAATTTTTGGGAAAGCCTCTACAAAAGTCAGATGTTTAGAATGCAACACTATTTTAGCCCTACCCTCCAGTGGAAAAGCAAAGATCCGTTCAAGAGTAGAAGAAGTTTTGTGAGCCTGCCCCAGCCTATCTAATAAAATATGCGAGGGTAAAACAGTTCGTAAAGCTTTAAATAAACAAATTCTTAACAAATTACATGATAATTAAATCAAAACGAAGTTTTGGAAAGAAGTTTTTCTACTTTGCCTCAGCAGAGGTACACCAATTGGGTGGAAGAGAAATTTTGCCCGAAGGGTACTCGTGTAACGAGATTTTCTAAAAAGAAAGAAATCATGAAAGAAGGAGACTTAGTCCTATGCAAAGTGAAAGAAGTTAGCAACACAATCACATCGGTAGAACTGCCAAACGGAAAACAAGGAACCATTATCTCTTCAGAGATTGCCCCGGGAAGAATAAAATTCATGCGACAATACGTCGTACCAAACAAACAAATCGTCTGCAAGGTCTTAGGAATATCGGGAGACAATTTTCATTTATCTCTTCGGAGAGTAACTTCAAAAGAAAAAAAGGAAGTGATGCAAAAATTTAAACAAGAACAGGCAATAAAGGCAGCATTCAATCAAATTCTCGGAAAAGAAGTAGAGAAAGTATCTGAAAAAATACTCAAAGATTTTCCAACCCTCTCAGAATTTTTCGATAATGCAAGAGAAGATGAAAAACTAATAACAAAATATATTCCCAAAGAAAATCAAGAATCAATGAAAAAGATAACGAAAGAGAGAAAGAAAAAACAAGAATTAAAACATAATATCAAACTTAAATCACTCGAAGACGATGGGGTAAAAAAAATTAAAGAAATTTTTGATATTAAGGATGATAATGTATCTATAGGTTACATTTCAGCAGGACAATTCAGATTGACATTAATCGTAGAAGACTTTAAGGAAGGAAAAAAACGAATGGTTGAAATCATTGAAGAAATTGAGAAAAAGGCAAAAAAATACAAGTGTGAATTCTTTGCATCAGAGGAAAAATGACTCTAAAAAAATGTCCAAAGTGTAAAAAATATACTTTCAAAGATTCCTGTCCAAAGTGTAATTCAGAAACCGAGTCCGCACACTACCAATTCTCCCATATACAAAACGCGCCACCAAGAAGCGCACCTTTCAAAAGAAGATAACTAAAATAAATTTTTCTGCCCAACTTCTTTCTTAACAACATTCATATCTTCTTCCCAAAGCGGAGTCAACTTCGTTCGATTATAAATTATCGCGGCCGGGTGAAACAATGGAATCAATTTAATCTTCAATCCATCAATCTCAATATCTTGAACTTTTCCATGAACCTGAGTAATCCCTGGTTGGCTTTTCATTTCATCAACATCACCTAACGCAAGAAAAAACTTCGTAGCATAATTTCCAAGACTACAAACAACCTTCGGTTGCATATCTCTAATCTGTTTCAACAACCAAGGAGTATGTGCCTTAATCTCTTCAGGCAAAGGATCTCGATTCTCTGGAGGCCGGCACTTCAAAATATTAGCCACATAAATATCCTCAAGACTCAACCCAACATTATCCAATAACTTATCAAGATTTTTTCCAGCAGCACCACAAAAAGGAATCCCTTGTTCGTCCTCGTTCCGTCCCGGCGACTCCCCGACGAACAAAATATCTGCATTAATATTCCCCTTACCGACGACGATATTAGTACAATTCTTAAATAACTCTGTACGTTTTACAAGAGCTGCTTCAAGAAAATTAAATTCTGATGAAGTTTTATTTGATTCCATAATAATATTCAATCAAAAAGAATATATAATACTTATCCCTAGCAATAATATGAAAAGAAAATTTATAATCAAAGATTGGTACATAACCCCTTCCTGGGCAAGAGGTCTTGCAATCGGAACAATTGTCGGTTCAATTTTAATGATCCCTTCAGCCTTCCTCGTGAAAAGTCCAATAGCCCTCCTCCTTCCAGTTGCAATCCTTATCACTTGCTCAGCAATAGGAACCTTGACAGGAAAAAGAAAAAAAGAATTCGGATTATCCCACAGACCCAATTACTAGAAAATTATTTTTTCTTACTTCCTTTAACCTTAACTTCAACATACCCCTTTCTTCTGTCCTTCAAAAAATACCAAACGGAAGCACCAATAACTGCTAAACCACTAATCAGAATAAAAATTTCCTTTAATCCAATATTCTTAATAAAATCTTTCACATTATCTATTCCATCGCTAACTGCATCCCCAATCCCCTCGTCTTCATCAACAGAACCTTCATCTCCATCGGCTGGAACAGTCTCATTATCCGTGGCATTAGTTGTAGTTGTGATCGTTGTTGTACCGCCGCCACCCCCACTAGAAGAAGAAGGCGGAGGCGTAGTCGTAGTAGGAACAACGACATTATATCCTGCACCAGCAACGAGACTTAACATCAAAACAAACATCAAAACAAAAACAAACTCTTTTTTCATTTCCATACTAAAATCCTAGTGATACAGGAACCTGGCAAGCAGTCACACCAGTACCTCCCGAAGCACAATTTACATAATCATCAACATCTTGAGCACCCTCACCTGCATCGTCCACAAAGTTAAATGTATTCGCAGAAGAATACGCAACCGGAACATTCATCTGGATATAATCACTAGCCCCCCCAAGATGCATCTCATCAATTAACTTATTCCATTTCTTCAAACTCGAATTCATCCCCATCATATTAGTTCCCGCATTACAGATAAACGCACTACTCATATCAATCTTAACCGGTCCATAAACATTTACACCATAAAATCCGATACTCAAATTATCTGCACAGTTACTATGAACTGTAAAATTCATATTCTTAGTCCCCGAAGTATTTGTCTTAATCCCCACATCAAACGCCGTAAGAACTCCACTAATATTAAAATACTCCGTAAAGTTATAACCAGTCTTATTCAATGCGGGAATATCTACTGTATATCCTGCAGGCAAATCAAGCTTAAAGATAAACGCCTTATCAATCTGACTAGTCTTCGTAGTAAAATTGGAACATGCCGAAACCGCACAATTTCCTGAAGGGTCACACGTTTTAATCTTGTAATAATAAGCAGTACCATTTATTAAATCAAATCCTAATCTATTTGCCCCATTTATTATATCCAAAGCATGGAACGGCTTAAACTTAGAATAATTCTGATAAGTCTCCGTCCCAAGATCGTTAATAGTCGTATTCAATATCTTACAAGTAGAATCATTAAGGTAAAACTGCACACTCATATTAGACGCCTCATTAGTATCCACCTTCATAAATGCACCATCAGACAATTTATCCACCTTATTAAAAATTACCGTCGGTGCAACCTTATCACTAGCATTAGCTGAGAAATTAAAAGATGTTCCCCCAGCACACTTAGGAGTAAATGTACATAAAGGGTCGGCACAATCCGCTAATCCATCCTCATTATCATCCACCCCATTCATACATTCTTCAAATACATTAAATCCAAACTTTTGCATATTTTTACACTTCGGGTCCTTTGTGTTAGGATTTGAACAATCAATAAATCCAAAATCTATACTTCCCGGAGTATAATATCCCGGGCCAACATAATCTGAAGGATTCGTTCTCGAGTGGGAACTATCTGCACTAGCCATATAAACTCTCATATTCGCAGTCTTACTGTATTCTGTGAAAGATTCAATATCCTGAGAACTAACTGCAACCATAACTCCACCTATCTCTCCACAGCTCATTTGCTTATTTGTTGTAACGAGCGCATTTGTCGCAGTCCAATTCCCACTATTACATCTCATTAACTGCTTCGTCTCAACAACTCCAAGAGTGCTATCATTCCTTGCAACATAATTAATCCTAAATTCATATCCTGAATAATTCGCATCTCCTATAGCCTTACAACCTCCAGTTTCAATACCATCGGTGTCCAAATACCAATAGAATGCTCCCGAACTATTCCCAGCCCCCAACGTCCCAATAGAAACCGTTCCATTCTGTCCCATTCCAGCCCCAACATTACGACCATTACAAATAATTGAATCACTTATATTAAATATCCCAGCACCAAAGTTCAATCCTTCTGCACTAACTCTCATCCCCATTCCCATAATATCTACTTCATCACTCACTCCAGGCTCTGCCTCAGGACCATACTGACCAAAAGAATTTCCGGCATCCATAGCAAGCTGATGAACATCCCCTCCATCCGAACTCCCGAATTGTTGATACTCTCCCTTATCCATACACCATCCAGAAGGTTCCGTCGCAGACAAATTATTACGAGAATACGTATCATTCTTATATGTACAAGTAACATTCGCAGCGAGACACCCCGTCTGATTTCCATCATATTGCCAACAACCTGTCTTCCCCCCAGCCCCAGCCATACCCATAGTCATAAACATCTCCGGCTGACAAGTCGCACTCATATCTCTCCATTCACATAATCCCGTGCCTGAGGTACCAGTCGCCTCACATTGTTCCTCCGAACCAATACTCCAATTCATACATGCCACATTACACCAACCCCCTTGAGTTGAATAGTTATCCTCCTGCCAAGTGCAATTAGCATTCGCAGAACAAGAACTAGAATTCAAATCCATACATGTAGCAAACGGTTTATAATCACACCATCCCGCATTCGGATTTGCGAGACACCAAGTATCTGTAGGATTCTCCGCACACCAAGTATCATTCTTCCACTGACAAGTTGTAGAAGCGGTTCCACAACTCGTTTCATTATAATAATTCCAACAAGTAGCATCATTCATTTTAGTCATATTAACATCACACATATTGGCAGCACCCACCATCCCAATAGAAACATTCGTACATCCCAGAGTTTCCCCACAAGTAGCTAAATCATTCCCAAACTTCCAACAGTTAGCTCCAGGCATATCACACCATCCCTCAAAATTCCAAGTATCATTTATCCAGTTACAATTCGAACTTCCAAATGCCACAGTAGCATTACAGGTCGCCTTATCAGTCTTCGCAAAACAATCCCCCCCAATCGCACTTCCTCCACAGAAATTATCAAAACCACAATCTGTATCTCCACAGTCAATAGTCATATCATTATCATTATCTATCCCATCAAAACAAATCTCTCCAGTATATCCATCAGGACTACACAAATTAGAAGTAGTATCCCAAGAACAATTAATTGCACTATTCTGACAATCTCCCACATTATAACAAGAAAAGCAATCCCCACTACAAACCTTCTTAGATTTATCCACACAATATCCTGATGTTGTCAAATTACCACTCGCACTCTCATTCACCCATTTACAACCAGTTCCATTATTAGCAACACTTCCAACACAAGCACTATAAGGAGCATTCATAAAACCACAATCTTCACAATTAGTATTACAATCTCCCGAACCTGCAGTCGCCATTTCCTGCGGATAATCACACCATCCAAATCCATTAAACGCTGCAGTAGCACCCACACTTGTATCATTTGTCCATTGACAATATCCTAGGGCCGAACCAACACAAGCAGCCTCAACATTAGCGACGGTATCCCAGGCAGTTCCGTTACTCTGGAATTCACAGGCCCAACATGAAGTATCACAATTTGCCTTATTCGCTTCCTGACCACCATTATCAACATCAAAAAATCCTGTCATCTCACACCATGAATCCTGCTTCAAGATATCTCCTTCAACATAATATTCAGTTTGCCAAGTTCCTCCCGAAGAAGTACATGCAATCTCACTACCAACTAACCCCACATCTACCACCCCAGAACCAAACACTGCACCAGAATTAAATGTACAATTCTTTACAATCGCAGAACTATTATCCCAAATACATGGCATCATAAACTCCTCAATCATTTGAGAACACATACTGTAATTATTCTTAGAATCTGGGTGTTCACAATAAGGCACCGGTGGAGCAGACACCCTTTCAGAACTCGTACCTACAAAACAAAAAGGGCCTGTAGAATTAGTACTATTAGTCCACTTACAATTAGGCAATGGACCATACTTACAAGCAGACTTCACCAATATATCTGTACAAGCCAAATTCGCACTATTATTCGCATCAAGATAAATTCCAGTATCCCAAGTATCATGCCCTTCACAATATCCTGCCTGCTTCCCATTACATATACTAGAAGAATTTTCTATTCCAGAAAGTCCATCTCCAGCAACACAATAGGCACATCCAGTAACATTATTACAAACAGTAGGTTGATTATCTGCAAACCAACAATGAGCCTCTCCAGCGAACATAAAACCTCCCCCCCCGCCCCCGAAGGTATCTCCACCAGTAGGCATTACACATTGACCAGTAGAATTATACCATCCCCCCGCACTAAAACAAGAATCGGTATCATTAAAATAACCAAAACCCCCATCCCCATAAGAATCCGAACAAGAACTTTCCCCCTCATTCCAAGAGCAAGGCATATATAATGTTTGAGCAAGATAATTACAACTAACATTATTCGTAACTTCACTACACTGTTTAGTCATACACCATCCCGAACCAAATGTAGAATTTTGATAAGAACAACTCTGATTCAATACCGCAATACAAGCCGTCTCATTTCCATCATAATTCCAACACCCATTTTGCTCACAACACCCAATGTCCGTCGCTGTCGCAGAAGGATTTTTAGCCTGAGCATCACTCAAACTTTTAATATCACACCAAACATTTTAATTAGCATCGTTAGCTTTCCAAATATAATTATTAAGACCACATGCCGCCTTATCTCCATTATACACCCAAGGACCATCAGTCATTCCACCCCACACCATATCTCCCGTCCACTCCATCATACACATCCCTGCAGGACCCGCGGTTCCATTAGGATACCACATAGTCATATACGGATCCCAGGTACAATTCATAAGACCATTATTCGTTTCACACGCAGCCTGATTAGTGCCATCATAATCCCAACATCCAATATCCATACAACATCCCACAGCATCATAACACCAGCCATCATCAGCAGAAGTTTTCCATTGGCAAACACCCCCCCCATTAGAAGCAGTACAAGTAGCTGATGTCGTCCCACTAAAATCCCAACAATTAGCAAAATCAGCAGAAACAATCCCAAAACTCAAAAAGACACCAACAACTAACACAAAGCCTAATAAAAATAACCTAAAACCTTTCACCATCCTCCATAACTCATAGAAAAACCAATTTAAATACTTTTCTAAAATCAACGCCGTTAACAAACTTCCAAATTTTTATTTTTAACAGGAAAGTTCGCGGATAAAAAAATTCGCCGTGTGCTTTCGCACATAAGAAATTATTTTATCAAGAAATTTTCGTTAAAAATAAAAATATCTAAACCTCAATGTCTCTCAATCCGTTAGTCTCAATCATAAATACAGTCTCGTTATCCGGCAAATCAGGGCTATCAATTAACTTAGCAACCCGGGAATCTTTCTTTCCCCGACGGAGGTACATTCTGTAGGTGGAATTATGAACCACATATCCATTCGCTATATAATTCTGACCTTCTGGAACAGAAAAATCATAAAACAATTCTTTATCCTTATTATCCCTAATCTTAATTTTTCTAATTTTTTCAAATCTAAACTCTCCAGTTAATAAATTAAATATAAAATTAATCTTCTGTTTAATCTGCCTATCCTTAATCTCAACATTCATCAAAGCATCAAACACTTTTTCTAATTCCAACCTATTAACCCACTTATAACCAACCCCCCGAAACTTCATCAACAAAAAAGGCTTAAGCCCTACATCTTTGACTAAATTCCACAACTCTTTTCTTCCAACAGGCATCATTTCTTTTTTATAACTACTATTTATTCTATTAATACATTCTAATAATCTCTCCTGTTTATCCTCTGCACTAAACCCTATTTTTAAATATCCCTCAACATCCCGACCATCAATCAAAAGATAGTTCATTTTCTTTGCCCCAATATCAACAGAAAGCGAACTCCTAATCCCAAATCTAAGTAAAAACAATTGTAAATATTCCAACACCCCTTTATTCTTCTGAGAAATATTAATCCTATTCCTATCTTTATCAATATGTCCCTCAGCATCGACAAAACCTCGAACAAACCCACCGACAACTTCACAAGAACTCCTCCCAATATAATCATAAACATCTCTCAAAACATTCTCCATAAAATCCCTAATCCCTTTTGAATTAATATCCAAACTAAAACAATTCTTATCCTTAACTTTTGTTATACTCCCTTTCCTCTGAAAAACACCTTCAAATAATTCATTATAACCCTCTAATACCTCTCTTCTCGCATCCCTAAACCTAACGCCTCTGTTTTCAAAATTTCCATCGCCCATAAAATATCCTAATATCTGCGCAAACTCTACACTCATTACAGTTGGAATCATCAATCCTTTGTGCTTGTAAGTCATAACCGGAACACATTGTAACTCAAGACCAAGTCCACTATTCAAATTATCTATAACATTCATAGACGTAATACTTTCTTGATTCAAAACTCTTCTAAATTGTCTTGTTGTAATTCCTATCTGATCACAAATTTCATCTCTTGAAATCCCCGCCTCTTTCAGTTTACTCACAACAATCCCAGAATCCTCAAATGAAATCTTCCCAACCCTCTTAACACCGAAATCTGGTAATCTTTGAACTTCTCCCTCAATATTCAATTTTCCCGCAAGAGCAATAAACTCCCCTTCCCTTAAATCCTTCGCCTCTTTCTCGATTACATTAAAATTCTCAACACAAAAAAATCGATGCAACCCAGAACTCTTAATCCTATTTGTCGTAACAATACTATATACCTTATCAACCTGATTATTAATAGAACGCACATCTGAAAAGGAATTCCCAAATTTCAAGTCACTAAAGTTTCCGCAAACAATCTTGTCCCCACTAACATCCATAATATTCTTAAAACTTCCATCGGATAACTGGATAATACTTTCCCCAGTCAAACATGCATGACCGACGATATTCCCCCCAATTGCCTTTGTCGGGTCACCAAACATTTGTGCCGGATCACTCATAACTTGATTAGTAACATAAACCGCCAAATTATTCTGCTCAGCAATTTTCATCAAATTATGCAAATATCTATTTAGCCTCTGCTGTCTGTCTGCTAATTGTCCTCGTCCTGAATACTCGGCCCTAAAGTGCGCAGTCAAAGAATCAATAATCATTAACCTAATCGGCTCACCATCTTTAATCATCTCACTAACCTTATCCAATAATAACATTTGATGGTCACTATTATGACAACAAATACCCCCAATTCCACCCAAAAAATTCTCATAATCCTCCCCCTTACTAGCAACCTCAAAATCAAAAACTTCCTCTTCCTTCTTTAAAACCTCTCTCTCAATCCCCTTAATTCGAGCAAAAACCAAATCATTCCACTCAGGAGCATTCAAATTCTGGCTAACCTCTTCCAACTTAAAAATCTCATCCTTACTAACTCCCGCAACTTCAACTCTGTAATGCTTGCTCCAATAATCCTTGTAATCCGCTCTCTTATCCAACTTAATCTCGAGTATGTTAGACATCAATCTAAATCTAAGCAATGCGATAGATAAATCATTAGCAAGCTCCCTGCTTGAAGTATAAAAAATAATCCTCCTCTTCCTCACACTCTCTGCATGATAACCATCCCCGTCCCAAAATCCCTTAATAAAACTCTTCAACTTATTTAAAGGCAATTGCATAATCCAATCAGGAATAACTCTATCCGGAGACTTCAATCCTAAATCAACCCCGAAAACATACTTTAATATCAAAGCAAACAATCTGCTAGAAATAAGTAAACTATGACTCTTCTCATACAAAAACGAATCTATTCCAAACTTTTCATAAATAATCTCTCTCGCCCTCTCTAAATACCTAGTCTCCGAACTTAGTCTAATTCTAACAAACCTTTCTTTATATTGAGAATTTCCCTCGGCAACAGCAAAACCAAGTAACCAAAGCAAATCCCCATCAACCTCAATATTCTTAGGAAAAATCCTTCTATCCCTTTTCCCAGTATGCTTAAGCGAAACACCCTTCTTCCCAATCTCTATCTCCTTTCTAATCTTATCAGGAAACTTCTTAACCTCCTTAATTAAATCAACAACCCTTCTGTCTTTATCAATCATCGGTAAATATCTTGATATAGCAATATAATCACCAACCTTCAATTTTTTAGCCTCAACGCATTCTGGTCTCATATTATTTTTCTCTCGCTTAACCGTAGCCTTTCCCCTTGAAGATTTCCTAACTCCCTTAAACAAAGAATGCGAACCAGTAACTCTAACCTCTCTCCCATACTTTGTCTTAATTTTGTATATCACTTCCCCCTTAGGAACATAATGAGATATCAAATTCGAAACTTTAGCCCTCACCATCCTCCCCGTAGACAAATCAAAAGAAAACCCTACCACATCCTTCTTGCTATTCTTCACAACATCCCCAATAACCCCTCTCTTATATTCCCCATTTTCCAAATAATAAACTTTCTCATCATACGGCAAACTATTGAATGCTCGAGCAACCAAGATATTCTTCAAAACTTTATCGGGATTCGCCCCGATACCCTCAGCGAATTGCCTAACTCGCTCCGGACGAAAAGTTCCTTCAGTATCAATATATACCGCCTTCCCATTTGCCCCACCTTGTTCAACAGGAAGTTGAACACCGACGGCAAGGGACAAAGCAAGTTGAGTATTATGCATCATTGTAGGCATATTTCCTCCAATAAAAGAATGACCCTCGGGAACAACAAAATCATAAACAAAATCATTGTAATCTACTATTTCGCTAGATTCAACAACATCCCAATTAAATATTTTTATCTCTCCAATTAAAGATAACGCAAGACAAATGGTATCAACTCTGGTTCTTAACTCATTGATTATCAAATTTCTTAAAAGCTCCTTTTTAGTATTAGGAATACTCCTCAAATAATAATTTCTCATAGTTGACTTTTTAACGCCCAAACCCTCAGACAAGCAATTAAATGCAAAAGGAAGTCTCGGATATATATCTCTTAAGATTTCAAGCGAAAAATCATCTTCAAGCTCTTTTAATATCCCAAGATAATTTTCTTTCTGGATAAAAAATATATTTTCAATTTCCTCCAAGGTACCTGAATTTATTACTTTTGCAAAAGAAGAATTTGTTAAATTCTTATATGCAGTAGAGTTATTATTCGCCTTCCCAAATAACTTTCTTAAACTTCCCCTGTTTCCTCCAATACTCTCCTTATACAAATCACTTAAAAATTTAATAATCTGTCTCGGATATCCAAATGAACTATTTTTTAATTTTGAATTAAAACTCTTAATCAGAAATTTAATTTCTTTTAATTTTTCCCTGTCTTCCCCACAAATCCGAACAATATGATAATTAACATTATCTACTATCTTTCTTTTAAGAGATGAAGAAATCCCCAACCTTAGAAGAAGATAAGTTAACTGTGTTGCGAATCTTTTGCTTTTAGTTGTTGCAGAAATATCATATTCAGATACTTCCCCATCACCATCCAAATATCCCCCCAGAAAAGACAAAATTACACTCTCAGAAGAAAGAAAAATTCCCTCCGGAATAAATTTATCGGAAGAATTACACTTATCAAGTCCATCCATGATAACTCTTGTTTTGTTTCTTAAAAGAATTGTATAGACAGTATTCTTTCTTCTTTTATCTTCCCGTACTATAGGCGAGTATCCAAATTTATTCTTAATATATTCACAGACCCACCCCCTAATTTTATTAGAACTATTAGATATTGAAAAAGGGTTAAAACTCCCCTCAGCAGCAAACAATCCTAAAAAATAAGCATCATCTTCATCATACAAACTTTCACTGACCATACTTATATTTTTTGGTGAAGCAATTAAATCTCCTTCTTGTAGTTCCGAGGTTTTTTTCCACCTAACCCCCCCTTCAAAACCTAATAATTGATGATTGCCCGTTATTTTAAGCACCCTTCCTCTTTTTGTTCTTAAAACATAAAGTTGCTTCACCCTTTCTTTATATAGGTGAGATGCGGGAACAACGGACATCTTTCCATCATCCCACGCAAGCACCTTAACTGTTTGAACAGGAACTGCAAATCCTTCTTCAAATTTGCTTTCTTGCCCGACATTATATTTATTATATGTCTCTTCAATACTCTCAACATGCATTCGCGTATCATTAAAGTAACAAACACTTGTATCTTTACTTATGCATTTTCCACTCCCAAAAGCCCCGAAAGCCTCAGTAATGGACTTCGTCTGAATCCCTTTTCCACCCAGAAGGTTATCCAAATTCTTGGAACCTGTTGTAATAAAAAATAATTCTTTCCTTTTCTCCTCATGCGCAAGACCATCAGTAAATCCCATGTCCATCATCGACCGAGATGCTTGAATTGCTTTTCTAGCAACAGTCTCACTCATCCCCGCAGTCTCAGCCAATTGTGTCGGAGTCAAAACCGCAAGCCCCATCAAATCATAAATCCCTGCAGCCTCCAACTTAGCAACTGCACCCGGACCAACACCCGGAATATCAATCAGTTGAGCCTTCTTCTCTTCTTTAGCTTTTTTAATCGTCTGAATCCCTTTTTCTTCAATCTCTTCGTCGGGCTCACCAGAGTCATCCCTTGGGGACGAAGAAATAGCCTCTTTGATTTTTTCTTCATCGGATTTAATTGCCATTAGCAACTCCTTCCAACCCATCATCAGAATCTTGACCTGCTAAATAGATATCACAGGTTTCATAATCATTAATCCTGCAAGGACTATTAGTTTTGTTACACATATACCCTGAGTCGGTAGTCATTCCATCCGAAGGAATCCACTCATCACTTAGATTAGGACAATCATTTGTAACCATAGCTAAAGAAATTCCCTTTTCTTTATAAGCATTTATATGCTTCAAACTAAATAATAGAAAAACCACTTACCGACGACAAAAATATCACCCAAAAGTAATAAAACAAAGACAACTTGTTCCATAATCCCCCCACTTTTCACAAAACCTTTAATCTTCCAACTAAATGGCCAAAACAATGCAACCCCCGACCGAGTCAAACAATCCAAAAACAAATGCGAAATATATCCTACAAAAAATCCAACGCCCGCCCATTGGCTAATAGAAGCAATAACTAAACTCAACAAAAGCCCGATAAACAAACTATGCAACATCCCCCTATGCTTAGTAAAAATCTGAAACGGTCGAAGGTACCAACGATTTCCCGCCCGACTATTTTTAATATCAATATCAACAAATGCCGTAGCCAACAAAACAAAAATCAAAACATACCAAGGCATCTCAATAAAATAACTAAGCAAAAAATAAACTGCAAGAGAAAATACAATATGTGTTTTGAATAACATCAGTAATTAAATAGGAGTATACTTTTAATCTTTCTTATTCAACTCACCAATCAAAGCCTCAACATCAATCTTCTCAACACCCGAAGCTACAATCTCTAAATTATTAAACATCTGATTCCTTTTAACATTCCCTGATAAATAAATTTCCGTTCCAATCAAATCATCCCTAAATGCCATCGCCTTCTCTGCATCTTTCAAATCTTCTTCCGGGATTAATAAAACAATCTGGTCACTAAACATTACCACCCTCATTGTGTCTGTCCCATCATCGAGAACAAAATTCAAAATAGCCCTATCTTTTGGAACAGCAACAGGTCCATGCTCCACACACTTAAAACCTTCTCCCTTGCCCTCTTCAGAGAGTGCACCCGTATTTACTGCAATCACTTTCTTATTACATTGCGGACAAACTGAATAAAATCTCGGCTGAAAAACCTGAACAACAACCCCCCGAATTCTAACACTCTGCCCCCGCTTAACTTCTGCAAGAGTTCCCTCACTAACAGTCGTCTCAGTTTTGACATCCCCTATGACTGTCAAACTTTTTTTCAGTTCAGAAAACCCAGACAGATGAATCTCACTATCTCGCGTAGAAGCATTCTTAATCTCTACAACATCACCCACCTTAATCTTCTCTTCTTCAATTAAAGAAATATGATTTGTATCCCAAAGAACAACCCTCGTATTCCCAGTATCATCCGCAACAATAAAATTAGCAACCTTCCCTTCTCGCCCATTCTTCGAATATTCACGAACTGGAAAAATATTAATAACTTTTGCGACAACATTTACCCGCCTCATTCCCCCCATCAACTCGCTAATCTTCAAATCCTGATCTTCAAAACTAATACCCAACTCTGCCGCAATAATCTGGGCCGCGCCCTCCTTAGAAATAAGTCCGGACAACTTCGCCTTTTTCGCCTCAACCTTCCGTTCAACTTCTTCCTTATCCAACCCAGATGATTTAACTATTCTCTCAATAAGTAACTCATAATTTTGCATGATTTAGAAAATCTGGCGGACTATTTAAGTATTATTGGGATTCACACCATAACAAGTTTTATAAACCAAAATTCAGACAATTGATTATGAAATGTATAAGTTGTAGTAAAGAAACCGCGAAAAGCGTCAAATTCCCTTGTCCGAAATGTAAAGGAGAAATTCTCAGATGTGACAAGTGTAGAAGCTTATCTATAGAATATAAATGCCCTAAGTGCGAATACCAAGGACCATAAATAGTTTAAAATGGCAACAGCCGGAATCCAATTCAAAATAATGCCTACTAGCGTTGATGTAGATTTAGAAAAGATGAAGACAGATATTAAAACGGCCGTAGAAACTTTCGAATCAGGGGTTTTCAATGAAGCAAAAGAAGAACCTATTGCATTTGGACTTAACGCACTTATTGTAACAATTGCACTTTCTGAAGATGAAGAATCGGAGACTGTAGAAAAAGCACTCGGCGAAATTGAAGGCATTTCATCTGTTGAACTAATCGACTACCGGAGAGTAGTTGGATAAATATTTCTTAAAAGAAATTTGAAAATACCATGAAAATATTAAAAACAAACAGAATTAATACATATCAAAGAGATCCCCCCCCAATTGAAGACTCTCGTTTCGGAAAATATATTGCCAAGGAAATAAAATTCTACAGAAATCTCGCAGACTATAAAACTGCAAAACCCACAAAGGAACAAAAAAATGGTTTAGAAAATAATATTCAATAACTTTATAATTCTAAATAGCATACAATACTCATGACATTAACCGATGAAGAATCCAAAAAGATAAAAGGGCAACTTCTGAAACAACTATCTAATTTCCCAGAAGACAAACAAGAACAAATAAAAAAGCAAGTAGAATCAATGACTACCGACCAGGTTGAAAACTTTGTAAAACAGAATCAACTCACTCACCTCGGAGGAGAATGCATTTTCTGTTCAATAACTGGAGGAAAAACCCCCTCGTTTCGAATCGGAGAGAATGAAGAAAATATCGCAGTCTTAGAAATCAATCCTCTCAGTAGGGGTCACACTTTAATTGTCCCAAAAGAACATTCAGACAATATAGGAGATTCAGCACAAGAACTCGCCAAAGAGATTATAAAAAAACTTAAAGAAAAGTTTAAACCAAAAGCAGTTCAATCAAATGAAATTAAAATCATGGAACATCCATTAATTGAGTTAATTCCAATATATGGTGGAGAGACCGAGCGAAAACAAGCAACCGAAGAGGAACTTAAAACCCTACAAGAAGAAATATTAAGGGTTGAAGAACCAAAAACTGAAGAAGAACCTTCACCAGTTGATACCGGAGAAGAATTATTCAAGATGCCCCCGAGAATTCCTAATTAAGCCAATCTAATTAACAATTCTATAAACCATTCTCTAAAAGAAACATATAATATAAAAGCAATCAGAAACGCTGGGACAAACGGCAAACCTTCCTTAATCTTAATCCTCTTTTTGCTCCTCAATAATTTAATATCTTCCAAAGACAAACCATCCCAATCGGCCTTAATCGTTTTTCGCCCAACTTTTATATCATCAACCAACCAATCACCCTCCCGAAGTTCCTTTCCAGAAATCGTCCGCATCATTGAAACTTTTTCCAAACCCTTAGCAAAAACATAAAGCAGCGGCAACACCAAAGCGAATATTGCAAAAAACAAAAATAGCATGCCCCAACCAAAACCAAAAAATAAGTGAGGATACCACCAATTTACATAACTAAATGCAAACAAGATAACTCCTAAAACAATCAAATAACGAACCCACAATATCGAAAAGCCTTCCTTGATTTTCTTATTAACTTTTTCAAAATTCTGGACGTACAAAACCGCCGAATAAATCAAACCATAAATTGATCCAGCAAACATTAGGAACAAAAGAAAGACTCCAATATTAACTAACGTAGCTACAAAAGTCGCGCCAATAAAAAATACCGTCATAGCAAACAATAACTTCGCATCACCCCCCGCGAAAACCCTTCCATAATAAAAAACATTCATAAAAATAAAGAGGAGCACTAAGGCAAATCCTGCCTGAAAAATAATTGTTGCATCTTGTTCAAAAATCGACCTAAAAAAGATAAATGAAAAACTCGCTAACATTAAAAACAAATTCAACCAATTATCAACTTCTCGCCGTTTCAAATCTTGCAAGCTCGCAACAACAATTCCTACAAAAAACAACCAAAACAAAAATCCAAATTCCATCTTAATCTTCCATCAAAACAGAAACAATATTAGAAGCAAGTGAGGTCAAAATTCCAAAAGCACTTATAAAAAGTCCTGTAACATCAAGGGCATTTAATTTTAATAAAACAATTACAAAATAAATAAAAAGCAAGATATTAATTGCCTGAGAAAAAACCGCAAAGCCATTAACAACTTTCATCATGTAGACAGCGCCCTATAAATCCCCCAAACAAGCAACCCGACGGCAACAACCCCCATTATCCAAACAAAAATCTGGAACATTTTAAGCATTCTCTTTTTCATATCACTATAATCAGTTTATTTTATTTAAATCTATCTAACGCCCAATTCTACAAACACCTTACGACGAACATCCTCAATACTTCCTATTTTTCTTTTTTATTTTCTTTGCCTTTTTATTGTCCGTTTCCTCTTCCCCAACTTCATTCACATTCTGAGTTCTAAACTGCCCTCCCCGTTTATATCCCCGAGCAAGTCGCTTCCTCTTCAAATCCTTCTTCGTTCTCCTCTTATCTATCCCACCGTAATCCATTTTACAAGCCCAAAAAAGTACAAATGGATTCATGAAACTTTTCTAAGATTACTTTATCCATTATCTCTTGGTCACCTCAAAATTAGAATTTATAATATATTCCTGACCAAAATCAAAAGAAAAATCTACCGGGAAATTTACTTTACTTTTATCACTAGCCTCCAAAAGAGAACTTTTTATTACCTTCGCTCGAGTAAAAATCAATTTTCCATCCTCAGACATAGTTAAACTTCGAGTATAAAGTCCCCCTTCAAGAAAGTTCTGAAAATTCGCTCTAGCAGCCGCTTCGAAACTCACTCCTTCCCAAGTCAAATCCCTCAAAATAAAATTTTCCATGGACTCGTCTGCCATAAATCCAGAAATAAAAATCCCCCTAAAAGAATCTATAAAATCATCCTCTGGAAAAGTACCACTCGCAGAATTCAAAGAACTCTTGATTAATTCAACTTCCCTTAACTCAAAAACATCTAAGTCATCCCGAATATCTAAAACTGCTTTAGGAGAAACCAAAGAATTTCCAACATTCTTTTGTTGAATATGGTAAAACCCAATCACTGTCCCGACCATCAACAAAGTTAGCAATACAAGATACATCGAGAAAAATTGTGCCCTTTTGTTAATCCGATTTCCGTGATTAACAATTGAAACTTCTCTGAAGTTACTTTTATCGTACATATCCCGCCTCCCGAACCGCCATTTCAATAGAATCTCCTTGTCTTGCAGAAACTTTCACTTCTGCTAACCTCAAATAATTTGGAAGATAATTAAAAATATTTGGTATCCCCACATCAGCCTCATTAAAAACTCTAACACCTTCATCAACTCCCGCTACTTTCTTTATAATCCCTGAAGCAAAAACAAAGATTATGAGGATTATCAAGATAACAACAGTCGCAACAAAAGTAGCTATAATCCCCCCCAAAATCCCTCGTTTAGAATTCATGGCTCACAATCACCTCCATTTTAATCTTTCCTTCAATCTCACTTATCCCTTGCCCAATTAAAACAGGATATTCAAATATCCTATAACCCGGGTCATATTGCCCTGCCCCTTGAGTAAGTTTCCGAACCCAGCCTGAACCCGAATCTCCTTGAGAAAATTCTGCAATAACATCTCCAGCCTCATTCAACACTTCGACACCAACATAAAATCTTTCATTAGATAATCCACAATAAGATAAAATACTCTTCCGAGAATCTTCAGATATCAAATCTAAATTAAAAACTCCTTCCGGAGCCAAACACTCACTAACTTGCCTCGTCAAAATAACCGCCTCAGAATCTCTAACCTCAATTTCATAAGCATAAAAAATAGAAGAAATCCCAAAAATCGCAAACGCAATAACACTCACTAAAAGAAGACGATAAATCATAAAGACTCCTTCACCCATCGCCCCCCTTTTACTTATCATCGCACACTCACCACAAATTTATTTCCTTCTTCACGGACACTTACAGAATACTTAGAAAAATACGGATAACCCTTCGTCGCCGCCAAACCCTCGACAGTCACATAAACCCGCCCTTCTTTAATCTCAACATTATTTATCTTCCCATTAATCATCGCCTTCTGAATCCCAAACTCCATCCCCCCCTCCGCCGAATCAATTAAAAGCGCAAGCTCTTTTTCCAAAACCTGTTGCTTCACATCACGACCATTAATCCGCCCTGCAGTAGCAAAAACAAAAATCGCAAAGATAAGCCCCACTAAAACAATATGCACTAGCACCTGATTCAAAACTTCTCCTTTTTTTCGAATTCTCAAATGAGAAAGATAGAGGAGATTTCTCTGAAATTGAACTTTTTTTTCCATCTTAAGCAGGGATCCCATCAAATTGATCACACATAGCAGCATTCCACTCTCCTGCCTCGATAAAATCCTTATCAACCTCCTTAAATGGGTCAGGAGTTTGATCTATCTGAAAATAAAATAGGAGAGGGTTATATCCAAAAACTTCATTCTTATCTGAACGAATTACCTGGCTGAAGAATATAACCATATCTCCATTGGAGGAATTAATATACCTAGGCAAATTAACATCTGCCAAACCTCCTATAAAATAATTCTGGATGCTGTCTAACACTCCGGAGGTTTGAGCATCATCAACCAAAAACTTATTCCCAGAAAATTTAAACTCATTTATTGACTTATCACTATTCGCAACCATCCAATTCACCCCAACAGAAGGTTGAAATGCCTGACTCAAATAAGTCTTATAAGTAGCATCTTGAAAGACTTTCCCCAGAGCCACCGAAACATCTATCTCATTTTTCTCGTAAAAAGATTTTACTTCTGGAGAAAAATGAATCCTTGCACAAGGAGTACAAAATGATTCGAACCCATATTTATCTGCAGGGAATATCTGTAACTCCCCCTCTCCAAAAAGATACCAACATTGGGCCAAGGTATCTGCTATGAGTTTTCCCGCCTTCTCCGTATCCTCATAATCAATAGTAACGACCTGAGTCTTACATTTAAGAGGGAAGTCATCCTTAAAACTCGCATAAGTAATCCCTGCCTTTTCTCCTTCAGGGAGATTCCCCCGCAAAATAACACTTTGACGACAAGATTCCTGACTAATCATATCCTCATTAAAATATTCTTGGAAAATAAAATAAAGCGAAAGGCTCAAAACAATCAACCCAAGTATCAATGCAATCATAACATCCCATTTATAATCTCCGCGTTTGTTCATAGAAATAACTACCAAATTAACTTAATAAAATTATCCTTAGCCACTAGCCCTCTTAAAAATCAGTCTAATCGAAAACCCTACCGCAATAATCAACGCAATATAAATTATCCATTTTATCGTCTCCTTCCCAACAAGTTGTCCCCGCTTCTTCATCTTACATCGAGAACAAATACTTGCCCCCAACTTTAGTTATCTTCAATTGCTTAACTTCATCCAAAACCCACGGGGGAAATTTATCATAACCAGAAACCTTCAACTCAACTGGCAAATCCAATTCCTTACAATTTTTACAATTCATCTTCTCAGCATTCCCATAACAAACACAAATCGCATTTTCATTTCTCTTACGCGTAACAAAAATCACTTTTTCCTTTTCAATTTCCTTATCAAATCTTGACAAATCCCCAAAGTAAGCAAGATAAAATTTTACATTCTCAGTTTCAGGCCCCCAAAAAGTCAAACTTCCTTCAACCAATGAATCCGCAGAACTAACTTGCTCATTAAACATTTGAAGATAAGATTTCGCAGTCTCGGCATTCTCATCATAAGTCGGAGAATACAACGCAATCAACAGAAAAATCAAAACAACGATCCCCGCCGCCGCGATAATCAACTCAACAGTATTATCTGTTACAAGATTTGCCCTTTTATTTAACGACATTTTGTTCTAATAAAATCTTCAATTAAATTTAATTTGTAAAATTTATCCCATTCATTCTTCGGAAGTTTATAGTCTATCTCTCTCGGTTTAAATGCCTGGTTAGGTTTATTATCTGTAAGCTCCAAGGGATAATGTCTTAAGTGAACTTCAGGACTCTCTCGCAAAGTCTTAACATCATTATCAAACTCTAAATAATATTCTCTTGTCCCATTAGTAAGAACAATTTTCGGATAACCTTTAGCCATTTCCAAATTCATAGTATAAATAAAATCGCCGGCAGGAACTTCCCCCCCATTCACAACAGCCCTCAAGTTAGAAATTTCTTCTTCAGTCATCTTCGCCTCTTCAGCCAACCGCTTAACAATTTTCTCAACTTCAATAGCCAACCTATCTCGCTCATCAGTATTATCTAATTCATAATTCTTCCCCCCAATCAAAAAATTAATCGGCTTCCAACCAGAATTTATTTCTTCATCATATTGCTCTTGAGTAATCTCACCACTTTTCAATTGCCTATCCAACACCTTCTTGTTTTCATCAAATATATTTTCGGGAGTCCCGCCCGCAGACAGATATTCTATCGTTTTAAGAACCGGCAACTTCTCGACATAATATACTTCATCATCATTACCCTTCCCAACCACTTCATAAAATTTTGAAATTGCCTGCTCAATAGACATCATAGGTTGGGTCTCTCGGTCAATAGGATTACTTCCAGAATAAAAATACCAAACTCCACTTTCCCAATAAGCATAATAAGCATCGCCCACCCCCTCCCCATTTCCATACAACCAAAAAGACTTTGTAACCCTTTCATCGTATATCTTCTTAAATTCTCCCTTCTCTAACTCCTTCTCCATCAAATCCAAAACACCATTATACACTTCCCAATCTTCTTTTGTATCTTTGGCATTCCTCCAAAACAAATAGTCCTCCTTAGAACCCCAAACCTCTCCATCCCAAGAAGACTCAAACCTTCCATCCTTAATCTGATAATCTTCCCCTGAAGAAAAATCAACCCCGCAAGTCCCATCGTCACAAATAATAAAAAATGCACTTTCCCGTTCATCCTTCGGAACTCCCACAATATCTAAGAGAGTGCCGCCATCATCATAACTTGAAACTTTTATATCATTACTACATTCCCCTCTTCCGCCATCATCTCCCATTCCAAAGAAATACAAAACACTATCGAACATATCTCCGACCCGATTATAAAGTGGCTTAAGATGTGTCACCCCAAAAACCAACATAACCAAGACGACAATAGCCAGAATTATCGCAACCAGCTTCGGAACCGTCATAGCACCACGAGAGTTCATCTTCCAAATCTCAAGAGATTCTTAATACCATCCAAGAGAGCGCCCCCTTTTCCTTTCAACAAAAAGATTGTAGCACCCACCATTATAACCAAAACAATAACAACGACAATCAACTTAACTATCTCCTCCATTTCCATTTTTATTTTTCCTCCATATAAAATGGAATCGAAAGTCGCAAGACTTACTTTCATTTTTGTTCATTGAAAATGACATGAAAGTTCCTTTGGAACTTACTTTTCCATATACTAGTCACACTTTAGAGATTAATAAAGATTACTAAAAATTACAAGTTAGGACAATCATCAACAGCACCAATAAGATCCTTAGTCGCCTTAGCAAAATCAACTTGTGCAACCGCATAAGCATCATCCACTTTTTTCTTATCTGCGTCAATTTCTGCTTGAACCATTAAAGTAGCATCATAAGCCCCCATAACAGGTGCAGTAACTGCTTTTCCACGATTAGTAAGTTTTACAGTTCCAACCAAATCCTTACAGGTAACAGCCTTATTACCCATCTTATCTTCATTCCACACTTCCCGAACTTTATCATTAAAACCATAAGAATCACCTTGCGCACATGCAGCCGCACACGCAACCTTCAAATCATTAATATTTTCTCCAGAACCGCCATAAATTCCTATTCTATCCCATAAATTAGACCAACCCGTCGTAAAACCAAAAATCAAGAAAACCAAAACAGCGATAGCCAAAACAATAATTACAATCGTACCAATAGTCATCTCAGCACCCCTCTTATTTTCCATCTTAAGCAACCCCTGTCAGTAATAACATAGCAAGAAAAACCGAAATCGCTCCTGTCACAACCAACAATTTATACTTCTTAAAAATAATAGGTAACAAATTTATTACAATAATCGCCGCCCCTATAATTAAAGAAGATTCAACCATCTACACACCCCTCTGAATAACTAATTTAAATAACTCCAGCAACAATCCCATCGTCACAACCAAACTTCCCAAATTCACCATCCCAAAAGAAATAACAATCCCCCCACAAATCACAATAAGACCAAAAATAATATTCAATAAATCCAATTGCCCTTTTTCATTCATCCTCTTCATACAGTCTCATAGTCCTTTTTCTTTATAAATGTTTCCGAATTAAGTCAAACCCGCTAGAGCAACCGCCCCAATAAGCGTCAATCCAACAATCGCCACGAGAGCCACGATGAAATAAAGAGTTATGGTCTTCTTCAAGTTCTTCCCAGTCTCAGAAGTAGTCTGTAACTGATCCCGCCCAGACTTAATCGTAACTAAAGTAGATGTCAAAATAAAAACAATCTGAATCAAATAAATCCCAACAACAATCTGAAGCCAATAAGTGGGAATCATCGTGACTGGATCGAAAATTCCCAAAAGACCCCCAATTCCTCCAGCCCCTATGATCTCTTCGCCTCCACCCAAGCCTCCCGATTCGGCCATCCCCGCAAGTCCCCCAAGAATCGTAGCAATCATCCCAGAAAGACCAACAATAATCCCTGACAGCAACGGAGCCAAGAAAACCATATTAGATTTCATATCAGAAATAATATCCGCAAGCAAATCGTTCAACCGATCATTAATTTTCTTAATGTTCTTAACATATTCCGAGATAGACATCAAACTCCTCGCCGCAACTTTCAACCCCTTCTTAACCGACTCAATTAAAATTCTCATCGAAGTCGCAATCAACTGTGAAGGATAAAATATAACCGCGCCACGACGCGGATCAAACAACGCCCGTTCCAAGCCCATACCTAACTGCTGAATATTCTCATTGACCATCCTAAAGAAACCCTCAGTAGCCGTCCCCTTCGTAGAATCCATCACCTTAGCAAATGCAATCTCTGCAGGAATACCATCCCCAAGCCGATTACCCAATTGAAATAATGAAGAAGTAAATTCATTTTCAACTTCCTTATATTTCTGACGAGAAACAATCAAGTCCTTTGTTTTATCATGGTATGCAACAATGAATATTATCGCAACACCCACTGGAACAAACAAACTCAAAATTAAAGATAAAGCACCCGAAGGACCAAACAACACCCCGGTAAGAGGGTCAACAATCCCAAAAGCATAACCACCCCCCATAAATCCAATACCAAGCTCTGCCCAAGTGTAATCTCTCGCCATATTCAACCAAAGCGGAATATTAGTATATCTCCAAAAGAACGGAATCAGACCAATCAAAATAAAAGGCAACCCAATAAAGAAACCTTTCCAATACGCCGCATTACTTTTATATTTAGCATACAGCGGATTCTTCTCCAAAAGACTCGTCTCCCCATAACCTCCCGGACGCTGCATCATAACATTCCCAGTCAAATAAAGAACCAAAAGCGGGATAATCAAATTAAACAAGATCATAACATGATACCATTGAATCGCGCCCCCCATCATCGTAGAAGCCAAAGGCAAAATTGCCAAAGCCAGTGTAGGCAAAATAATCCCAAGCATGTAAACACTTGTCAAAGGCGCCTTCACCTCGTGAGTATATTTCAACATCTTATCATAAACACCGTCAAGGATAACCTGTAAAGATTTCTCAAGAACCGCTACTCTTCGCGTCTCTTCCGGCTCATACAAACTCGATTCAATCAGATGAAAAGCTTCGACAAATTCCAAACTATAATCCTTCCATCCCGCAAGATAATTGTCAACACTATCTTTAATTGTAGAAAATTTCCCAACCTCGACGTCCCAAAAAACTTTCCGGAAATCTGTAGATAATGGAGGTTCTAAATGTTCCGCCGCAAAAGCCACTGCCTTCTCAAAGTTCGAAGTATGTTTCATATAAATAACAATATACAAAATCGCCGGGACCATTTGCGACGACGCCTTAAGACGCCACTTCACCGCAAGTCGTTCTGGAGTCTTTGAAGCATAGAAAAACAAAAAGACAGAAAGTAGAAACAGCAAGAACAATAATCCGATACTAAGTCCTCCCCCAAGAAACCAAACCGCAGTAATAATCAAGCTTCCACCAAACATCACCAAAAACATCAACATCGTAGCGAAGACCACAACTTCAGAAGGAGTAACATTCAAATGTGCAATTTCAATCGCCCGAGAAATTCGAGCATTATCCTTTTCACCAAGTTTCATCGTGAAAAAATTCCCAATCGATTTGCACCAACGCTCATATCGAGAAAACTCTGGCATCATAGAAGCTCTAAACGTATCATAACTCTTAGAAAATTTCCCTTGCGGGGTCGGACTCTCATTGTAATCACTCAGTTGCCTATCTATCTTCGCCCTATATTTCTTCAAAATGTCTTCAGTACTCGGTGCCATGGGGATTAAATCCACCTCCTAACCTTTTTCTTGTAATCTTGGTATTTCTTTCCAAACTGTTTTTCAAGATTCTTTTCTTCAAAGGGCACATTAAAAATGCTAACAAGAATAAAAAATAAAACAGGGACAATAAATGTTACAATAGACCCTAAAAATATTGCCTCACCCAATAAAGATACAAAAATTCCAAGATAAACGGGATTTCTGCTAAATCTAAAGTACCCCGAAGTAATTAATTTTTTAGGCATTTTGTGCGATGGAATTGAAGTTCCAATTTTTCTAAAATAAATTCCTATGCAAACATTTGGAATCCACCCGATAAAAAAAAGAAAAAGTCCAATAAGAGTAAGGGGATAGAAAATAATCTGCCTAATAGGGAATAAAAAATGAAGAAAACCTCCGATTATTATAAAGATTAGAAAATAATCTGCGATATCTATTTTTAGTTCTTTCACTTTTTCATCCTCCTTAAATAATCCGCAACAGCAATATCAATAAACTGTTTCCGGTTTACGTACCTAAATTTATTTTCATCTAAATTAATAAACGCTTCGACATCTGCCAATAAGCTAGAATCTATCTTTACAACTGAATCACCACTCTTCTTCCCCATAGGAGTTACTTATTGTAACTATTAGTTACTATTTAAATATTTTCTTTAGTAACTTCTGGACCTTCATCTTCTTTCAAGAAACGGTTATGCTTAGTTACATTGTCCAAAAACTTAGCAACAAAAAAGAGTATAACGCCTAATAAGAAATAAGCCAAAATACCTATCCAAAAAACAATTCCAGCTGAAACAATCCCAAAAAGTTGCAACAAGAAATAAACAGGTGCATTAACAATCCTAATAATTATATTATCAGGAACTTGACTCAAAAAAAACTTATTAAAAAAGAAAACCGCCACATAAACAGCCACGGCCAAAAGTCCAGTCTTTATCCACCCTTTCATAAAGCCCATAACCTTCTCAAATTTATAAACCTACACGTTTACTCTCTTTCTCCAACCATCTTTTCCACTTAGGAAAAACGACTTCACTTGTCGGCAAACCAATTTCCTCGCTAACCTCGTCGCTAATCTGATGAAACGCATTATTCGATTTCACAGTAAATTCTGCTTCTAATAACTCTGGTTGTTTCATTTTCTCTGCAAAATCAACTACTTCTTGTTTAATCTTCTGACGAAGAATTATATTATCCCAAACCGCGTCCCAATTCCCTGCCCAACCCTTAACATTCGACGCAATATCCTTGATAATCTCCGAATCCCCATTAATCAAATCCTCCGAAGGTTTTAATATATCTTCTTCCACATCATACTTCATCAAATCAACAAAACCTCCCTCCGTCAAAGGATCTTTAGTCCAATGCTTTCGAACCTCCGTAATTTGCAAAACCCTTCTCCAAGAATGCAAACCATCAGGAGACTTAATTGGATTCGCGACAACAATCAAATCTGTTGCCTTAAAAGAAGTAACCGGAACACCAAGATCATTAACAACCCTATCAAAAACCGAATACGGAGAGCCTCCATGAATCGTACCTGCAACAACATTCGCTAAAGCACCAACCCTCATCGCTTCATACAAAGCCTTAGCTTCTGCCGAACGAATTTCCCCAACAATCAAAGACGAATCTCCAAGACGAAGCGAAGCTCGGATTCCTTCCTCTGCCGCAACCTCTGTAGATTCCCCAGCCAAAGCCGAACGAACTTTCATCGACAAAATATCATAATCCAATTTTCTCATCGCTGAAACTGGCAATTCTAAAGTGTTATGTGCCAAAATATTTTCACAAATAAAATTTTCATCCCCTGGAACAGAAATATCATAAACATAACCTTTATAGTTAATCTTCCTAACACTCTTAACTTTATCCCAATAAATATCACAACCAACAAGACGAGTTAATTTTTCCTTCAAATCACCCCCTTTTAAAATATCAACAAAAGATCTTAACTTTCTTATCCCCAAATTATTATTCCGAGTAACATAATCATAAAAATTAAAATCACCACCAATTTCTTTAGATAATTTATTTTTAACCTCTAAGCTCAAGGGGATTATATCAGAAGTATCATGATTTGATTTTCTAGAACATAATTTATCCAACCTCTCCCTTTTCTTATCGACCAAAAACCCAATATTCTTCTTATAAAGTTTAATCATCTCGCCGTCCCCAATCCGACAATTAGTACACTTATCTTTTCTCTTAACACTAGAATATCGAAGAATAATCCCAAACCTCAAAAGCAATGTAGAAATATCTTTTATTAAATCTTTAGAGCAACTTGAAAAAACAATCTCTTTATCTATTGCACACCCATCCCCACTATAAAATCCTCTTAACATCCACCCAACCTGTTTATTTGAAAGCCCATAAATCCAATTAGGAATTTTCTTGGTATAAGAATTTCCTGAAAAAAGCAATACTCTTTCCATCACCTCTCGAAATAACCCCGAATTCAACATAAAAGTAAACTCGTCACTATGAACCTTAACATTCATGCCCAATTTCTTAGCAACTCTACAAACCACTTCACGATTCTCCTCTTCCTGAACAGAAATCAAAACAGAATTCTTACCATAACAACCATCTGCAAGCCATAAACCTAAAAAGTTTAAAAAATCCTCATCTAACATTATCTTAGTCGGAATAATTTTAGATGAAGAAAAACTTTTAATAAAAAAATCTCCTTCGCCAATCTGTTCCCTTAATTTATTATATACCTCATAAGGCAAAACTTTATTTCTAGTCCAAGACTGAATAGTCGCTTTTTTATAATTTAATTTAGAACAAAAATCGAACAACTCTTTTCTTTTCCCATCAAAATAATTATTAATCGGAGCCCCCAAAACATAAATCTTTTTTTCAATATCTCCCAAAAATGGCAAGATGTCTATAAAGTCTCTCTTATTGCCAAAATTAAGTTTTCTAGGAATAGCAATAAAATTATCTTCCCTTAAATTAATGGGCTTTATGGGTTTAATTAAATTATCCACATCTAAAGAAAAAAGTGAATGGTCTTTAGTAACATTAATAATTTTTCCAGAAGCAGTCTCTACTTCATAAATATCTTTAGTATTTTTATGTCGAATAAACTTACTTGGCTTAGATAAGACAATTCTACCATCTTTATTAAAAGAAAAAACTTCTATACCTTCTAAATTAAAAGACTTCTCTCTACCATCCAAATCAATAAACCCATATTTACTTACCTGTTCATCAATCAAATTTCCAATACTTATCTTCTCATAAAGACCATTTCGCCTTACAACCATCAATGCATCTTTTGTAACACTGTCTTCGATAGTAATAACTCTATGGTTCGGCATAATCTCCAACAACAAACTTCCAAGCAAAGATGTATTGTGAGCAACAATCCCATTTGCAACAAAATTATGCGCCTCTGGGACAGTTAAATCATAAACATAATCATCAACCTTATCTATCTCCTCAACACTCAAAATCTCATCCCAATAAATATCTGAACTTGCCAATTTATCTGCTTCCTTAATTAATTCAAAGTTCCCATCATTAACACAAGACTCATAAACCCCCATAATACAACCAACCATCGCCTTAAGAGTCTCTATGCTTGGTTTAGAATGCCCACAAAAAAAGTTCGTTACGCTTCCAACAGAAATTCCATGCTTAGCAAATTCTTCATTAGATATGCCAAGTTCATTTCTCATATTAGCTAAAATCATACCAAAATTAATAGACTCACTAATAATAGAAATATTATCTATTAAATCAAACGACTTCTCAAGACTAAATAACATTTTAATCTTTAATCCAATTAAACATCTTTCAATTACCTCTTTTCTTTCAACAGGGACAGAATTACCACAGCAATAATATTTCAAACTACTCTCTGGAATATTGCACTCCCTCCCTATTTCTGCATAACTAACAACCCCTTCTTTAACTAATTCAGGGATACAATCAACCCTCAAACCATTTCCTTTTAACCCAAAAACTGCATCATACCTTTCTTTCAAAAATCTAAACAAACCAAAAGTTTTAATTAAAACCCCATAATTGCTAATTTTCTTATTTTTCAAAATTTTTCTTATGCCTGCCTCAGACATACCCAATTCTCCTGCCAAGAAAGAATAAGAAACTCCGAGTAAACTCCTCAACTTATTGATGTTTTCCAAATAATCAGTATAATTGAAATTAACAAAATTCTTTAACTTCACAATATCCTCCCCCATAGTCTTCAAATTATCAAACCTGTTTTTGTAAAAATAAACAAGTTTTCTAAACCAACTCCTTGTAACCCTATATTTATCATTTTCATAAGCCCAATAATCTTTTCCAGTAACAATTCTAACATCCTGTGGACAAACCCTTAATTCTTTTCTTAACTTTTTAATTATCTCATTACCTTCAGGAATTACATCAGTATTAGAATTTTCAATAAAATCCCTACAACTAATTTGCTCTAATCTATTTTTTTTAAATGGATGAAAAAAACCAATATTCTTAGCATAATCATTAACAAAACTTCCTCTAATCAATATTCTATAATAATTTTCTCCATTAATTTTCTTAATCTTCAAAAAAGGTGTAATGCCAAACCGCAAAAGTGCCAGCTTCAAGTGCTCCCCCATCATTTTACTTGCACTAACAATCTCCAAGTCTCTTTTGTCTTTTGGAACATAACCATCACAATCAAAATACCCTCTTAAAAATCTTGCCAAAACATTATTATTAGATTTTAGTATTATTTGAGGGATAACAACCTTATCAGACTTTTTCCCAAAAGGAATTTCAAAAACATCTCTCAATAACCTATTTAACATTCTAGAAGTTACTTGCACAACAGTTGTAGTATGAGAATCAAAAATTCTATATTTCACCCCAAACATCTTTAACAATTTAATATACCTCTCTCTTAATTCAATAGACTGATTATGAAATTCTAATTTACATTCATCCAAATGCCCATCACCGATTATCATTCCAATAATTTCAGCTAATTCTTTAGTTACTGTTTTTGGAAATAAAACTTCTTGAGAATTAGTTCCGCCTTTCAGAACATAACTTACCCCCCCCTCATTCACTAAATAGTTATTATCTTTTAAATTAATTTTCTGTTCATCTAAATCAAATTTCAAATTTCGCGGGCTAACAATCAAATTACCTTTTTCAAGAGAATCTGCCCTCTTATTTTTTATACCCCCCTCATAAATAAAATAAGGATGTTCTTTTGTAGTAATAATCTGCTTTCCACTTCTTGTTCTTATTTGAATAACCTTTTCAGGAGAAATCCTCTTCCATACATCACTTATTTCCTTCTCACTAATTTTCATTCCTTCTAAAGACTTAACCCCAAATTTCTCTTTTGGACTAAATATCTCTCCATCTTCTATATCTTTCTTCTTCTCTCCAACCAAATCTCTAATCTTTTTTATTCCTCCATCACTTAATTGAATCAATGTATCCCCATCAACACATTTACCTGAACTTCTTGTCCCAGCAACCAACATCGTTCGAGCCCCATCAACCATAAAACTCAAAAGTCCCGCACCTAAACTATCTATCATTTTATTTTTAATAAATAAAGGCAAAGTCCACGGTTTGCTACGATGTCGCCTCAAAGCATAAGCAATTCCTCCTGCAGAAAGTGGCTGCTGGATAATTGCAACTCTAGCACTCGCATTTTTCAATTCCAAATTAGTATCCAAAATCGGATTCGCCTCATCAAGCGCCCGACCCGAAATCATCCTAAACTTTGCCGCCCAAGAATCCGCATCCTCTTGAGAAGGAATCAAATTAGTAACACACTCATCAAACTCATTATGCCTTACAAAAACCGGACTTAAACTAACCGGAGCGTTAATAACAATATCCTGTAAATTCTCATCCTGAAGCAAAACTTCTAAAATTCCAAAACCAATCGTATGTCTCACAAGAATATTCGCCAACTTCCCCAACTCCATGTAATTCAAACTAAGATTCTTACTCTGCGCCAAATCTGAAAGCAAATCCCTAGCAACATTAAGAAAAACCTGCCGAGTCCGCTCCGGATCATTAAATTCTTCCTCGGACGGCCGATGCTCAATTAAAACCTGCCGTGCAAGATTCAACAACATATGATGATCCTCATTAAGACTATATTCCGGAGGTGACAAGTGATAGACAAGCTTCGCTTTATTCGGACGCTCAAAAATAGTAACCAAACTTTTATCCGGCCCTTCCGCTATTTCATACTGTTTGATAATTTCAGCATCGTCAGGGATTCGCGCAACCATTCGAGTAAAGGTAAAATTCGGCATCGCATCCGCCCTAAAAACCTCTGAATAAATATCCCTATCTCCGGAAGAATAAGAATCAAAAGAAGGCTTCAACTTTTTAACCAATAATAAATCTTCAAAATAACCTTCAACCTTTTCCAAAACCCGAATATAGTCTTCATTATCTCCCCCCTCCCCCAACAAAGCTTTCTGTTCAAAAATCGCGCTCCTTAATTCCCTATAAGCCAAAATCGGATCTTGTTTCAAAACCTCATTAAGAATATGATTCAAAAAAGCATAAGCAACATAATAATCCTTGCCCAGATGAGATAATTTTTCAGGAGAAACGATTCGTTCCCGATTAATTAAAAAATCAAAAAGGTTGGAAACTTCAATCAACATTTTCACCTGTGTAAAGTCATGGGAATAATTTCTCTGTTGGACAAAAACAATTCGACTAATATTTGAATCTTCCTTAAGGTTATCAAGCGTCCTAGCCATCACAATTGGGGATTCAATCAAGGAAGGAGTAAAGTTCGCACCAAGATAATTAATGTACATAACATTCTCCCCAGATTCCCGAATAATCTCATAAGAATACAATGGCGCGCCCGGTTTAAACATCATTTTTTATTTTCTCCCCCCTATCTGGCAAATAAAAACGTAAAACTTTTCTAAAGTTTATTTTTAGTCACCCCAGTATAATTTACAAAAACACATATTAAAATATATGTATAATTGATTCTCTAAAAAAGATTATAGTCATTACCAATAACTAGCCGAGAATAAACAAAAGCCGGGGCGGATACAAGAGTACCAACAACTGCAGGATCAAGAGAACCACAATTCTTAGAAACTGCATATGTAGCCAACCCCACAATAAAAGGAAACACAATCACCCCAATTCTTTTAATCGCATCAAAGACATCAGCCTTTTTTTCCAAACTCTCTATTAAAAAATAATGGATGTCTTATATTAAAATGTATGTGTGATAAAACCATTAGATTTTATTTACAATAACAGATTGTTCCCAATATGAATTCCATATCCTAAAGAATTATAAACTTCTGTAACCAACAAATTAAATGGCAGAGGCTCCAACTCCACAAGGTGATCAAGTTCAATTTCTTTTAGCAGACTTCAACACTAGACTTAGAGACATCGATGAAAGAAATAGATTAATCAGGGAAAGAGTTTTACTTCTGGGAAAAAATTTAATTTCATCAAGACAAGAACTAGAAGACGAATTAAAGGAGATAAAAAAAGAAAACTTGGAGATAAAAAAAGACTTAGAAAAAATAAAAAGAATTTCAAATAACCTCCTTTCTGAAGTCAATAAGTTTGTAA
The DNA here is from genome assembly GCA_018830525.1 of Nanobdellota archaeon. Classification (GTDB taxonomy): domain Archaea; phylum Nanobdellota; class Nanobdellia; order Pacearchaeales; family GW2011-AR1; genus JAGVXH01. Next base: position 175,492 of record JAHJSH010000029.1, on the reverse strand, counting down.
AAAGAGATGAAGTAGTTATAATTGAGCGAATGTTAAAAGATTTCCAACCATTAGAATTTATGAGGAGAAAGGATGTTGAAGAATTAATAGATGCAAAACTATCTAAGAAAGAAGGTATGAATGAAGTTCAACTAAATAAAGGAAAGTTGAAACCTTAAGAAACTGTTAGTGCCTTAGGTAAAGAAATAAAAACTACAAAACCCACAGAATAATATGGATGTATTAGAAAAGATAATGGGACTACAAAGAGAGGGGATGGATGATGGAGAAATTTCTACAAGATTACAGAACGAAGGTGTTCCCCTCAGAGATATTAATGACTCGTTAAATCAAGCAAGAGTTAAGGCTGCAGTTTCTTCACCCGCCCCCGGGATGGGAAAACATTTAACACAAGCCCCTCCGATACAACCCCCAGCCCAAGCCCCACAGATGCAAGCACGGAGGGGTCTATCAAACCAGGCAGGAATGCAACAATCAATGATGAGCACAGGACTTGAAGAGGAAGCCCCCCAGGGCCCACCACAAGCACAACAGATGCAACCTCCAATGGCTCCCGGTCCAGAAATTTATCCTCCGCAAGATGGACAACAAGCATATCCTCCCCAAGACGGAGGCCAAGATTACTACTACCCTGAAACTCCGCAAGCATATTCAGACCAAGATTATTACGCACCACAAGGGGGAATAGATACCGAAACAATTTCAGAAATTGCCGAACAAGTTGTCATAGAAAAACTAAATGAGTTCAAAGAAAAAACTGGAGACTTAGTTTCATTCAAAAATGCAATCCAAGAAAAGGTTGATGACATCGATGATAGATTAAAGAGAATTGAAAATTCGATAGACAAACTCCAACAAGCAATCATCGGAAAAATTGGAGAATTCGGAGAAAGCAACGCGATGATTCACAAAGACCTAAACAATCTTCACGGAACCGTTTCAAAATTAATGAACCCGCTAGTTGATAATTTTAATGAGTTAAGAAAGTTAGCTAAATAATCCTAAACCCTCCTTAACAAAAAGTTATTTTAGTCAGTAAATTTCACAGAGAACAAATTTCGCAGTGTGCTTCTACACATAAAAAATTTTTTACCAAGAAATTGATGAATAAATTTACTTCTTAATCTTCCAAGAAACAACTGCGGCAACAGCAAGGAGAAGAATCATTCCAAACCAACCAGTATCAAACCATTCCTGAACCATCCCCCAATTAAGTGCCCAATTGAAAACATAAGCCGAAGAGATTACAAAGAAGGCCACAATTAATCCCAAGAGAACCCAAGAAAACCAATTATTCTTACCTAAAAATGAAAGGGGCTCTTTCCCGGGCAAAAATCCGAGCAATGCAATCAAAAAGAAAACTCCAATAATAACTACACTAAACCAAGCCGAAGTAAATTTAACAAACTCAACTAATGAAGCCTGAACAATAAAAAAGCTAGACAAGATGAAGGAGATAAAGAGCATGACAGGTTGATTTTCTCCTAGAACTTTCGTCTTAAACAAAAGGGCATAGATTACAATAAAGACTAATAAAAATGCAAAGATAGGCATAAAATATCCAACCACTGAAACAGATGCTTCTGCTACCATTTACTTTACCGGACCCAAAGAACCAGACTTCTTCCCAGATTTAGCTGTAACAATAATTATTGTAACTAAGACTGCCAGAACTATAATCGACCATATGTTCTCGACAAAGAAACCACCAAAGCCAGAATTTCCAGACCATTGATCCCAAGCACTAAGCGACCAAAGAACAACTCCTATCCCCACAGTCCAACCAATCCAAGCAACCTTTCCTTTCTTCAACTCACCATCACCATAGAAGAAACCCAACATAATTAGAAGTACAATAAATATTGAAATTCCAATCCCAAACCGAGGGAAAATAACTGCAAAGAACTCCGAAACAAAATCAAATTGTAAAGAAAGCAAACCAATAGCCGCAGCCACAATAGACTCAATAGTCTTATTATCTCCTAGGATTTTGGTTTTATCCAATATAGCAAAAATAACTGCAAATATCAAAAGAAACGGAATCACATAAGAAAACACCCCAATATCGTTCCAGATATTTAACACATCAGTAACAGTTGTAACCATCCCTGTAATTCCCATAGTCAATTAAGAAAAAACTCATTTATATATGTTTCTTATCAATCGTCCTTTTTCTTCTTCTTCCCAGTAACCACTGCAACAACCATAGCCCCAACCACGAGGATAACCATAATTACATTAGACCAAATTCCACTTGTCCCATCAGAAAACCAATCTCCAATAACATTATAAAAACCGGTAACATATACGACAACACCAATAGTAAACAATCCTGCAAGAGTTCCAAAAGTAATCTTCATCCAGTCGGGAGCCTTAGACAAATCCCCAGCCACAAGACCATATAATATAAGGAACACCAAAATCACCGCAACACCCACCGCCATCCACGGCATTAAATTCACAATAATCTCTCGAGGTTGCCTTACACCAATCAAAAGTAGACCGATAACCATCGCAACAAGTGAATCAATCTGCGCCTTCCCCTCCCCAAGAATCTTAGACTTCTGAAGAATCGCGAAAACTACGACGAACACAAGTAAGAACGGCAAAAGCATCTCCGTAAAAAAAGCATTAGCAAATATTCCCATACACTACACAAACCTAAATCCTATTTAAATATTCCTAAAATTAACTAAGAACTTAACCTCGCCACTTAAATCGAAGTTAGGTAAGAACAAATCCCCACACCCTTATCCAAATTATAAATCGCTTCAATCTCGTCTTTCGATAATGCCCTACTCCAAATAGAGACTTCGTCGATGGAGCCATTGAAAAAATGCCCATCATACCAAGATGCTTTACCAATAATAAACTGATTAAATCCCTTTCCATCAAGGTATAATCTAGAGTCTTTTAAGTCCCCATCAGTATAAATGTTTATATTGGTCCCATCATAAGTACCAACAATATGATACCATTTATCTAATAATAAATTTTCAGAACTTAATGCACTAGGAATAGGATCAATACCTCCAAACATCCTAAATCCAGGTAATGCACCAGTTCCCTGCAAATTCCCGTTTAAATAAAATATAGCCCCCCCCAAATTTACGGCATAACTTGAAGCTATCACTTGTCCGACATTATCATCAGTACTAAAAGAATTGATTTTTACCCAAGCGCTAAGAGTGCTATTACTAACATTCAAAGAATCGGCCGTTCCCAAATCAACATAATCATCAACTCCATCAAACTCCATCGCACCCCCAACCTGACCATCACCCCAATCAACAAACTGCGCCTTCTTCTCATCATAATGTTCCCCAATCTCCGTCGCAGTCAATGCCCTTGAATAAATTGCAACTTCGTCTATTGAGCCATTAAGGAAACCTGGATTAACTCCAGTCCTTCCAACCCACACTGGAGAAGTTAAATCTGGAATCATTTGACTGGGTGCAGAATCAGAAAAACATTCCTGTCCCCCGATATATAATTTAATATAGTCATCTCCCTTAAAAACCCCAACAATGTTGATCCATTTGTTTTTATAATCAGCTTCAAACGCAGATACACCGAGAGTAAAACAATCAATACTTTTTCCAAGACCGCCATCCATTATATTAAATTTCCAACTCAAGGTATTTTCACCATTAAGATTTCTATGAAATGCTCTCAACATATACCCCTTCCCATTTCCCAAATCATAATTATTATAACTAGAAATAAGGGGGGTTGAAGTGTCTCCTCCCGATAGACCCAAGTTAAATTCATTAATATAGACCCAAGAACTTAAAGTCAATTCTGATTGAGTTACTGTAAAAATCCCATCATCAACTTCAACATAATCATCAACACCATCAAACTCCAAAGCCTTATCCCCAGCCAAACCACTAACCCCAGCAACAACCTTCACATCCGAACTATCATTAAACCGCCCGTTATTCCTATAAGCCGTCTCATCCCGCACAAGCCCTTCCCTATAAATCTCAGAAATCTCCAAAGGAGTTAATGCTTTATCCCAGATTGCTACTTGGTCGATTGAGCCATTGAAAAATTCCAGGTCAGCCACACCATCCTTCCCAATATAGAAATCTGATGAAGTAGAAACATTATCTTCATTAAACGTGCTATTTTTATAATCCCCATCAACATATGAACTAACATTCCCATTATCCCGTACTACACATGAATAATACCAAACACCTTCAAAAATATTACCCACAGTAATCCAATCTTTAGACTCGCCATAACTTGTTGTAATAATTAATTGATTACCAGCTATCTGCATCTCCATATCCTCTTTTAACTCTATCCTCTTTGACCAGACCTGCTGACCATTTGCTGTATTATATTTAAACCAATTACAAACAGTAAAGTCTCCAGTTCCAAAATCCAAACTATCATCATCACCAACCTCAACATACCCATCAACCCCATCAAACTCATAAGCCGACCCAAACTCACCATCAACTCCAACAGTTACCCCACCAACAACAGTCCCATCATTTCCATTAACACTTTCATCAACAGCAACCAAACCAGTATCATCAAACTTCCAATAAGCAACCGCATCATCATACAACGAAGTCGCCCCGGCGACATCATCAAAGTGCATCAACAACCGAGTATTCCCAAAAACACTTCCATCATTATCTCCAACACTATCGACAGCGAAGCCAAACGAATCATTCAAACTCCAATAACCAACACGACCCAAGAAAGGATAAGTATAACATTCGACACAAACACCAAATTGACAAGTTCCACCAAGACAAGGAAGACCATTGGTAACCAAACTATAAACACATTCACCTTCTTCCCCGCAACTATCCGAAGTACAATCATTCCCATCATCACAATCTCCATCTGAAACACAAGCACCAAAAAGGATATAATCTCCATCAGAAAGACTTCCATTCAAGAAAGGGGCTTCCAAGAAAGAACTAACCGGACATTCAGTTTTCTTCCGCCCCTTCGAAAAAATTGGAGCAACACTAACCTTCGTCGGCTCGCCCTCAAAGTTACTCAAATTAAACAAATAAACTCTCGCCTGACCCGGCCCGGGAGCTGGAACAATCTTACTTCCCGAACCCCCCCCAAAACTAATTGTGATTCTTACATCTGAAAGATTTGCACTCCCCCCAGGATTTCGTTTAACCTGAACAGCCATAACATCATAAACAGAATTATAATAAGTATATCCTTTTGAAGTATCAATACTCACTCGCGAAGAAATATCCGAACAAAGAGTATCCATTTTCAAAAGCGGAACAATCGCCATCCAGATAATTCCAATAGCAGCAATAGTAATCAAGATAATTAGAACCGCAGTAATAATCGCACTAACCCCTCTCTTTTTCGAGCCTAGCAAGAAAAACATGAAAGGATTCTGAAAGGACTCCGAACTCTTTTTCATAAATACATTATAAGAAGGGATTATTTAAAATTATCCACGATTAAACCAACCCATCAGCAAATCTAAGATTTAATAATGAACTAACATTTAAGCTAGTTCTTCTTCTAAAGGCATATCGTCGTCCTCTGCCTGAACCGGAACAGCATTCTTATTGATTATCAAAATATCTCCAATAGCCTTAATAAACTGATGAGGCACAATAATCCCTCGAGCACCACCAAGAACTTCAATCATCCCAGACTCCCGAGCCACGACGATTCTCCACCCATCAATCTTATTATCAATTAAGTTAACTTCCTCGACCATTCCAAAAAGGTCTCCAGAATCAGTATAGACTTTTCGTCCAACAACCTCGCTCATTCTTTTTATTCTTAACATAGTTGAACTAAAAACATTTCATTTAAATACATTTCTATGATTCAAGACATACTAATAATCCCCCTACGACGAAGCCGATTACATTAAATGAAGCATGAAGCCGAGCAATTCGCTTCTAGATTAAAATAAATATCTCTAGATGCAAATTGCGAGTAAGAGAAAACCTTAGATCACCAGATCACCTACAGGGAGATTTTCTAGGCCAATAGATTTATAAAAAATATCTCCTTCAATAATATATGGATATCAAAAAATCCCTAATTGAAATCGTTATCATAATTCTCGCCTCACTAGTCCTCGCAGTGAGTATTGGATTTAGAGATACCTCAATAGCCTACACCGCTGGAATAAGTTTCTTAATAATCATTGGAGCAAACATCTTAATCAAAAAAACCGTCGGATACTTTTTAGAAATAAATGTCCGAACAAAGTTCTGGTCATGGTATCAATATGGATTTAGAAAAGATTCCCACTTCAAAAAACCCGTTCCAATGATCTGGATTCCACTTCTATTATCCCTATTTACAAGAGGAGTCTTTTGGTGGTTAGCAGTTTTAGAGTTTGATGTCACACCAAAAACAGAAAGAGTAGCAAAAAGGCACGGACTCTATAGATTTACTCAAGTAACTGAATGGCACATCGCATGGATTGCAGCATGGGGAATAATTTTAAACCTCCTCCTCGGTATAATTGGGTATATTGCCGGATTCGAATTATTCGCGAGACTCAGCATCTACTTTGCAGCCTGGTCGCTCATCCCATTATCCGGGCTGGACGGTTCAAAGATATTCTTTTCAAGCAGAGGACTTTGGATAACACTGGTAACGATTACACTAATAATCCTTGGTTGGGGATTAACAGTTATTTAAACAATCGAGGAGATTTCTTCTTAACCCTTCTCTTCCGAACCAACTTTTTAGAAATCTTTTTTTTCGAGCTTGCGAGAAAAACATGGGGGCTTCCGCCGACCTTTTATTCCAATCCTGTTGGAACCACCGAAGATAAATAATTGGTAAGATCCCAAAGGTATTAATCACCAAAGAAGCAACAAACCAAATTGCCTGATTATTCCTCGCAGATTTCCACATTGCGACACCCTTCCAAAACAGAGTCCAAACAAGAATTGGATAAAACCACCAAGGAAATTCAACCACCATATAGAATCCACCACTCCAAAATTTATAAACCTCCCTTATCTCAATAAACTATGGATGAAATGGATACAATTCCCCGAGACTACCAACAGACGATTTTTGAAACTTGCAAGGAAAAAGATTGTTTAGTTGTTCTTCCAACCGGAACCGGGAAAACCCTCATAGCCTTAATGATGGCAATAGACCGATTTAAAAAATTTCCTCTTGAGAAAATTATCATACTCGCCCCTACAAGACCTTTGATTGAACAGCATTTTGAATCTTTCAAAAAATCCTTGCCAGAAGGATGGGCAGACATGCAACTCTTTACCGGAAAAACACCCGCAGACCAAAGGAAAAAAATATGGCAAACTGCCGAGTTTATTTTCTCTACACCCCAATGCATTGCAAATGATCTAGAAAAAGGATTATACCAATTAGACGAAGTAAGTCTCCTAGTCGTAGATGAATGTCATCGATGCCTCAAGAATTATGCTTACAATAGGGTCGCTCAAAAATACAAATTACAAGCAACCAATAGAAGAGTCCTCGCACTAACCGCCTCCCCCGGTTCAGATAAAGAAACAATAACCAAAGTCTGTGAGAACTTAGGAATAGAAGCTGTAGAAATCAGAACAACTGAAAGTGCAGATGTAAAACCCTATCTCCAAGAGCTAGAATTTGAGAAAATTGAAGTAGATTTCCCCCCAGAATTTCAAGAAATCAGAATGCTACTCGAAGAAATCTATAACAGAAAAGTGGGTGAATTAAAACACCGAAAAGTCCTCTTTGGATATCCAAGCAAAACAATGCTCCTCAAAACTCAAGCAAACCTTATGAATTCACTAAGAAGGGGGAGAAGTATGAACAGTATGCTAGCAGTTTCTGCATGCGCAACCGCACTAAAAATTTCCCATGCGTTAGAACTTTTAGAGACCCAAACACTTTCATCATTCATAATTTACTTGAAAGATTTATTCAAACAAGCCACCGAGAAAAAATCAAAGGGAGTCCAAAAACTTGTCAAAGACCCCCATTTCGCAAAAGCCTACACTCTTGCAACAACACTCAACAAAGAACACCCTAAATTAGAAGTTCTGAAAGAAATAATCAGAGAACAATTTAACAAAGACACCAAATCAAAAATAATAATCTTCGCACAATTCAGAGAAACAGTTAGAACAATCTCCGAAATGTTAAATAAACTCCCGGGGATAAAAGCGGAAAATTTTGTAGGACAAGCAATGAAAGACCACGGCAAGGGAAAAACAACCGGGTTGAAACAAAGAGAGCAAAAAGAGATGATTAAACAATTCAGAGAAGGAAAAATAAACATTCTTGTCGCAACATCCATTGCCGAGGAGGGTTTAGACATTCCCGAAGTTAATGAGGTAATTTTCTACGAACCAATCCCAAGCGCAATAAGATCAATTCAGCGAAGAGGACGAACCGCAAGACTTTCAAAAGGCTCGCTAAAGATTCTCATCACAAAAAATACCCGAGACCAAGCTTACCACTATACTGCCTATCACAAAGAAAAAAGAATGTATAAGGCAATTGATGACATAAAAAAAGATTTTGAGTCAGGAGAAAGACAACAAACATTACTATGAAAAAACAAATTGAAAACATCTTCTCAAAAAAGAAACTGGAAAAAGAACCTATTTGCCCGAACCCAAAAACCCCAATAATCATAGACACCCGAGAAAAACAATCCCTCATCGCAGCAAACTTGATGGAAAAGAAAGCAAATATCGATTTTGAAAAATTAAAAATAGGAGATTACTTAATTCAAGACACGATTATTGAAAGAAAAACTTTCTCAGACTTCGTCGGCTCAATGCTAAACAAAAGATTATTCGACCAATTAAGAGAAATAAAAAAATATCCCAAATATTTCCTAATTATTGAAGGGTTTTGTTATGACTACAACAAATTCAATGTTCATGAAAATGCAATTCGAGGAATGCTCCTCTCGGTTGCAATAGATTACCAAATCCCAATAATCTACACCGAAGACGAAAAAGACACCGCCAACTTCCTTATCCTTGTCGCGAAAAGATATGAAAGACCAAAGTCCCAAGATTCCATAAGACCCTCTAAAACTTTCAAAACGCCTGAAGAACAAAAACAGTTTATTCTTGAAGGATTCCCGGGAATCGGACCAGCCACCGCAAAAAATCTTTTAGATAAATTCCCAACACTCCAAAAAGTATTCAATACAACAAAAGAAGACCTCAAGGAAATACTCGACGAAAACAAAATGGAAAAATTCTTAGGGTTACTAAAAGATTAAGGTTCTAAACTAAAACTCGCATACTCAGAAATCTTTGCCAATTCTTTTATGTCCTCAAGAGTAACAGAATTAATATTCTTCTCATATTCATAATAGTCCTCAGCATTTCCCACAGCCTCTTCCAAAATCAAATTAACCGCAGTATCATTTGAACCTTCAGACTCAACACGTCTATTCCCGATAACCTGGACTTTCGCTTCACTTAATTCTTTTTCTGTTATCTTCCCCATCTTAGCATATTCCTTCAAACTAATATCCATAACCTGGCTAACTTTTTCCGGATCAGTCCCAGCCCAAATAATCATATAACCATAATTCTTGCCTAAATCAAGCTCGGACTTCACACCATAAACAAGCCCCCGTTTCTCTCTCACCTCACTAAATAATTTCGAGGACATCCCTTGCCCAAGAATCGTGGAAAAAACTTCTGCAGCATACCTCCCTTTTTCTCCAACAATCGGAAAATGAAACCCCAGGGCAAGATTAGCTTGATGAATATCCCCCCGTTTCTCAACATCCTTCACAGTTTGTAATTTTATTTCAGGAACTGGAGAAATTTTTCCATCCCTATCAACTGAAACCTTTTCAGCCAACTTAAGAATCTCATCAAGATTATTATTTCCAACGACACATAAAATAGAATTCTTTGGAATATAAACTGCTCGATGCTTCTCAAATAATTGTTCCCGAGTCATACTTTTCACAGTCTCCTTAGTCCCCCCAATAAATTCACCAAAAGGTTTTTCATACAAATTATTTTTTATCTTATCCAAAACATGCGACCGAGGATTATCCCTATACATTTTAATTTCTTCACAAATTACATTCCCCTCTTTTTCAACTTCTGCATCAGGAAAATTCGCATTAAAGAAAATATCGAAAATAACATCCATTGCAATATTCAAATGCTCTGAAGGCAACTTAACATGATAAGCAGTAATCTCTTCATGAGTAAACGCGTTCAAATCTCCCCCGACTTTTTCAACTTCATCTGCAATCTGTTTAACATCTCTTTTATCCGTCCCCTTAAAACAAAGATGCTCAATAAAATGCGCAATCCCCTTTTCTTCCGCAGTCTCGTAAGCCGCCCCATACTTCACTGCGAGCATAACTGTAGTAACTGGAACGTCTCGCTTCTCGTGCAAAACAGTCAATCCATTAGCTAAAACTTTTTTCTTAAATTTCATAAATTAGAATAATAACAACCCTATTTAATTATTTGGCTTCTTCCCAATAACTAATACCCTTTCACCATTCGTCTTAAAATCTTTTTCAATCATAAAATTCTCGCACGGGCCACCAGGGTCATCCTTTGAGGACAAAAAATCAATAATCCATTTTCTCTGAACTGCAAACTTCTTTCTACCGCCCAAACTTTCTGTAGGCAAGCTCAAAACAATCTTTTCACATTCCTTCGATACCCTCAAAAAAAATTTCTTAAAAAAATCTTTCTCCAAATTCTCCAAGGCATCAACAACCTGAAACATAAACACGACCCGAGGCTTCTTCTGAGATTCCAAAAGACCCTTAATCCTCTCCAGATCAAATAAATCCCCGACAACAGCCTTAGCAGAAAATTTATTCTCCTGAAAATAATCATTCATATTATCTACTAACTGCCCAGAGGCTTCAACCGCCAAATAGTTCACTGCACCAAGTTCCTTTTTCAAATAATCATAAGAAAATCCATTCGCTCCAGCCCCCAAATCAATTACCGAGCCCACATTTCCCATCCCCTTAAAAATCTCCCCATAAAACTCTTCATAATCCCTTTTCTTAGAAGACATATGAGATTTCAACATTTCCTCAGCAGAACCTTTTCCTTTCAAAACTTTATTAGTTAAAAAAACTCCAAAATATTTCCGAAGTAAAGCTCTAGATTTTTTCACATCGGGCTCACCAGAGTCATGCCCATTTGGGGCACCTTTTGCCATTTCCGCAGCTCGCTCAACAATCGAATCCGGCAAACCAGAAAATTCTCGTTTCTTTTTTATCTCTTCAATTAATTTTTTATCCATTCGTAAATTTTAATTTTTTTACTTTAATATTCTTCATCAAATGTCTATATTCTCCCTCATTCTCAACATCAAAATCAATCTCTATTCTCTCACTATACTCTGGCATCATTAAAATTGTTGTCTCAGCCTCGCCACCCTCAAAATCCAACCTAAATTTATATTTTTTAGTTAATTTTTTCAATTCTTCAAAATTCTCACGATTAATCACCCGACCAAGCCAACTCCCATCAATTCCCTCACACGCAATCTTAATCATAATAACTTCAAAGCCCTCAACAAATAACTCCTCCCAAAGTTTCTCAGGCTCATAATCCCAAAGAGGAGCAACAAATTTCAAATTCAAATCATCACAAATTTTCTTCACCCTTTTCCCTTGATAAGATGAAGCAATCCCCCCAACTACAATCCCTTCAACATTTCCTTTAATTTCTCCAATCAACTTCCTCAAGTCTTTCAACTCTTTTCCTTCAATACCTTCACTTTTTACTGAAACTATCTTAATCCCAAGACGCTTAGCCTGAACATTTAACAATCCCAAATCCTGTTTATGAAACATAAAACTATCTTGATTCTTAGGATAAATATTCAAAAGATATTTCACTTCATGACCCTCTTGCAAAACTTTATGCAAAGCTAAACACGAATCCTTCCCCCCAGAGAATAAAACTCCCACTTTCATAAATCTCAAAGAAAAAATCACTTTAAGAGCCTTGCCCTAAGACCCTACAATTTAGAGTACCCTAAGCTGAGAATTATTTCTTCTTCCACCGATTTGTCGGCCGCCTCAAAAGGAAGAATAAGAGAATTAAAAATAAAAGCAACGCAACTACCCCTGCCCCCAACGCGAGCCAAAAATTCTGAGTATATACTGTAGATTTTTCAGAATTAGAGGTTGCCCCTCCTGTGGAAGTATCTGAATCTATATTAGCTTCGGGGTCAGCATCTCCCGAATCCGTTGAACCAGTATCTCCTGCAGAGGTATTTACAAGAACAGCTGCATCTTCCGCGCTACCTCCATCCGCATATTCCCCCCAAGCACCCTCACCACTAACAAACCCAATTAACAAAAGAAACACTAACGACAATACAAACCCTTTTTCCATAAAATTCATATACTATCCTACTTTAATAATCTTATGGCGTCGACAAACCAATCCCCATTTTATCAAAGAGCCGAGCAAGAATACCACGAAGCAACAACGGATGAAGAGAGAATAGCCTGTTTAGAAATAATGATGAAAGAAGTCCCAAAACATAAATCTTCAGAGAATATGCGAAAAAATCTGACAAATCGTTATAAAAAATTAAAAGAAGGTCTAGCAAAGAGGAAAAAATCTGGAAAGGGGGGACAAGCAGGAATAAAAAAGGCAGACATGCAAGTTGTTTTAACCGGATTTCCAAATTCCGGGAAGTCTACCCTATTTAACACCCTAACCGGACTTAATGCTAAAGTTTCTCCCCACCCATTCACCACCTTCCAACCCCAATTAGGGACATTTAAATTTGAAGAGGCACAAATACAAATTATAGACACTCCTTCCTTTCCGAATCATGATAAATCTCTTCTGAATTCAACAGACACAATCCTTCTCATTATAGACTGTTTGGAACAAATCAAAGAATCAGAAAAATATATTTATCGAGCGCCAGCAAAAATAATTCTCATTATAAATAAGATTGAAGATTACGTAGCATGCCCTAACCAATCAAATTTACAAATCAGTGAGGGTAACAAAAGAAAAATTGAGGCAAATCTAAAATCAAAATTTAAAAAATATGATTACCAAATAATAGATATAAAAAATCCAGAGAGATTAGAACTCGAAAAACTAAAGGAAAAAATATTCGGAACATTTCCAGTAATTCGTATCTATACCAAAGAGCCAAAAAAGGAACCAAGTAAAGAGCCCATGATTATGAAAGTAGGCTCGACATTCGAAGAAGCAGCAGAAAAAATATTGAAGGGAATATCAAAGAAAATAAAACGAGCGAGGGTCTGGGGCCCTTCTTCAAAATTCGGCGGACAAGTAATCGGACTCGAACATGTTCTAAAAGATAAGGATGTAATAGAATTTCAAACAAAATGAATACCAAGCGTAGTGGACTATCTTGCCCCAATAAAAAAGGTACACCTATCGGTGCAAGGGAAGTTGATGCCTCAGGAAACTGGGAGTGTCTTAGGTAATGAAACTAGAAAAAATATTCCTTATTCTTTCACTCCTAGGAATCCTATTATTAATGTTTTTAACCCAACTCCCAAATAACCAAACCGGCACAATAGAATCAATAAAATATTCAGAAAATAGAATAACAATTCAATTAGAAAATCAAGATGAAACATTAATTCTCTTCAATCCCTCCCCTCTTGATTTGAAACCGGGGGATGAAATTTCTTTTCGAGGAAAGATTGAAACATACCGGGGAGAAAAACAACTCATCGTAGATGAAATAAGGAAAGTTTAACCAAATCGATGTTGGACATAATCAATCAAATCTCCACCCGAAAGTCTTAAACTAGAAGGCCCATGCCTAATATAAAATTCCTCTTGGTCCGCCCACTTCAAAAAAATTCTTTTGTCTGAGGGAAGGCAATCAATTTTCAAAACAGATTTTCCCTTGTACGGATAAACCTCATAACGAATATAAGGCAAAGCGCCATTGCCCAACTGATTCTTCAACATAGATGCGAAATATAACTCTAGCTTATCTTTTGAGGGAAATTGGTCCTCCTCGACACCGATAGCCTCTCCAGCATCGCCCACCCCAACCAATAAAGAGCCTCCGCGAGAATTAAGATACGCAACAATTGTTTTCAAAACCGCATGTTCCATATTTTTATCAAAATCTCCCGTGTGCAAATTTCTCCGAAGAGTAGACTTAAACTCTAACCTCTCCGATTCCTTTTCCATAACAATTCCTTCAATATAATTTGGGGCAAGGGCCTCAGACTTTCGAGGATTAGCAAAATTAAAATTATCATTTAGGAAATTAAAAAGAGATAAACTGAAAAAATCATTTTTTCCGGAACGCAATCTCAAAAATCCAGAAAGTGAAACTATCAAAGCACCGAGAAAGTTGACTGCCAAATCCTTCATAGTATCTACAAGCCCCAATTGTAATCCAAAACCAAAGAGTGTATCTATCATAAATTCAAAAAGTTCCCACAAAGCACCGAGAGAAAATGCAAAACAAAAAGTAAAGAACAAAACAATCGCCGGACTAGATTTTACACAACCAGATTTATCTAAAATATGAAAAATAGTCAAGCCTATAAAACCCAACGCAATTGCCGCACCAAAAGTTAATAGGACATCCCACCACCAAAATCCTGCATACATCCCCCTAACACTTCCAAACAAAAGTAAGCCAAAAACAAATAGGAAAGTTATAATTTCCAAGCTAGCTGGCAAGTCCTTCCGAAAAAAAATCCGAGAGAGAGTTGGAATAAAAGTCATGACGAGACCAAGGAAAGCCATTACAAGGATAAGATTTCTCCCCTTAAAAAAAGCAAAAAGGAGAGTCAAAATTAAAACAAGCCTAATAAAATTAACAATTACAATATGAACAAATCCCGCAGAACCCTTCTCCGGCTCATCAGATTTATAACCCATATAAAAATGTCGTTTTAAGAATATAAAAGAATATAGAGTCTTTAAAATATATTATAGAATGGAATTGATACTGGCCTTTATTCTAGGAATCCTTGCCGGGACAATCACCGGCCTAATCCCTGGAGTTCATATCAACCTCATAGCAGCGATTCTCTTAACCTTCATATTTCTGACACCCTTTCCCATAACTATAATTTTAGTGTTTATTGTAGCCATGGCGATTACACATACCTTTGTGGATTTCATCCCCGCAGTATTTCTCGGAGCCCCCGACGAAGATACCGGACTGGGGATTCTCCCCGGGCATGAATTCTTATTAAAAGGCCACGGACATCAAGCAGTAAAACTCACAACGATAGGTTCTACAATTGCAATTCTCTCCCTGATTATCCTAGTGCCCGCATTCCTTTTATTTATCCCAAAAATTTATCCATTCATAGAAAGAATGTTGGGCCTCTTCCTTATTTGGATTGCAGTACTGTTAATCCTTCATGAAAAAGAATCGAGAATAAAGGCAACAATAATATTTATCTTGGCAGGCTTCCTTGGGTTAGCCTCGTTTAACTTAAACATTCAACAGCCCCTTCTCCCCCTATTAACCGGTCTCTTCGGAGCATCAACGATAATCAATTCAATAAGAACAAGAACAAAAATTCCTCCACAAAAAATAGAAAAATTAACACTAACAAAAAAAGAACTGATAAAACCAACAATCTCCACCGCGATTATCTCCCCCTTCTGCTCATTCTTCCCAGGACTTGGAAGTAGCCAAGCTGCAGTTATAGGCTCTGAGATAATGGGAAAATTAAACAGAGAACAATTCCTAATTCTCCTAGGATCAATAAATACCTTAGTAATGTCTATGTCGTTTGTGACCCTCTTCCTAATCCAAAAATCAAGAACCGGTGCGGCAGCCACAATCTCCCAAATAACACAATTAAGTTTTCCAGACCTCCTTACAATCCTAATAACAATAGCCGTCACATCGATAATCGCAATCCCCCTTACCTTACAAATTTCAAAACTCTTCGCGAAGAATATCCACAGAATCCCTTACGCGAAAATATCAATAACAATTTTGATTTTTTTGACTGCAATAACAATTTTCTTCTCAGGATTTTTAGGATTTTTAGTCTTCATTACCGCAACAACACTCGGACTTACCTGCATAGAATTCCAAACCCGAAGAAGTTTCCTCATGGGAGCGATTCTAATCCCAACAATCCTTTATTATCTCCCGTTCTAAAGATTTATTAAGCAAAACCCTCTGAGAGAATCATGGGGAGAGAAATTATCTTTGTAGGGATCGCCGGAATAATTATTGGAATTGCAATCTATTGGAAAACTGGAGAATGGATTCCGGCATTAGTCCCAACAATTATAGGAATAGCATTAATTCTATTCTATAAAGAAGAAGATAAATTAGAACAAAGAAAGGATATAAATACAAAGAAGACTAAAAAATAATATGGCAGAAATAATTACAACAACAACAGATACTCTTCCCGGAAAAACAATTACAAAAGTTTTAGGAATTGTTAAAGGCAGCACAATCCGAGCAAGGCATATCGGAAGAGATATCGCAGCAGGATTAAAAAATCTCGTTGGTGGAGAAATCAAATCTTACACCCAGATGATTTCACAATCACGAGAAGAAGCATTTAATAGAATGATTAATGATGCAAAAGACCAAGGAGCAGACGCAATTCTTAATGTTCGTTTCGTAACCGCAATGGTAATGCAAGGCGCGGCCGAGATTTTAGCTTATGGAACTGCAGTGAAACTAAAGTGAAATTCTGTATTTACGATAACATCCCAAGTAGTACCCTATAATCACTGAAGTAATGATATAATCTTGTTCCAAGGTTTCGCCCAAATTTTGGCTCACATAATTATTATCTTTAATCTGTGTTTTCTAAAATTTATTTAATGCTCCGCGGTTCGCCAAAACTTCTCTTAACGGCGATTTTACAGTTCACAAAATATTCTTTTTGTTCTCCCAAATTGCAATCTTTAGCTCTTTTAGAATTACTTCATTGCAACTTTGCAAAATCGCAGACGTTACAACCCCCAACAGTCCAAACACAACTTTTCCCTCGGCAAACCTATTGCCTTCTCAAGAATTTCAACATCGGCAAAATGTAAACCATCAAGCCCCCGAGTCGTTCTAATTTCTTCAAGACTCATCCTTTTCGCAATACAATCTTCATCATTTTTAATCGACTTCCCATATTTACAAGCACAAACCAAAGGCGGGCAAGCAATAATCGCATGAACTTCTTTCGCGCCAAGAGCCTTTAATCTCTGTGTCTGTTTTCGAGTTTGATTTCCTTTTACAATTGAATCGTCCACTATAATAATCCTTTTGCCTTTGATTAGTTCTTTGACAGGGATTAATTTTTCATCAGCCACCCCATTTTGTGCTTCAAGAGTATTCGGAGTAAAACTTCTTCCACTATAATCAAATTTTTTAAAGACTTCAAAATAAGGAATCCCCGAAGCATTAGCAAATCCTGTAGCATGACACCGTCCAGAATTAGGAATCGGAGAAACTAAATCTGCATCAATTTTATATTTTTCTGCCATCAAGGCCCCAATTTTATTTCTAACAAGTTCAACACTTTTTCCATCAATAAGCGAAGAAGGATGCGCAGTATAAATCCACTCAAAAGTCCCATATTTAATATTCTGTAAATCAAACTGGGCGACAAAATTTATTCCTCCAGAGTTTAGAAGCACCACTTCCCCCGGCTTGACATCTCGGACAATTTCAAAACCTGTGTTGATAAAAGACACACTTTCCGAAGATACCGCATAACTCCCATCCTTTTTCCCCAAAATCAACGGCTTTCTACCCCACCCTCGAGCGGCATATATCCCTTCAGGCGTAAGCGCAACCAGAGCAAAATCCCCCTTCATTTGTCCAATCAAATTTTTAATGCCTTTCTCAAAAATAAACTCTTTTGCAATTATTTTAGAAATTAAAACAGCGTCGCTAATCTCACCAGGATTATGATACCCTGAAAAGCTTGCGCCCCCCTCCAAAAGGTTATTTTTTATCTCAGAGTAATTGAATAAATTTCCATCAACACATAAAATCATCCCCCCCCTCCGAGACAATTCTGAAACGGGCTCTCGACTTCCAGAAACACAAGCAATAGCACTCCCCCCATTTATCCCATTAACTTTCTCCCTAGGAAAATTTTCCCTAACCAATCCTTTATGTGTAGAATTTTTTAACTTCCCATCAGGAGTCTTCCACGCTAGCCCGCAATAATCTTCTGAACGATTTTGTAAATAAAAAACCCCAGACAGAGCATCCTGAATACAATCATCCTTAGAAACCACCCCAAAAATTCCTGACATAAAATAAAAAAGAAAAGGGCCTTTTTAAATTAAAGCATAATCAAGTCTCATCTTATTTCCTTGAAGCCTTAAGTAAGGTTAAAGACTCAAAGAAAAGTCCAGTCAAACCAAGAGCATAAATAATATAAATAGACCACAGAAAAATAAGTTGTTTTGTTCTATCAAATAATAATGAAATTACAAACAATGCAAGACCCATTTTATCAAAGAAATACATATAAACTATCCAAAGAATTGCCAAGGTAGAAATTATCATAACAATTAACCCAATAATTCCCGCAATCATAGCAAACCTTGCAGAATTCCTTATTCTAATCAAACTTATCACAAAAAGATATCTCGTTATAATTAAGAATACAAAAAACGCTAAGAAGACATACCCTAATATCGGAGAAGAATTGTCCTCTACAGGAACGCCCAAACCAGATCCTCCTGAACCCGTTGGAGCCAGAGTACTCAGAGGACTAAAACTCGAGATAATTGCGATAATAATTAACACAAGAAATATACTTATCGCCACCATCAATATAATCGCAGAAACCTTCAACAAATGAGAATCGACTTTCTTAGCCAATACAACAAAACCATAATAATACACTAAAAAAGAAAGAAGTGACACGAAAATAAAGACTATAGATATCCAATTTCCAACATCAATTGAAGCACCAAAAATCCCCATCAAAAAAAGAACAGAATAAATCCCAAAAAAGACAAATCCTATAATCCGGGCAATCTTCATCCAATTCCTACCTGAAGAATAATCCCCCCTACCAGGGAAACTATTAACTCCCCCACCAACCATCCTTATTAGAATAAAACTCTAATTATTAATCTTCCCCTAGAACCATTTTTTCAAGTCAACCTGTTTATCCAATTCTTTCCCAAAAATACTTTCGATATACATCTTCGTCAGTTCCATTCCCTCTTTAGTATAAGGAGAAATATTATAATTAACGGCCAAATCCATCGCAGGTTCTAGATATTTTTTAATTGAACCTTCACTAATAGTAAAAATAATCTTCCCACCACATTTTGTGCAAACCCCAGACAACGGAGTCCTTCTAAATTTCTCATTACATTTCACACATCTAAACTGCTGCTGTGCGAACTTCCGGAGATTACCTCGAATATCTCGAATAAAATGCCGTTCAATAATTAACCGAGCAACATCTTCCGTATCGACCGCACGAATCTTCCCAACCAATTCCATTTGCCCCGCAACCTTCTCTTTCATCGTCGGCAAAATCTTATAAGCCCCATTCAAAACACCTTCATTAAAATCAGTAGAATCATGAGTAAACCCGGTCTTAGTAAACGGATTTTCATCATTCGCCAACCTATCCTTAACAGTCTCAATCTTACACTCACTCGAATGTTTTCCCTCCTCCGCTAACCGATAAACTTCTAAAGGATAGTGGTCTCCCAACTCGAAACCCAAAATCTGATCGTCAACTTCTCCTGCACGAATATGAGCGTTCAAAACTAATGGAGCATCTTGAGTCCCACCACGATGACTCGGTAAGAACTTCCTAGAAAAATTAATCAGAACGTCCATAAGCAACATTACTGCTGCTTCATCACCATCGCAATTAAAACTCATAATATTATTCGCAACGACAAGATGGTTCTCGGTATCTACATTTAAACAATAACTTTCTTCTTCCCCGGATTCCTCAATAGAAACAATAGAATCATAAACAAAATTTTCATCTTGTTCGATCCTCATCCCATAATGCCCTTTAGCAAAATAATTTTTTAAAATATCATTTTTTCTTTTAGATAAAAAACCAATCTTCATAAAATTATTAATAAAGTCAGAACCAATAATTAATTTAGTAATTTTAAATTTAGGGATTACTCTTTTCTTTTTGATATAAAATTCCTTAACTTTTGGTCCGGGCTCTTTCTCATATTCATATCGTTTAGTAAAAATACCAAACCTATTCAAACAAAATTCCAAATCACTTAATAATCCTTCGCTAATACTATCACAACAAATCTTTTTTCTTTCTTTTTCAGCAGAACCATCTCCTTCAAAATACCCCCTTAAAACACAAGCTAATTTTTCTAAAGTTAAATTCAAAAATAAATAAGGAATTCTTTTATCTTTAGCAATACTCCCCGCCTCCAAAATCTTTGTAAAAAATAAATACAAACTCCTTGAAGAAAAAGTAACCCTATCTTTTTTTCTTTCAGATGGATATAATCCAAAAGAATCTTTTATAGTATTTTTAATAAATTTTCTAATTTCAGAATCACTTGAAGAAATATAAACTTGATTCAATCCTTTTCCCCCACTAACACTTCTCGAATAACCCTCAGCAAGATATAATCCAATTACTTCCAAAAGTTCATTAGTTAACTCGATAACAATTGGCACTTCAACATTATCTCTTTTAGTCGCTATTTTTCCAACCTTATAGATTTTTTCTCTCAAATTTTTATTCAATTTTAATACAAAATTAATAGGATAACTATCCCTAATTTTGAAATTTTGAAATTGTTTTTTAGAAATATTTAATCTTTTCAAAATTCTATCTCGCTCTCCAATCCCTAAATCTTCTAAAATAATCTTAATTCCCCTAATCATTAAATTCTCTCCTTTAAATTTTTCTAATAAATTAATCTCCCCTAAATTTCTAGATTTAATATCAATCTTTTTAGGAAGAGGTAATTTATCTCCAACTTTCAAATTAGAAGCCCTTTTCTTTTTTCCATCAATAAAAAATTTATGATTTTTAGTAACTTTAATCTTCTTCCCAAGAGCAGTCTTAATCTCTAACATCTGTAATCTTTTATGTTTTGTAAAATTATTAACTCCAACCTCCTTTAATCCCTTATTAAATCCAATTGTTTTAAATCCCTTAACTTTTTTTTCCATAGTCCTATAATCATCAACAATCTTCTCTGGATTTAATTTTTCAATTAATTCGCCAATTTTAATATTTCTCCAAACATTGCCTTGTTTTATAGAGATATATGTATTATAATCAAAACAGTCTCGACGCATAGCGGCATGCATATAAGGTGAAGCAACCAACCCCTGTAATTCACTAAACCCGATTATCCGCCCGATAACCCCCGCACAATTATGAGGAGCCATACAAGTAACCAACTGCCCAACCAAATCTTCCTTCGATTTCAAATTATAATATTTTGGCAAACCATATAATTTTTCTAACTCTTCATCAACAAAATTTGCAATATTAAGAAAAACATCATCAGCCTTTTCATCCGCCGTAACCGAGCACGAAGACAAAACAACATCATGCGGCCTCAATTCCAAAATCTGATTTTCATTAACCAAATCATCTCCATACAGATCTTTCTCATAACCCAACTCTCTCAACTTCTCAATACTCGTCCGAATCTCATGCGGCTTAAAATGTGTCAACGGAATCTCAGTCCCATCATAACGAATCGTCCCATCTTTATTCACACAAAGATTATACTTCGATCGAAGAATTCCCTTCGCCAAATTCTCAAAATCATGACTATCACTACTTGTTCCCCTAACACCTTTAATCAATGGAGGAATCTCCCAATTCTCATAGCCCAGCAATTCCTGTGCAACTTTAAAATAATGTTTAGAATCAATTTTTCGATTAGAAAACTTATAACAATTATCTTCGTGCTGTTTACACTTCTCTTCTTTTGCCACACGACAATCTCTACAATAATACATCTGCTTAGTTTTCTCCCCACATTTTTCGCAGACGGGATAAATCGTTTCAGTCCCACAACCACATTTGAAAATCGGCCAGTCAGATTTAATATATCCTACCTCGACCGCAGCCTGCACACTCCTTAATCTCCCCCCTTGATCTGAAATCGGGAACAATACACTTGGGCCTCCTGTCAATTTCCGAAGCTTCGCCTTTTCTGGCCGACCCATTCGAGTCCCAATAAAAGTTCCGGCCTTATCTTTGATTTTATATTTTGAAAATTTATTCACAATCTCCAAGACATCACTACCAAGCTCTCCTTCAATAATTTTCTTAACCTCTCCCTTCAAATTATCTCCTTCTTTCATAAACGGCAATCCCAAATTTACAAGAAAAGATTTAGCATCTTTAGCTACAACAACATTATCTAAAACAACTTGATGCTCCACCCCTAAAATTTCTAAGGCCCTCTTTGCTTCTTTAAATTTTCCACGAATAGAACTTTCCCAAGGCAAAACCAATCGCCCTCGCCAAATACCTTTCTGCACCCAATCCATTAACCCTATAAAATCCTCCTTAGAAATTTGATTCCAATAAAAAATATGAGAGGGATGTAACGGCAAAGAATATTTCTCACTAATCCCCACAGCCTCTTCAAGTGAAATATCAAAAGCATTACCTTCAAAACTCTCCCCAGTCACTTCCATCTTTTCCTTGAGCTCCAATTCCCACCATTCCTCGACATAACCCGGCTTAGGCAACATCGCATTCCGGTCAATAACATCTCCTAACGGAAAAAGAATATCTCCCAAATAAATAATCTCCTCGACATCTTTGTAAATCTCCTTCGATTCTTCAAAATCACTAATCTTTTTGACCGAACCATCAAACAACTTAACAATCGGTCCATCAAGATGATCACAGGAAGTGATAATGCACCCTTTAGTAGGTTTCTCAATTTTCAACTGAGTACCCTGAGACAAAAATCCATTTGTAATTCCCATAGTCGCTGGATGAATAGAAACTGCAGAGAAACCCGCGGCCCGACTCCGACCATACCTGAATCTAAATCCCCCCGGAGCAGAAGGATGCCCGTAAACCGGACGCCCGGCAACCAAATCTTTGATATATGTTGCAATAACATCTCCACTCCCTTTCTCCCGCTTTTTGTGAAGCACTAAATATTCCTCCAACCAATCAAAACCCGTACAAATCAAACCATGCTTCTTCGGACTACTCAACCGCATCACTCCCTTCGCCGCCTTTTGCGCAAGACCCTCACTAAAAGTCAAACACATCCCCCCCCGGATAAAATTAGAAGAAACCCTCGGCAAATCCTTATAATTCGAAACCTCTCTCTTCTCCGTAGGATCCCCAGAAATCTGAATCGGCAAATGTTTAGCCAAAAAAATCATCTCTTCCTCTGTCGGGAAATACTGTAAATTCGTAACCCTCTCATGATAATCTATATTCTCAGTAACATACCTCTTCACCTCAGTATCATCAGGGTCGTATTTCGCATACCCGAAATGTTCTCGCAGATAATCAATTAGCATCAGAACAACACAAGTCGCTGTCGTACCGGCAGAACGAATTGGCCCACTAAAATTCGCAATGAAATAATCTTTCCCATCCCGAGTCTTACCTAATTGCAAACCAGTATAACCTTCAATCGGGGACGCAACAACTCCTAGGGTGATATAAGCAAACCCCACACGAATCCCGCAATCAATCGCTTCCAATTGATCCTTAAACTTACAATACTTTTCCTCGGCAATCTCTCGAGCAATATCAAACGCAACCGTCGTATCCAACTGCCCATACTTTTCCTCCAACTCTAACATCCTATCACTAATCTCCTTAATAGGGATATCAGGATAAATTGTCGTAACCAACCCCACAGACTTCTCTGCCATAGTCATCGCTAAAGGAATCTCCACATGGTCTGTAGGATCAATTCCCTTCGCCCTAGCAGCATTAGCAACCACATATTCTTTATCGACCCCTGTCTTCAAATCAGTAAAATATTTCTCCGTATCCCAATCATACTTTTCTTTTTTATGAGCTACCATCTTTTCCCTCCAATTTACAAACTAACTCCTCACCGTCTTCAGAGCCAGTAGGGTCATGCCCTCCTGGAGCACATTCAATCTCTTTCAACTCATCAGAAAAATCAAGCATCTTAATCTCCCTAGTTTTCAAATTAAACAGGGGAACCTTACAAGGATCGGGAACATTTCCAACTTTTTCCTCAAACGGGGTCATTGATTGCCAGCATGAACTTGCAATCATCAAAATATTATTATATGTTGAGACTTCCGCACGATGCTGGTCCGCCGTAGCAATAATGTCCGGGATCTTATCAATCACCATCGGGTCTCCACGTTCACAAGGAATATAATCCATACCCCCATGAATCGGGGCGAGATGCCTTCTCTTCAACATCTCCCGCACAACCCTTGTAGGAGAAGTATGCCCAAACTTAGTTCGAATATCTGGGATCTCATCAATAAATCTATTTATACTCGCCCCATGATACATCAAAATCCGAAATCCTCCATCAATTTCAATCAATGCAGGATTAGGAACTAAAGTCAGATTATCAATGTGATGCAATCCTTCGGCAAACCTCTCGCCGATTATTGGTTGAGGTTCCCCAACCCAAACCGCGTCGTGCTGCCCGGGGCACATAATAATCTTAATATCTTTTCGAATCAATTTAATAATCTCTTCGACTTTATCATATTGGCCTCGAGAAGTCAGATGAGTCAGGTACTTCTCCTGCCCAGGATAATGACCAACTCCATCAATATTATCTCCTGTCAATAAAAGATATTTAACCTTTTTCGCGAGTGCCCTCTGCTTCTCATCTCCCTCTGCCCCATTCAACCACTTAATAAACTTCAAAAGATTCTTCTCCAAAAACATAGTCGAACCTGCATGAAAATCCCCCGCGAATGCAACATACTCATCAAAATCACTATATCTCTTCTCGGACAAACTTGCTTCTGGAAAAATCACATCATTAGCAAACAACATCTCCGAAGTTCCAGAAACATTAAACGCGACAATATCATCGTTCAACAAATCTTTCGCCTTCTCAAAAACCTCCTTCTTATTCTGGTTAATCAAAACAATAGAATTTCCAGTTAAATCTTCAACTTCCAAAAACAAATTCTTATTCTTCGTAATCCTTTTCCCAAAAACCGCAGCAATAATAGTATAGCTACCCCTATCTTGCCCAATTTTCCGAATCGAAGTCAAATTCTCAAAATCTCTGTTTTCCAACATCGATTTAATTGACTCATAACGGGAGCGAAAATGTTTAACAAAATCTCCCACTTCAATTTTCTTCTGTGGAAACGCCGGCGCAGAAATCAATTTAACCTTCCCACACACCCCCTCATCTTCTTCAACCGCCCCCCCTATAATCTCCTCCTCCTTCTTATAACCCAACCCTTCGAAAAAATTATGAATTTCGTCCTGACCTTGCTCAGCAATCAACAGGCCCCTAAATTTATCAAAATGTTTTTCAAACAATCTCTTATTAATCACCCTCTCCTCAATCCCCAAATTACCAAGGACCCCAATAACATTTGCCACACCCTCCTCTGTCAAATCAGAAAGTAACCCCAACATCTCCTTGTCTAAAAGAAATCCTTTTTTCATACAGTCGCGCAAAATATTATCCGCCATGAAAAACCTCCGGTTGGATGAAAACATGAGACACCTCTGATGTCACTTTACTCATACAAAGTTTCAATATTTCACTTGCCATTTTTAAGTTTTCCAAAAATGGCGATCGGAAATCCTTGATTTGCTTTTGCCATTTTAAAAACGAGGAAACTACATTCCGATGGGAATTGTCCTCAGTACGGGCCATTTTTCGGGCCCTTATATTTCAAGTAAATCGCAGCTCTTTATATAATCTTAGTCTCACTTCAAAGCAACAACGCTACAAACCCAAACTCTCATTCAAAATATCTTCGACCTTATCAAACAAATTCGAAGGAACCGAAAGTTTAATCTCTCTAGTACGACCATGTCGTCCTTTAGAAATGACCTTCGCATTAATCAACCCCAACATATCAATCTCTGCGATAATATCTGAAATCCTCCTCTGTGTTAGAGCGTCCGTCTTCGTTTGTTCGCAAACCGAACGATAATAATTATAGACATCCCCCGTATAAAACCTCTCAAGCCCTCCTTCTTTTGCCTGCCGGGTCAAACGCAGGATAGAATACAAGACCAATTGAAACTGCTTCGGCTCAGCCTCCACAATATCCAAAATCTTGTCCCTCTCCATCTTTCTATTCGCTAAATCAATATATTTTTCCCCCACATGCTCTTCACCCTCACGCTCACTTAATTCTCCTGCAATCCTCAATAAATCTAAAGCACGACGCGCGTCACCATGTTCCCGGGCCGCATAAGCCGCGCACTTTTCAACAACCCCCTCTTCAATAACGCTCACTTTAAAAGCCCCCTCACAACGCCCCTTAAGAATATCAATCAATTGAGGAGCATTATAAGGTGGAAAAACAAACTCCTCCTCACCAAGACTCGAACGAACACGAGGATCTATATTCTCTAAAAAAGTTACATCATTAGAAATCCCAATAATAGAAATCTGCGCCTGGCTCAATTCAGCATTAAGCCTCGTCAAGGAATAAAGAAAATTATCACTCATCTTCTTCACCGCTTGATCAACCTCATCCAAAATAAAAACAATCAATTGTTTCTTGCTATCCACCAACTCGATAAACTTAGACCAAACCTGGTCCGTCGGAAGACCCGTGGAAGGAACCGACCCACCCAACTGACCAATCAATGCAGCCAAAATCCTATATTCTGTGTCCGCAACCTTCTTCAATTTGCAATTAAGATATTCAAACCGAACATCAACATTTAGTTCCTCCGCCTTTTTTATCAACTCATCTCGAACATACAAAACCGAAAGTGTCTTTCCCGTTCCGGTTTTCCCATAGACAAAAAGATTACTCGGGCGCTCTCCCCTCAATGTTGAAGCCAAAATTCCTGCGATAGATTTAATCTGAACATCCCTATGAGGAATTGACTCTGGAGTATAACGGGCCTGTAAAACCCCCTTATTCTTAAATAAACTATTATTTACCGCCGAATTAAAAATATCTCCTAATTCAACACCCATTTTTTACACCCATAAATAACCCCAAACTTTGAACTATTTAAACTTTCATATACTGGAAATCATACCCTCACCACCACCATTTCATCTAGAAGTAATAACATCCAAAAAAACAAAAATCATCACAAAAAAACAAAAACCCCCCCTCGATAGATCAATTTAAGAGCAATATCCTCTGACCCCCTTATTTCCCCTCCAAAGGAAATAAAAAATAATATTAAATATTTTTATCACCACCCCCACTTTTCTAAAAAAGGTTATACTAAAATATACTAAATTGAAATACAGTTATACTAAAATATACTAAATTGAAATATAGATATACTAATAGTATATAATATAATATATATAATATATAATATAAATATTTATAAATAAAAATTATAAAATAAAATTCAAAAATCCCTAAAAACTTTTATAAATCTTTCCATACGCAACCATAGGGTCAGGAGATAAAAAATAATAAAGTTCGCACAATCCTTATAATTCCCACCCCAATATTTAAAAATCTCTCTAAAAATCTAATTACTTCACTACTATTATTCAATAAAAATCCAAAAGAAAGATTTATAAACAATTTACATCTAATCAACCCATGGATAAAAAACCTTTCAAAGCTCTTCTCGGGAAACAAATTGTAACAAAAGAAGGGAAAAAACTAGGGGTTGTAAAAGACATTACTTTCGAGGCAAGAACTGGGGAATTAATCCATATTGTCCTCAGAGATCTAACACCTTATACCTCGAATTTATCTTTAGAAAGAACAAAAGATAGGGAAGCATTAATTCCATACAATGCAGTAATCGCAGTCGGCGACTTTATAGTAGTTTCCGAAGAAGATTTATTATAAAAAGATTTATAGCCCACCAGAGACACCAATCAGGTAAAGCAATAAACATTTGTTTATAAAGTTTACAGGAAGTTTTATAAACTCAAATTATCAAAATTAAACATGGCAGAAATAAAATTACTCGGTGCAAGATTTTCTAAACTCTCTGGAGAGAGAAAACCAGAATTTTCGGGCCAATTAGAAATTAGCACAAACGTCAAACTTGTCAACATCGACAAATTTAAAGATTCGAAAGATTCCCTAAAAATAGATTATGAATTAGTGGTCGATTACAAAGAATTAGGAAACATCTCTATTGAAGGAACTCTGTTTGTTTCGGCAGACTCTAAAACCATCAAAGAAATCCAAAAATCTTGGAAGGATAAAAAATTCGACACAGAAGAACAGGTAGCGATTACAAATCTAATCATCAGAAAATCGTCGATTAAGGCCTTCGCTCTTGAAGACGAACTTGGGTTACCTCTCCATATCCAACTCCCCTTATTAAGCTTAAAGAAATAATTCCATAATTTTAATAAGATCTCTTTTCTATTAATATAACTAAATAAGTTGCTCGTATCGCATAATTGGTATTGCCAAAAAATTCGCTTTAAGCATGTGCCTGTATCGCGTAATGGTATCGCACGCGGCTCGAACCCGCGGCCCTTCGGGGCATCCCCGTTCGATTCGGGGTACAGGCGTCTTTAACGAAACGCAAATTTTGAGAGTGGCGGCTCGAACCCGCGGCCCTTCGGGGCATCCCCGTTCGATTCGGGTATGAGTGTTAGTATTGTTGTTCAAAATTCTGAGAATTAATCTTATTCAAATAATCACTAACTGCCGTATTTTTCTGAACAGGCCCTTGAACAGGCCCTTGATCAAAGAATTTAAAATAAATTACCACTCCCACAGCCGACAAAACCAACACAACCCCAACAATAATAAAAATCCAAAATCCTATTTTTCCTCCCCCCTCCGAACCATCCCCTGAGTTGTTTTCTGTCGTCCCCGGGGCCGAAAGACCTCTAGGGACAACCAAAGTAGAATCATCCACAAAATCCCCCAAAGGATCTTCTCCACTACTAGAACCACTACTATTATCTAAAAAAACAGTGATTTTATTACTTGATATTTGGTAAACCCCGTCGCTCGCCGTAATCTTAAAATTCTCAAAACCCGTAAAATTAGATTTTAACCAAATATACATTTCTCCCCCCGCAAAAACTATTCCCATGTTATTCTCATTAGAAACGTTATAAATTAATGTTGTCTCATCGGGGTCTTCAAAATACTGACCAAGGAAAATACTCAAATTTGTAGTTCGATTAAGAAGAATATCATCTATAATCCCTGTAAAAACCGGAGGATAATTAATATCGGGGACGATATTAACCCAAAAGAAATTGGAATCTGTTGTCCCCCCATCTCCCATTGCCGAAAGCATAAACTCGAGAGAACCATTAAAACCTGTTGCTGGATTGAACTTTACCTGTCCATTCTCAATCGTCCAGTTAACCAAGACCCCTCCAGCATTAGTCCCCCCCCCAGTATAACTAAATCCCACATAAACATCAGGATCCATAACAAAGTGATCAGCGATAGCAAACGCCGTATTCCAAGAACTATTCTGCTCGAAATTATAATCTGAGATATTCTCGAGGAGTGTTGGGGCGTTAACATCAAAAGCTGTATAACTAGAGCTATTAAAGTAACCCATAGACACCCTAGAATAATTCTTTGAAACATATCCTTCATAAAGCAATGACGTCGAAGTACCCGGAACATGCATGTCCAACTCAAGGTCCAAAAAACCAAACCAATCAGTGTTTGTAGGAACGTCAATAAAATAAGGTGCTGTTGCACCAATCACATTCTGAAACTTCGTCATCGCCGTTGTGTTATCTGTCACATCCCAATCGATAAAATCTTCCTCATCAAGACCAAGTAGGAAAGAGTATATTCCTGCGAAGTCAGTATGTCCTGCCGCAGCCGCAGCCGCAACAGAGGTTAAATTACCATAAGTCGCATTAACCCAAGTCATATTCATTTCAGAAGTGTAAGTATTATTTCCATATAAAAAATAAACCGGTCCAACCCCTACTTGCTCCAACGCGACAAACTCTTTACAATTAGTCCCAGTTTTATTAAAAATAGTTATACCTATAGGGCTTATCGTTGGGAACACCTCATTCCAAAGCGCCCGAATATCCGTATCACTACAATTATCCACCATAGTAATCGGCTCCCAAACAACATTTCCCATAAATTTGTCCTCTATTAAATACAAAGAGCCCAATGACAAGAGCAAAACTACGGCTATTAATAATTTCCACCCCAATTTCATTCCCTATCAATAGAAAATCAGAATATAAATCTTACGATTAAACCAAAAGATTATAAAACCGAATAACTTTATTGCAATATGCCCAAAATTTCAGACCAAAAAAAAGAGAAGATCGCCGAACAAATACTTTCCTACTTATATTCTGTATTCCCAAAACAAGTTTTCACTTCTGACATCGCAAAAGAGCTCGCAAGAGACGAAGAATTCATGAAAGATTTGCTAAAAGATTTAGAAAAAAAAGAATTAGTGAAAAAAATTGATAAAAATTCTCAAGGGTTTCAATATTCACGAAGATTAAGGTGGAGAATCTCCAACAAAGCATACGAAATTTATAAAAAGCATCAATAAAATTTTAATAAATTCTCAAAAGTAATTCTATTATGAAAGGATTTTTTCAAAAACACTAAAAACAGAACTATAGTTCTTAAAACAACTAACATTATAAACTAGAAAGTTCTAAAAAAGTAATGGATCCAATAAAGGAAGCGTTTTTTAGAATAAAAGAAGATATAATATTATTAAAAAATGAAATTTATGAATTAAAAGATAAAATAAATGAAATTCAGACAACTCAGACACACATTTACTCACAAATAGACCAACAAACAGACAAACAGACATATAATCAGGCATATACGCCCAATTCTACGCCTAACGAACAAAGTTCCACAGGAAATAGGGGGGTTCCAACAGACAGACAGACAGACAGACAGACAGACAGACAGACAGATATAAGTTCGCACAATCCACCAAAAGACCCCATTTCAGAGTTCGCTAAGGCCAATGAGATCCTCAGTTCCTTAGACGAATTAAAGCGAGATATATGCCTTAAATTCAAAGGTCTAACTCTCCAGGAAATGCTCGTTTTTAGTACGTTATACAGCCTAGAGGAGCAAAATACTGACGAGATAACATATAGAACCCTTTCCAAACAACTACAACTCAGCGAGTCCTCAATACGTGATTACATCAATAAATTGACTAAAAAAGGCGTTCCCATTGAGAAAATCAGACAAAATAACAAAACCATTCTATTAAAAATCTCCCAAGACTTGAAAAACGTGGCTACTTTAGACACAATTTGCAAGTTAAGGGAATTGTAGGATTCATGAAACGTTTACTTTAAACGTTACTTTAGACACAATTTTCAAGTTAAGGGAATTATAAGACTAAAATAACCAACTTTTGGCCATTTTATACACAAACTCTCCTACTCCAAAAACTATTAATTTATCGACGATAAAATATTATTTCTACTAGATTTATAAGCAAACTTTTTGCCATGAATCCAGTTAAAACTATAGTTATTCGGTTAAACGATTAGTTAATTCCTCACTTTTGCCCTGAACATTTCAAGTATGTCGCGAACATCCAAACTAAAAATTAACTCTTAACTCTCTCCCCATAACCCCAAATCTTTCCTATTTGGGCATGTCATTTTTTCGCAAAATTTGGCTCATTTATCTTCCAAACCTCACCTTTTCACTTAAAGCCAGATATCCTCCGCATCTCACTTTTCCAGTGAATAGGATATATGCCAAAAAGACCTCACTTTTTCACTTCGTTTACTTAAAAAACTACCAATTTTTAAGCCAAATTTACCTCCCTAACTCTCACTTTTCACGTTTTCACTCTTTTTGACCTTTATTTGATCCCTTTATTTTCACTTTTACGCCTTTGACCACCATTGTACGGATTTCATCAGGAATATAGAGCCTTTTCTTACCATTTACCTCTCTAGACTCTTCAATTAAACCTTCACTCTTCTGTTTAATCGCGTTAATTTGGCCCCTTATAGTACTCTTATCTTTACCTAATAGGGCAGCAAGATCTTCATAACTTAATCTCATCTCAGAGTTTAATAATGCCCACACAATTGCCCGTTCCATTACTGTTAAATTCTCTAAAACGTCTGTTTGGACACCCGTTTGGACAAGTGTTTGGACAGCCCCCCTCAATGGTTGTTTTACCACGCTCGTTTGTGTTTGTTTGGACAGCCCCTTAGAAATCTGTGGACCAAAGAAAGAAACGAAATCTTTTAGCTCCATAAGGTCCTCATGGATAGTCATAAGTTGATTTTTGATACTAGAAATTTCCCCCTCATGAGATGAATGTTTATCGTCGAGATGTTTAATCCATTCACCAACTTTATTAAAGTCTTTCTTCACATGATTAAAAGAATCCTGGACTTCAGTTCTTAACTTTTCGATTCTCTTTTTATGACCAAATAAACCAAACATCTTACTAACTTCTAAACAGCTTTCTTTATAAATGTTTCGCGGTGTTTGGACAACAAACACCAAAAAACAATCACCCAAACACCAAACTAACTGAAATAACCCCCAAAACAACCAAAATAACTTGGCTGTCCAATTCATAAACACTAACTTTTATCGTCGATAAACTATTTAAACTATCTTCGTGGAGTGAAAAAACACTTAAACGGCTGTCCAAACACCAAAAAAGAATGTTTTAACACCCCTAAGTGTTTGAATCTGTCCAAACAACCCCCTAAATTTATGAGATTTTTGCTTCCAAAACAATTATAAACTTCAAAATCTTAACAAAAATATGATATTTAAAAGAAGGTTGATATACTCCGCGTTAGTTTCTGCGGCAGTTTTGGTAGCCTCAATAATCATTCCAATTGTCCCTTGCCGGAAGTCTGCAGCACTCTATCCCCCGATATATAAATGGACTCTTTGTAGTCTAAATCCAGACAAAGTTTCAAGCCTAAATTCGGTCACAGAATACTTTGGGTATACAACAACTTTAACCGATTCTTTCCTCCTTACAATCATAATTTCATTCGTGTTGGCAATGGTATTTTTCCATTTCACGGCACGGAGAAAAAAAAGATAAGGAGGTAAACATGGCAGATAATACAATTGTAGGAATCTTTGCGTGGGTCGTCGGTGTGATCGTAGCACTAGCTGTTGGGTCTGGGATGATTAATAAAGTTCTAACGATCCCAGGGATAAGTGACATAGCCAGTGGAATCATTGTTCAAATTGCTGGTTGGGTCGTAGTAGTCGGTGCAATCATCAGCGTAATCCTTGCAGTTTTCAAGAAGTAAAAACAAATAATTTTTATCAATTTTTTATCTGTCCAAGCAACCCTTGGGCACCTTATTTTTTTCTCAAATTTCAGTCAAATTTTTAACAAAATCCTCCCACCAAAATAACTTATAAAGTGTATTATGCACTAAGTTAACCAAAGTGCACAATCGTCAGGCACAGAGACAGAAATTTGGTACGCCCTAGACAACATAAATCCTTAAAAATTTCAGAAATTTTAATCAAAAATGAAGATATTTATTTCCTTTCTCTACAAAGACAAGCAATCGGGCAAATACACCAATCGTTGTAGTAAATATGACGAATGTGGGGCCGGAGAAACAAGGGAAGGGGCCACATTGGCTTTAAGCCAGTATTTAGATGGCCTTGTGGAATTTGCAGATATAGAAAGCTTTTCCCTAA
Organism: Nanobdellota archaeon; assembly: GCA_018830525.1. Lineage (GTDB taxonomy): Archaea > Nanobdellota > Nanobdellia > Pacearchaeales > GW2011-AR1 > JAGVXH01. The sequence goes on along the minus strand of JAHJSH010000029.1, from coordinate 141,790 downwards.
ATGCCTTGCCCAAAAGCTCTCCCACACTAAAGAAAATCGAAAGAAAATTCAGAGAAAATCCTTTGGCTTATGAAAGATCCTTTTCAGTGACCAAGGGCGGCCATTGGCTCTTTACTTACGATATGACTGAACAAAAAGACTCTCCCACCCCGCTAAGATATGATACACGCCGAAAAATGGCTCCAGAAAGTCTCGAGTTCGCATAATATAGATTGTATGACGTTCTTCCATGCCAAAACGAACGAAAATGGCCCGTTTGCACAAAGTTTTTAATATGCGAACGCTTTTTCTAGGACATGGTGATAAAAAAATGCAGCAACTGCTCTCAAGAAAAAGAACATCATGCCAAGGGCCTTTGCTATCCCTGTTACAAAAAGCTCAACTGGAAACCTAAGATCCAAAAATGCAAGCGATGCAAACGGGAAATGGCCCTTCACGCAAAAGGCCTCTGCGCTGGCTGCTACAACTCCCTATTCCATCTAGACAAAAACAAGGCTTACAACGCCCGAAAATCGAACAACGTTGACCTCCAAACCTACCGAAAAACAACCAAAGAATGCGTCATATGCGGCTTCGACAAAATCGTCGATCTCCACCATATCGACAAGAACAAACAGAACAACTCGCCAAAAAACTTAATCGGACTCTGCCCAAACCATCACCGGATGATCAATAATTTCAACTTCCGTCCAGAAATCTTTAAAATCCTCAAAGAAAAAGGATTTGACTTGCCACTTGATGAAAAAATTGACTTTCATAAAAGAGCTTCACTCCAAAATTAGAATATTTCTCCGGCAAATTTCAAGCCCCCTTCCAGGAATTTTAAGCATTTGAGCTGATTCCTTACTCGTTTTGAACAAAAAAATCGATTCTTGGCACCTTAAAACGCTTAATCGCCACTTTTCTATTTCTAAAATTCTAAAATTTGAATTTTTTAATTCCCACATATTTTCAAGTGAAAAAGTGAGAGTTAGCAAACTCGAACTTTTGATCAGAAAAAGTTGCCCCTTCCGAAGAAGGGGTACGCCCGCGGTGGAAGAGTTAGAAAAAATAAAAAATTCAACCCCCTTCCAAGAAATGTGAGACCTCAAGTATACCAATAAAAATATCTAACAAAAAACAGTCAGAGGTAAGTGAGAACCCCAAATCTTCAAAAATCATAGAATAAAACTCCAAAAAAATATAAAATCAGCATCGCTGTCACCATAATTTCAGATATCTAAAAAGTCCTACTATGAATAAAGATAATAGTTATTCGGTTAAACGAAAATCAATTTTGTGGTTTTTTAAAACAATCTCTGCAAAGAACTGGCTTGCCTTGTGTCGGTTTGAAAGGGACTGTTGTTTCTTTTCCGCATTCGGCGCAAGTCACATCGAAATCTCTCCGCTCTCGTCTGAAATTTCCTCCGCCCCGAGAATTATCTCGCTGAGGCCGGCCCTTTCTGAAACAGTCTCTGCATTTAACCGGACGTCCTTCTGTCGGCTTAAACGGAATTTCACATTCCTGCCCACAGTCGGAACAAACCGCTTTAAACATCTCTTTTTCTTCCACCCTCATTATACCAAATCAAAATATAAAAACTTATGCAATAATAATTTAAACCCAAAGTTCGTACAATCTTAGAGGTGAAAAATGAATGCTGAAGAATTTCTAAAAAAACTTGAAACAGAATTAAAAATCTCAAAAAATTCTGAATATACTCTCCGAAATTATCTGGATGCAAACCAAAAACTCTTAGAATCCGCAAATAAATTGCCTGAAGAAATAAACAGCGACGACATAAAACAGTTTATGGCAAATAACTTAACCGATAAGGCAGCGACCTCTATAATTCTTTTTCTCGCCGCGATTAAGTATGCTTACTCCTCAATTCTTCAAAAAGATATAACCGCCCAAATCAAACGACCAAAAAAAGAACAGAGACTTCCAATAACTCTTTCAAAAGACGAAGTTAAAAAATTATTCGATGTAATTAAAACTGAAAAATCAAAACTTATGGTTAAGTTAATGTATGCTTGCGGGTTCCGAGTCTCTGAACTGGTCAACTTAAAAATTGTAGATTTTAATTTCCCAGAAAAAATAGGGCACATCCGTCAAGCGAAAGGAAACAAAGACAGAATATTCAACATCCCAGAATTTTTATTAGAAGAACTTCAATCCCAAGCGAAGAAGCAGGAAGGCAAAGAATTTTTATTTACCGGAAAGAGTGGAAAACTTTCCACAAGAAATCTCCAAAAGATTGTTTCATTCGCAGCAAAACGAGCCGGCCTAAATGAAGCCCATTGCCACACCCTCCGACACTCCTTCGCTACTCATTTACTGGAGGATAATGTCGACATCAGGAAAATTCAAGAACTCTTAGGACACGCCGACCTTTCAACAACACAAATCTATACTCACGTATCAACCGAAGAACTCAAAAAAATAAAATCACCCATAGATACACTAAACTAATTCTCCACAGGAACGTATTGCTGATGGCCTCGAAGATTAATTTTTTTACGAGATTCCATAAAAAGATTACTTGCTATAGAATCTGCGGCCCAGACGAGTTTAGAGTCATAAGATTTTTCCTTCCTTTTCCCAATGTGCTGGGTCTTCGCATGATGCCTTATATCTATATCCTCAGAAAAATTATATCTTCTCCTCATTTCTTCCTTAAATTGTTCTTGTCTCCCTAAATTTAACTCCCCATCAAATGCCGAAGCGATTCTCAAATCATCTTTTGCCAAATCATTTTTCCTTACCCAGTAATCAATAAGTCCCGGAACTTCTAATGTCAAACTCTCTCGAGCAAATTTTCCATTCAGAGTAAATAACCATCCCTTCCCCTGCGTAGCAAGATAGTTCTTCGCCGAATTGGAATTTCTTCCAACAGGGATGTGAATCTTCCCCCCATCCCCATGATAGAGGGAAAATGCAGCGACAATAATTTCATCACTTTTTCGGCTACCATGTCCTGCTTCATCAGCACCAACATAAAGAGTTAACCCCATAAACAAAACTATCTAGAATTCCTTTTAACTTTTATTGTGATTCAAAGTATATTATTCCATCCCTTTCATATAGTCCCAAATCTGAAGTCCCTCTTTTCCCTTAATCTCAATCAAGACCTCTGTCTCGTCCGCATCACAAGATTCCAAATCTTCAAGCTCATAAGTCTGGAAATTTATCCCACGAACCTCTTTAACCTTACAAGTTCCTTCACAATAAACTGCTTCATCTGAAAGCATTTCCAATTTCTCTCTAGCAAACTTTGGAAGTTCACTTATATTATATTCCGTCTGTAACTCTTCAACCTTATCCAAACAATCCTGAATCATCGAACAAGAAAAATTTGTATCTGTAGGATCTCCGAGGCATAACCGCACTTCCTTAAAAACATGAACCTCATAAAAATAAACTCCTGTTCCAACTACTACAACTGCTAGGCTCCCTAAGATAATCGCAATAATCAAAAGCGCACTCCCCTTTCTTTCCATAAGCGATATACTACAAGACATTTTATAAATTCTCTCCCCTTCTCAAAAGTATGGCATGCAAAAAATGTGGCTACCAAGAGAAAAAAGAAGTGATCCTTTTTGGAAGTCCGTTATGTTCTATCTGCGCGAAATTCGCCCCAGAAAAAGTCCATGACTTCCAAGATTATGTTGCCGAACAAATTGATTGGAAGATTTTGGATAGCTTTAGGAAATATGGCCAGCATTCTGGAGATAAACAAAAATCTGGAATGCAAAAAATGGCAACAATCGGAAGACTCCAAACAAGACCCCCCCTAGGATATGACGTCGTAAACGGAAACCTAACTCCAAATAAAGACGCCGTTCGAGTCCACTCCCTCTTCAAAACATTCCTCGCTAGAAACTACTCGCTTAATTCCCTCTCAAAAAATTTCTCACTCTCTGTCAACGGATTAAAAAAAGTTTTAACAAATAGAACTTACCTTGGAGAAATAAAATTCGACGGTCGAATCCACAAAGGCGACCACCCTGCAATCATCAGCCCAGAAATATTTTACGCAGTTCAAAGAAAGTTAAAAGATTATTTGAGACCTCGAAAGAAATAATTTTATTGTATCTCTCTGGCTTTTTTGATGATGTTAGCAAACTTAGTTCCGATAGAATCTATACTTCCATAAGCCTCCCTCAATTGACTCAATAAGGTCTCTTGTTTAGACCAATTTTCTTCAGGGAAATATTTTTTTCCTAAATCTATAAACCTTTCATATGCATAAAGGTCAGCTCCTCTCCGGATTTCTAATTGAAGAAATCTTTCTAAATCTTCAAGATTGCCATCATTATAGATTCCTTTTTTATCTTCATTATTCAAAAAACTTTTAAGAACATCATTCATCTCTTTTTCTAATTCACTTTCGCTAATTCCTCGCTCATCTGCCATATTATTAACACCACCACAATTTCCCAAAAAGTATCTCTACCTAAATGAAGTCTGTCTCATTGCTCGAGCTTTAGAATCCCCTGGCTTACAAGCTTCCTTTCTTCGAGTATCTGCAATCAACATATTTCTATCATACGCCAAGAACGCCGCCCGCAAATCTTCGTTCTTAGTAAATTGAACAACAGCCTTAGCAATCGCCAACCGGGCCGCCTCAACCTGACAAGCAATTCCACCCCCCGTAACATTCAAAGAAATATCAAATTTCAATTCTCCCAGAACATCTTTAGCAATAATCAAAGGTTCACTAACCTCTAACTGTTGTAAATCAGATAATACTGTCAATGGTCTTTTATTAAAAGTAAAATTTCCTTTACCATCTTCAATCGTCGCCTTAGCAACCGCAGTTTTCCTCTTTCCTGAAACGACTATTTTATTCATTTCAATATCTCCACGATTTCTTTAATTGTCGAATACTTCATAGGCTTCTTGTGCGCAAAACTTTTAATATCTTTCAAATCATCGTCCTTCAAAGGACCGTTACCTTCATAACACTTCAATCTCTTAAACGCTTCCCGCCCCTTTGCTCTATCTCTTGGCAACATCCCCCGAATCATTCTCTTAACCAATCGATCAGCAACCCGGATATACTTAGGTCCTTTCATTGAACTTCCACTACCCATTGCTCGTTTAGCTAAAATCTTCTTAGCAAATAACCTCTTATCGCCCGAAATAATTATCTCTTCACAATTAATCAAATCAACAGAATTTCCTTTCAACAAATCTTTAGCAACGACACTCGCAAATCTACCAAAAATTGCGCCTTTTCCGTCGTAAATTAATTTACTCATCGTAAAATATCATAACCATTTAATTGAGGATTTTTCTTCATCTCTTCTTGAACTGTGATAAAAGTTCCTTTAGCTTCCTTAATTTTTTCCAAAGCTTTTGCAGAAACGGCCCAAGCAACAATCTTTTTCGCCCCGCTCAATTCTCCCGCACTCAAAACTTTTCCAGCAACTAAAACATCTCCCTTAACCATATCAATATCCTTCAAATTAACTGCAGGCCATCTTCGCTTCGGTCTTGCAAGTTCCTTAGCAACAACTGGATTCGTCTTCTTCAACAAGATTATAGTTTCAACTAAAGAAGCATCCATTTTGTGCTTCATCCTTCTTTCAATTTTGCTTTTCGAAATTAGAAGGTGAGAACCCTTAGGTTCACTCTTCCCTATTCTTGTTTTGTTTACTTTTGTTTCCATTTTCTTATTTCTATTTCTCTCCATGGGGAAAGGAGGATTCGAACCCCCGTAGGCATAAGCCAATACGACCTTAACGTATCCCGTTTGACCGCTCCGGCATTTCCCCATTTGGGCGGGAAAACGGCGTTTGACTGAGCGATTCGCTTTCGCGCCAACTTGGTTTCTGATCATCCGCGAATGTAAATCGCGAACAGCTCCGGCATTTCCCCATTTGGGCGGGAAAACGGCGTTTGACTGAGCGATTCGCTTTCGCGCCAACTTGGTTTCTGATCATCCGCGAATGTAAATCGCGAACAGCTCCGGCATTTCCCCGTAGTGACGGAAAAAGCGAAGGCATTTCCCACATTACTTTAATACTTTAGAGACTTCAGAAAGATTTCCTTTCAAAGCCTTACACGCCTCTACAAAAACATCCTTTGCATCCATCTGGCCCCATGACTCTACAGTCAAAACCAAATCATCACCATAACTTACCTCGATACCCGGATAATCTTTAAGGTCCGCGGTTTCCAAATCAAATTCCGCAGCATTCTTAACTTTCAATTTTTCACCAAACATTTCAAATGCTTCTGGATAAATCTCTGCAAGTTCACTTTGCTTCTCGCTCTCCCCCGAAATTTTAATCTTTGGTAAATGTTTGTAAAAAAGAATTCCCGGAGAAAACTTCGCATGATTAATTCCAAGTCCGGCCCTTGCTCGAGCAACAATTTCAATTTCTTGACCTTCGCTCAAAATAACAATTGGCATATCTTGATAAACTGCCTGATCTCCGAGCTCACCAGAAAGAACTTCTGTTCTCTCCCCTTTTCCTTTAACCTTAAACTTCATCTCTATATCTTGCCCCACCTTCATCTTTTGATTCTTCAATGGAATAAGCCCCAATCTATGGACAATAATTTCATCATAGAGTGCAGAATCATTCTTGTAAACATCTGCTTCATCAATCGCTAAAACTGGGATCTCATTAACACTTCTTCGAATCGCATTAGCTAAACTAACATTGATATCACTAACAACAGAAATTTTTTCTTGTGTTTTTTCGATGGTTTCCATTTTATTTTATCTTGTTTTTAGTTTATAAGTTTAGCCATTTCCTTTGGGAATGGGTAATGAAACTTTTCTGAAGTCACTTTATACTCTTCGCCCCCGTCTTCCACCTTTCTTCTTTGGACCGCCTCGAGGAATTGCAGTCGTCTCAGCCATACTCAAAATCTTGAATCCTTCTTTTGTCAATGTTCGAACAATCGCGTGAGCCCCGGGGCCTATACCAGTCCCACCAGTCTGTCCTTTCATCCGAACATAAAGAGTATCCATCCGGTAATCCCGGCATAATTCCTGAATCTTCTTCCCAATAAACATAGCAATTGTAGGGTTAGCTCTCATTCGATCATGTTTTGTAATCTGTCCACCAGAAACTCGTCCAATCGTGTTCCCTGCCAAGTCAGTTACAGTTGCAATCGTGTTATTGAAACTAGCATAAATATTCAAAATCCCAATGTTTTCTTCATTCTTTACCATAATATTATTTTATAGATAATGGTACTCTTCGAGCGCCAATTATTCTTTAGCCTCCTCTTCCTTTACTTCTTCAACAACCTCTTCAACTTTTTCCCCAGCACCTTCCTCGACGGGTGCCTCTTCAGTAACCTCAGCCACTTCGCTTTCCACAGGAATTTCTTCAACTTTCTTAACCTTTCGTTCCTTCAACGAAAGTTTGCCCTCCAAATCTTTTGTAACAATAAACGATGGGATGTTTACCACTTTTCCATCAACCAAAACATTTTTGTGAACAATTAATTGTCGAGCTGCCTTAACTGTATTCGCCATTTTTTTCTTGAAAAGAACTGTCTGCAATCTTCGTTCAAATAAATTTTCTTCAGTTAAAGCCAAAACATCTGAAACATCTCGAACTACAAGACCCATCTTACCCAGCTTATCAAAGAAAATTTGCTGTTCTCCAATTTCCTTTCCAATAAGTTCCTTGGCTCTTCGTCTCATCTTTGAAACAGAGGTCTTTGCTTTCCAGATTTCTCGCTTGTTTTTCAATCCATACCTATTAACCAAAATATTTTCTTCATCCATTCTAGCTCGGTCAAACCTCTTCTTAGGTCGACTAAACAATTTTCTTTTACGTTTTATATCTCCCATAAATTCAAAACTTTAGTTTTTAATTTCGCAAGGGCTTTACCATTGCATAATCTAAAAACTTAATACCTCCCTATTTTTATTTTCCATTCTATTTCTTCTTTCCCGCAGCTACAGAAGGCTTCCTGTTTCTTCGGAAATTAGATTTAGTTCTCTGTCCTCTTACGGGAAGATTCGCAGAATGTCGAATACCTTTGTAAGATTTAATTTTCTTAAGTCTCTTAATATCGAACTCTCCCTGCAATTTCAAATCAGCACCACTCAAATGTTTATCTTTCCCATCTGCTAAATCCTTCTGCCTATTTTTCAAAAATCCCGGAATCTGAGGATTCTTAACAAACGCCTCAATCTTCGCCAGCTCTTCAGGTGAAACATCTTGAATTTTCTTTGTTTTATCAAGTTTCAAAATCTTACAAGTCGCATTAGCAAACGCCCAAGAAATTCCTTTAATCTGGGTAAGTCCCGCGAACAATTGTTTATCTCCTCGAATATCCTTCCCAAGTACCCTTATCAAACTAACATTGTCCCGTTCTTCTTTTCCTTGATGCTTCTTCTTTTCTTCTTGCTCTTTCACAGGTTTCTTCTTTTCTTCAGCCATTTTATGATATAAACAGATTGTGTCTCTGTATTTCCGTCAACTCTTCCATAATTCTTTTCTCAACAACCTTCTCTGGCGACGGCATGTTGTGAACTCGTGCCTTGATATCTTCAAAGGACTCAAATGGTTTTTCATTTCGAGCATCAAGGAGAGCCTTAGTATGTTTCTTCCCAAGTCCTGGGAGTAATTCGAATTGATGAAGTCGGGTATTTATAGCTTGTGCTTCATTAAAGAACTTCAAGAACTTTTCTTTGTTTTCTTTAATTGACTTCGCAATGAATTCTTCTAACTGAATTTTAGCAGTTTCAGTTAGTTTCTCTCTTGGACATCGCCCAAGGATATATTGAACCTTATCTCTCTTACCGTCTCCGATATAAGCCACTTCGCCAACTTCAAATTTTTCCCCCCTTCGAGGAACAAGTTGCAAAAGAGTAAATCCATTAGTGCCGATAGCTTGAGCTATAGGCATCATTTTTTTTTCCATCACATACCCATAGGGTAGGAAATCTAGTATAATCGCATTTTCTTCTTTCGCCATTTTTTATCTGACCCCCAAAAAAATGAAGATTGAAAATCTCCGATTTACTTTTGCCATTTATTGTTTCTCCATGTATAGATGGTACTCTTCGAGAGCCATAATTAATTATATTTTGAGACAACATCTAATATTTTAGTTATTTCCTCTTGATCCAGAGAAACCTCAATAAGAACCTTGTTTAATTCCGAAGCGGTAGTTGGCATAAAGTCAACAATCTTTACAATATGTGAATCCTTCAATTTGATTAAATCTAATGCTTTCAATTCTTCTTTCATTTCCCTAGCTTTTTCAACAGGCATCTTAGTAAATTTCTTAATATATTTCTTAATCGCTTCGCCCTTCTCCGAATCGCCAGCTAAATCCAAAACCTCTGCCATAGTGATTGGTGTTTCTTCAATTATTGCCATTTATTGTTTCTCCTTGTATCTATGGTCCTCTTCGAGCGCCATGTGATTATAATAACCTCAAATGAACTGGGTGCATTATGAATGTTTTCATTTTGTTCCCATCTTTAATTTGAACTAACTTAAATTTTCCTCGGCTCTCAAGAATCTTTCCACTCATTCCATGGATTCTTTTTGGAAAAGACGCTCGAACTCCACGCTCAGTCACAATCGCAACCTTCGCACCATCATCAATTTTCTTAAAGTATCTACTAAGTCTTAACTTTCCTTTTTCTCTAACAGTTTTTCTTTGACGTGCCATTTTCTTGTTTTGGAGAAATTATTTGAAAAGGGTTCTCGCCTGCTTGCAGGTTCTCGTGACCTGAAAGGTTATGCCCTTTGGGGTACCATTATATTATAATCGAAGCTGACAGAACTATACGCGCTGTCACCAACTCGGACAGTATAACTATCCTAACAAATCAAGAAAAATTCCACTTATAAACCTTTCCGCTAAGAAATAAAACTTTCAGCATCTACAGAAATCTGCGAGTCCTCAAAATTTTCTTCATTACTTTCTCCCAGAAGTGAACTCGGAAGTTCCATTTCCTCAGAATATGACTCTTCAATAACAGATGCAACTTCTTCAATTCTTGGAACGTCGGAAATAATCAACTCTTCTGAACTAACACTTTCAAATGCAGTCTCAATAATTTCTAATTCAGGTTTCCTAACTTCTATATGATCATTGCCGACACTGTCCGTGCTAGCGGATGCCATCTGGGTAGGAGGCCTCGAAGAGGTTCTCGCACCCCCGGGGTGTACACCCTTGGGTGCAAATTCAACAACCGGAACGATATCTTCTCTCCGGTTTTCTCCAACTCTCCCCAAATCTAAATTTCCTTTATTCCGCTCGCCTTCCATTCCTTCGACAATCGCTTTCGCCATTTTCTCCCCCCAAACCTGATACATACAACGCTGGCACATATCAACGACGGAATTATCTCCGACAAGTTCAAAACAATAAATACATTTCTTCGCCATTATTTTTTCCTCTTTTATATTTTGGTGACTCTTCGAGTGACATTTTCAACCTCTTACATTCCCGTATCATTTTTTCTTTTTAAACTTTTATGAGATTACTTGCAAACTTTTATAAATAAACAACACTACTAAACATTATGAAAAAAGGCGTGGTGTTATTATTTCTAGTAGTTTTCGCGGTAACGATAGTTAGTGCCGAATCTTGCGATTTAACAGTTTCGTTATTAAATCAAAACCCTTACCCTGCAGTCCCGGGAGATTATGTAAAATTGGTTTTCCAAGTTAGTGGATTAGCAAGTTCAGAATGCGGGGCCATAAACTTTGAGCTTTTAGAAGGTTATCCGATTCAGTTCAATCCTGGAACGGACGGAAAAATAACTTTTAGCGGAATAGATTATATAAGAAACTTTCAATCAACCTTTCAAATTCCTTATGAAGTTCGGATTGACGCAGATGCACTTGATGGGGCAAATCCTATAGAAATAAGTGTCCAAAATAAAAACGATGCCCCCTTATTAAAAACTTTTAATGTAGAGGTAGATGATGTTCGAGCAGACTTTGAAGTTTATGTTAAGGACTATGATTTCAAAACCCGTGAACTGACCTTAGAGGTCTTGAACATTAAAGAGTCTGATGTAGAAGCATTAACAATTTCAATCCCTCAACAAACAAATATAATTGTTAAAGGAGCCAACCGAATTGTCGTTGGAGATTTAGATTCAAATGAATACACTACGGCAGACTTCGAAGCAACTATGAGGGACGGAGATTTAACAATAGAACTGACTTATTCAGATACCATCAATGTTCGAAGGTCAGTTATAAAAACAATATCCTTCGATTCGACGTATTTCACTGAAAGAATCGCCGACCAAAAAACAACTTCTAAATGGACTTACATCTTTGGCATAGTTGCAGTTATTTTAATCGGATGGTGGATAATTAGGAAATTCACCAAAAAGAAAAAGAGACATTAATTCTAAAAAATATTTTAGTTATTACTCGTAACGTAATGCATCAACTGCATTAATCTTACTTGCTCTCCATGCTGGGATCATTCCCGAAATCGCCCCGGTTAATGTCGCAAATAAAATTAGTCCTGCAAATAAAGTCCACGAGTAATGGGGACTAAGGAACCCGTATCCAAGATTATCTAAAATACCTGCCGCCAAGGTTGTTGCTCCCAAACCAGCCAAAACCCCAATCACCCCCGCGACAAACCCAAGGAATCCCGATTCAAATAAAAATATCTTAAAGATTTCACTATTCCTAGCACCAATAGATTTCAAAACCCCGATTTCTTTAAATCTCTCCAGCACAGAAGTAATCATTGTATTCGCAGTATTAACCGCGGAAACAACAATCGAAATAAACGCAATCAAAAGGATAAAACCAATTATAATATCCAAGACAATCATATAAGAATCCAACAAGCTAGCATAAGAATCAACAGTGAAGTCTTCCTTTCCCGCATCCAGACCCCTAGAGTCTCGCAATTTTTTCTCAACCCTCTCAACAGTCTCATCAATATTTTCCTTATCTGCCCGTGCAATAATCATACCATAAGAAAGATTCTTCTCTGGATAAAGCTCAGACATATAATCATTTGCAATATAAATATTAGAATCGTCTTGAGGATTTCCAACAGATTCATAGAATCCCACAATTCTAAGGTCTTGCCCCTGCACATTAATCTTACTATTCAGAGAATAAACTTTCGAAAAAATACGATTCTTAACCAAATAATTATAACCTAAGGTGACTTTCCCAGAATCACTAGCTCGAAGGGCTCGTCCCTCAATTACTTCAATATCTGAAAGCTCCATTATCATCGGCAAATCCGGATCATAACTTGCCACAAACACATATTTTTTTGCATCATCCTGCACGACTTCTCCTACACTCATATACACTCCCGTTGCCTCATAAACTCCTGGCGTGTTCTTAATCACCTGCACATCACCATCCAAAAGTGGAAAGGTAGTATCCAGTCCCGGAACCCCCATACCCCCCTTTGGCATAATCATCAACTTATCTGCTGAAGACGAAGAAGTAAATTCATCAATATAATCATAAAGCCCCCAGCCAAAACTAACAAAAATAAAAATAGTCATAATCCCCACAAAGATAGACAAAATTGTAAGGATGCTTCTAGCTTTACTTTTCTTAAGATTATTCAATGAATACTTTACACTCTCTTTACTTATCATAAGCAAAAATCTCCTGATTTTTTAATCACCAGACCACCTACTGGGGGGTCCGCAAGGACTTCAATCACCAGATTACCTACCGGGTTGTCCTTGCGTAATCTAATGTTCTCCTTTTTATTTATCATCTTTATCCCCTCAACGCCTCCACCGGATTTTGTTTAGCGGCATTCATTGCGGGTACAATTCCTGCAACCGCACCTACAATGAAACTACCAATCAATGCCCCGCTGATTAGTACGAGATCAATTGTCGGAGCAAGTTCCGACCCAATAAAACTATTAATTCCTACAACACCTACAACACTAATAAGAGTCCCAAAAATAATCCCCACCAATCCCCCCACAAAACCTAATAGTCCTGACTCAAAAAAGAATTGCAAAAAGATCTGAAAGTTCGTCGCTCCAATAGCCTTCATAATCCCAATCTCTTTTCTTCGTTCTAAAACTGATGTAGTCATAGTATTAACAATCCCTAGTGCCCCCACCAAAATCGAAATAGAAGCGATAATTATTATAAACGCCTGGACGCCACCAAGAATATTTCCCACTGTTTCCATCATAGCCTCAGGGGTAGAAACCTCAAAATCTTCTTCACCGACATCAACATTCCTTCGTTCCCGCAACAATTTTTCAATATCTTCCTTTGCCCGGTCCATATCTTCTTCACTCTTGACCTGGACTGCGATAACATCAACATCATCCCCATAATCCATTAAATCTCTCAAAGGTCCTTCATTCATCATCACCACGTTATCAAATATGATACTCCCCGTTTTCTCCAAGATACCAACCACAATAAATTTCTCGTCCTGGATCAAAATAGTTTTTCCCGGAACAATCCTCTCTCCAAAAACTGCATCATCTTTCCAAAAATTATATCCTAATATTACCTTATTAGTATCTCCATCCTTAAGCATCCTTCCAACCTCTGCCTTCGAGTCCAAGACCTCATAAGCAATTTTTCTCTTTATCCCATCCGGGACTGAGGCAGCCATTCTAAAACTTACAATATCATTATATTCCATTTTCCCTGTAGTAATCATCCTCGGAATTGCCACCTTAACCGAAGACAATCTTTCAATGGCCTCTACGTCCTCTGTTGTCAATTTATTAACGGCCCCACTTCCCGGAGCTCCAAAAGCATTAAGACCTCCTGCCTGAACTGTAAGTATTTCTGTCGAACTAACTCCAAACTGAGCACTAACCGCCATCTGCAATCCCGTTCCCAAACCTATCAACGCAACAACTGCAGTAACACCAATAAAAATTCCAAGCAAAGTCAACCAAGAACGAATTCCCCGATGCTTCAAATTTTTTAAAGCTAAGATTAAGTAATCAAGCTTCATTATACCCCCTTACTCCGCGAGTGGGGGGTATGCCCGGTGGCGCGACGACCATCGGATTTAACTTCTTTACTCATTTTCTTTCTATTAGACAAATGAGTGTGTGAAGCTTCGGCAGAAGCTTCTTTCTTCTTCCTCTTAGTAACATCAATAAAACTTTTCCCAGACCTTTTCGTAACCTTCTCCAATTCCCCATCCTTCAACCAATAAATAACATCAGCATACTCCTTAGCTAGGTCTGGATCATGAGTAACCATAATCACTGTCTTCCCTTGTTTATTTAACTTCTTCAAAAAATCCATAACAATCGCACCAGTCTTCGTATCCAAATTTCCAGTTGGCTCATCAGCCAACACAACTTCTGGGTCATTCGCTAAACTCCGAGCAATCGCAACCCTCTGCATCTGTCCTCCAGAAATCTCCCCTGGATAATGGTCCATCCTATCATGCAACTCAACCAACCTCAACAAATCTTCAGCCTTATCACTTCTCTCCTCAAAACTCGTCCCCTGAAACATCATCGGCAACATGACATTTTCTTTCACCGTCAAATTATTAATCAAATTAAAAGACTGAAAAATAAATCCTATCTTCTTCCCACGGACTTGGGCTAAATCAGATTCACTCAATTCTGCAATATCCCCACCATCTAGATAAATTGTTCCATGTGTCGGCACATCAAGACTCCCTACTAAATTCATCGCAGTTGAATTATGAACAATAAAATTATTAGCAATAAAATTATTAGTTTCCGGAACCGTCAAGTCATAAACCTTAACTTTCTTTCTTATTTTTTTTATTGAAAGTATCTTATCCCAGAATATCTCAGCCTTTACCAACTTCTTTAATTCTTTCAACTCCTCCTCTCGAACCCCTCCCTTTTTAAACACCTTAATAATTTTCTCCAATTGGCGAATAGATGGATTAATCTTTTTCGTCTCATAGGGCCACAAAAATTTATGAATAGCTCTATTAAAATTAATACCAGAATCCCTACGTATTTTTCTAATTAAATCGCCACAAGGAATCACATCAACATTAGTATTACCCTTATTTTTCAGATGGTCCTTTAGTCGCCTACTTTTCTTTAAACAATTAAACCCAATAAACTCATTATACAATTTCAAATTTTCATATCCAGAAATTGACAACGAATAATATTTCCTTCGAATCTTCAATTTAGTATTCGCAGCATATTTCTCTTTTTCAGAATATCGCCCGACAATACCAAATCTCAAAAGCAAATTCCAAACCTGTTTAATTAAATTTTCACTTGCAAGAGTAAGTACAATTTCTTTCCTGTTTAAATAAATATGAGAATCACAGTCAAACAACCCCCTAATAAATCCGGCAATCTCCTTTTCGCTACATCTAAAAACAAAATCAGGCAATCTAATATTCCTAGATTTTTTAATTTTTGAAAATCCAAAGACCTTATTAAAAAAAGAAACCAAAACTCGCGAGTTCATATCAGTTCTTCCATGCCTAACACACGGTTCAGTTTTAAAAACATCCCTAGACAAACCAATAAATCTACCCACCAACCCTTTATCAAAATTAGTAAACTTTAATCCATCTCTATCAAGATTACCATCTCCAGTTAAATAACCATATAATTCCATTAGTTTAGGACTAGTCACCATCGGGATACAAACTTTTTTCCGAGAACACATACCAGTCAACAACAAATTATTATAATCTTTAATATTTTTACCATACAAATTTAATATCTTACTAAATAAATTAAGCGGAATATTGTTTTTTGTTTTCCAACAGTCATAAGTTCCAGGGGCTATCCCAAATTTTTTACAAACCGTTGCCTTAGATACTCCAATATTTTCAAAAACATTTCTAACTAAATTTACCGAATCATAAATTATTAGTGATTTATCTTTACTTAATTTTTCAAACGAATTTAAATTTTGACACTTTCCCCTAATTTTTATTTTTCTAGGACAAGCAATAAAATTCCCCTTACCCAAGTTACTCGCGAAAATCTCACAAACACCCCCTTCATTAATACTAAAAAAAGGATGATCTTCTGTCGCACTAATCTTCCTGCCACCAGTTGTTTTTATTTCAATTAATTTAGATTCATCTCTATTGTGAAAATCAACAACGTCACTCGAAACAATCTTTCCGTTATTAAAGTCGCAAGAAAATACACCCCTCCCATCAAAATTTTCGATCCTATAGGGAACTCCATCTTTCCCAACTACCTCCGTCTCCCCAACAAGACATTTCCCCGAACCACTAGGCCCCATGATTGCAATAAATTCTCCTTGAAAAACTTTTAACTCTACATGGTTAAGCGCCTTAACTATCGAATCTCCCATTGGATAATGCTTAGAAACATTTCTCAATCTGATAACCTCTTTCTGTTCACCCTTTTTCATACCGTCTTAAGAAGAATATCCTATATAAATTTAGTCATAAACAAATTGCGGAAGATTTAAAAAAGAGCAAAATCTACTTAAGTCTAAGGATACTAAAAGATTTTGATCTTATAATACAAAAAGGGTATCCACCAAGATATACAATAAAAGATCAAAAATCACAAGGAGAACAAAATTATAATACCTATTAGGTGCTTTTCTTGCGGGAAGCCAATCGCACACCTGTATCCGAAATACAAAGCGCTAGTGGAAGCTGGAAAATCAAACAAAAAGGCTCTCGACGAATTAGGTATCAAGCGATACTGTTGCAGAGCGCAAATTCTAGGCCAGACAGACACACTAGAATTAATCAACAAGTTCAAGAAGTTCTAATCGAGTAAAGTAATTCTTAAAAAATAAATAGACAGCTCCGTGTGTTCCCATCAAAGACAGTACAGACACGAACATAACAAGCTTAACTTCTGAGTTCGGAACGGGATCAGGTGTAACCAAGTTATTATGGCCGTCTAATATTCTAGTCAATTTTTCATTTTATAAACTTAACGATTCAAGAAAAACGCCCGGAACAGGACTTCGCTCACCAGAGGGATGTCAAATGGACGAGCTCACCAGAGCTACCTACCGGGTGAACCTGCCAGGTTCAATAAACGCCCGAGACAGGACTTGAACCTGCGACCTATGCCTTAGGAGGGCATCGCTCTAATCCAAACTGAGCTACTCGGGCAGAATAATGAGGGAAGGAGGATCCTCGAAGAGGTCCTTGTGCCGAGAATCGGCGCGAACCCTTGGGTTCGAATCTCATTATGAGGGAAGGAGGATCCTCGAAGAGGTCCTTGTGCCGAGAATCGGCGCGAACCCTTGGGTTCGAATCTCATTATGAGGGAAGGAGGATTCGAACCCCCGTAAGCATAAGCTACCAGATCTTGAGTCTGGCCCGTTTGACCGCTCCGGCATTCCCTCGTACTTTTGGTCAAACAGTTTGACCGAGTGATTCGCTTTTGCGAACCAAATTCTATATCTTAAGCAAATGCAAATCGCGAGTAGCGGAGGCATTCCCTCACAAATTAATCACTAGAAACCCATTTTTAAGTTTAATCATCTAGAGAAAATAGGGAATACTGTGGGAGTTTTTAGGTCTTTGACAATTTATTATCTCACGAAGACCTGAAGACTAATTGTACGAAAATTCTTTAGAGATCCCGCAAGGAAAGGGAAAATGCGCGAGCGGGGACTCGAACCCCGGTCATTTGGTTTCTTCAGTAAAATTTTGGAAGCCAAATATTCTACCACTAAACTACCCACGCATTATGGGAAGGTTGTTTTTGAAGCGATTAAAAATCGCGTAACTAAACTACCCACGCATGATTTAATCACCTAATTTAAGGTTTTAAAGTTTATTGTTTTTGAAATGTTCTTTTCTATGACAATTTGCACAAAGCACATTACATTTTTCTAATTCTATTTTTATTCGGTCTATAGAATATCCATCTGCCACCATTTTTGAGATATTATTTTCTTTCTTGCCAATTTTATGATGGAAATCTATAGTTGCTGGGTGGTTTTCCTCACACTTAGAACATTTAAGGAAAGCCTTATATTTTTTAAACCATAATTTAATCTTCCCCTTCCTCCTTTGAACATGAGCCTTTTCAGAAGATTTATTCTTTGCATACCATTTCCTCCTACATTCTCTTTTCTTTTCAGGATCTTTATAAGGCATAAAAAAATAAGGTTAACAACCTTTATTAAAGTTTGTAAACCCTCTATCTAATAACAATTAACTTTAAAATACCAATTTCTCTAACTATAATATGAATTTCGAACCGTGGTACAACGAGAATTACAAGAAACTTCTAATCATTCCAGCAGTTCTCCTGGCTTTATCCCTAATATATATAGGGATATTCTATATACAGACTGGAGACATCATTAACAAAGACGTTTCATTGACTGGCGGAACCACAATCTCAATTTTCACAGACATTTCCTCCGTAGACGTAGAATCCGCGTTATCAAAGACCTTAACCGATTTTAATGTTCAAACAATTTCCAATAATGCCGGAAACCAATTACAGCTTGTAATTACAATTGGAGAAGAACAAACAGAAGCACTTAAAGTCGCATTAGAAGAATTTTTAGGAGAAGAACTCACATCAGAAAATTCTTCAGAAGAATCTACAAGCGCAGCACTCTCAGCAGACTTTTACAAACAACTTATTATCGCAGTCCTTTTAGCTTTCTTCTGGATGGCGGCAGTCGTTTTCCTCATCTTTGCAAAAGGTAAGAAAGTAAAAACATGGACAATAATCTTTAATGTATTATTAGGATTCTTTATGGGTAACTTTTTCTTAACAATCAACCCGGTCCTCGCAGGAATTATCTTTTTAGCATTCGCAGCCATTTTAATCAGAATCTATATCAAAAACTCAGTCCCCTCATTTGCAGTTATGCTTTCTGCTTTCGCCGACATCGTGATGACTCTTGCAGTCGTCAATCTTCTCGGAATCAAACTTTCAACCGCTGGAATCGTCGCGTTCCTTATGCTTATCGGTTATTCGGTAGACACAGATATCCTTCTAACTTCTAGAATCCTTAACAGAAAACACGGGGGAATAAACCAAGAATTATTCGGAGCTTTCAAGACTGGAACAACAATGACCTTAACTTCTATCATCGCAATCACCGCAGCACTAATCGTCGTCTATCCATTTGGCTCAGTTCTAAACCAAATATTTGTCATATTACTAATAGGTCTAGGCTTTGATCTTTTCAACACATGGGTCACCAACGCATCAATAATTAAGTGGTATGCGAGCGATTCGCTTTCGACAAAATAAAATGGAAAACAAAAAAATAAAATACACGAATGCAAATTGCGAGGAGGAGACAAAACAATGAAAATAACTTTTAGAATGTGGATACTTTTCGCTGCAGTGGCACTATCTCTCATCTCGATATTTTCAATTCCCCCAATGATTTTCGAGAAGGGGGTTACGGTTTCCGCAGTAGAAACAAATTCGTCAATATTCAACAATGGGCTCCGTACCGGGATGGTCATCCAGGAAATAAATGGACAAATAATTAATTCCTTAGAAGATTACTCAAATGCCATGGAACCGATGGCATACTTAGAAGAAAATGAAACACAGAAACTGACTATAAAAACAAAAGACATTGAGATCATCAACCTTTTTACACGAGAAATAATTAAAGATATTTCTGTAGAAGAAATTCCTTCGACGAGGATAAAAACAGGCCTTGATCTTCGAGGGGGGGCAAGAGCATTTGTAAAAGCAGATGTTCCATTGACAAGCGCTCAGCTAAATGATCTTATTGCAGTTTCCGAACAGAGACTAAACGTCTACGGATTATCCGATGTAAAATTCTTCAAGATAGTAGATTCCCGAGGAGATAATCTCATGAGAATAGAAATAGCCGGATCTTCTCCGAAGGATTTAGAAAAATTAATCGAAGAGCAAGGAAAATTCGAAGCAAAGATCGGAAACGACACAGTCTTTATTGGGGGGGAGAAGGACATTACTCATGTTGGAAGAACTGGAAGAGATGCATATATCTCTGAATGTAATCCTTCAAGTGATGGCTCCGGAGAATATTGTAACTTCCAATTTGTAATCTCGTTAAGCGGAGATGCAGCACAAAGACACGCAGACATCACCGACAATTTATCTATCAATGGATCTTATCTAAGCAAACAGTTAGATTTCTATATTGACGGAATTTTAACCTCTTCCCTAAACATCGGCGCAGACCTAAAAGGAAATATCGCAACACAGATTTTAATTTCTGGTTCAGGTAGCGGGCCTTCAAGAAAAGAAGCACTTGACGACGCAGAAGCAGAAATGAAAAAACTTCAGACCATCCTAATAACAGGATCTCTGCCATTCAAGTTAGAAATAGTAAAAATCGACAAAATATCTCCGACGTTAGGGGAAACTTTCACTAAACAAATTTTAATTGCAGGATTGTTCGCGATTATCGCAGTTTCCCTTTTGGTTTTCATAAGATACCGAAAGATTAAAGTTTCTTTTGCGTTAGTTACTGTTTCTCTTTCAGAAGTTCTAATTATCTTAGGTGTTGCTGCACTAATTGGATGGAATCTAGATTTGCCTTCCATCGCCGGGATCATAGCCGCAATAGGTACAGGTATAGATTCACAGTTAATTATCTTAGATGAATCGCGAGATAAAAGAGAATCTATTGCACAAAGAATCAAAAAGGCATTGTTTATCATCGCTACTGCCTTCGCAACAACAACTGTTGCACTTCTTCCATTAACAGGAGTACTTGGATTCATGGGCATCGGGGCGGCTTCAGGAGGACTTCTAACAGGTTTCGCGATAACAACGATTATTGGTATTACAACCGGTGTTTTAATCTCGCGACCAGCTTTCGCAGACATTGCACGACAGTTGGAGGCGAACGATTAGATGTTGACAAATAAAAAATTAACAATTTCTAATCGTGAGATAGACTAAAGTGGAATTCAAATGGCATTTCCTATTTGGATTTGTAGTCTCCTATATCCTTGTTTACTTTTTTGATTTCTCGATATTCGCAGGTTTGATAATCTTTCTATCTTCTTGGATGATTGACGGAGACCATTATTTTTGGTATGCTTTGGAGATGAAAGACTGGAATCCCCTTCACGGAATAAAGTGGTATCTAACATCAATTCCCGCTTGGTTTAAATTACCTTTAAAAGAAAGAGAAAAATTCAAAAGAGGAGTTTTTATTTGTCATGGATTATTATTTTGGATGATTCTTGTAGCACTTTCTTTTCTCTATCAATTTTTCCTTTGGGTTTTAATCGGGGTCGGAGTCCATATGGTGGCAGATTTAATAGACCTTTATTTAAGAGGAGAACCATTATATAACAAAATTTTTCCGGTTTATGTTATGAAAAGGAATAAAAACAAGAAAGGGTTAAGAGAGTTATGAATAAACCAAAAAATAAAAAGACCGCCACAAAAATTATAGAAAATATTTTATTTCAGGGATTTTCTGGGATGGTTTCTAAGATTGGTTCATTAATATTTACAATTATTGTTGCACGAATTCTTTTTCCAAAAATGTTCGGTATCTACTCTCTTGCCCTAACAATTATAATTATTTTAATAACCATTTCAGATATGGGATTCGGGGGATCAATAATTTTATTTCTCGCCGAAAGTATTGGACATAAAAAGAAAAAACAGGCAAGATCAAGATTTTGGTTTTTACTTAAACTAAAGTTCGCAATAGCGATTATCTTCTCCGCAGGCTTGTTTCTTAGCGCAGGCATTATTGCTACATTATTTAAAAAACCCGATTTAATAATTCCACTAAAAATCGGGAGCTTTTATCTCCTTGTTAACTCGCTTTATGGTATTATCAACCCGATTTTTTTATCCGTTCAAAAACTAAAATATTCTGCGATGTCTGAATTAATTTTTCAATTATCGCGAATAGGATTAATTATGTTCTTCTTTTTCCTTCTAAAACTCCCCTCCAATGTTCAATCAATTTTCCTTTTTATGGTATTATCCGCTGTTGTAGCAATAATCTTTGCAGCAGGAGTTCTAGTTAAGAAATATCCTTTCCTGGTTAGTGGAAAAACAGAACCTGTTGAAAGAAGACGTATGCTTAAATTTTCAAGTATCATTGCTCTAAGTGCACTAGGGATTCTTATATTCACCAACATAGATAAAATAGTTTTAGGGTTTTACCTTGAAGCAGAATTTATTGGATTCTACGCAGCAATTATGACTGTGGTCAGCGGAGTAATGGGGATAATTGGGATTAGTGCAGTATTTTTTCCAATTTTTATACAACTCGAAGGAAATAGGCTCAAAAATGCTTTCAAAAAATCTTTTCATTATATTGCTTTAGTAACTTTCCCCGTATCAATAGGATTAGCTTTCGTAATCCTTCCAATGTTAAAAATACTTTACGGGGTAAGTTATGTTCCTCCCCAGTACGAGTTCGCCTTAGCAATTACCTCTACATTACTGAGTCTCCTTATCTTAGAAAGTATTTTCTCCGGATTCTATAAACTCCTCTTTGACGCAAAGGAAAAGCCCCATGTTCCCGCGTACATAAATATAACCACTTCTATCGCAAACATAATATTAAACATAATCTTCATAACCTATTTGATAAAAATAGATTTAGCCCTCGGGCTCGTAGGTGCTGCGCTTGCAACTTTTATCACCCGTTTTGGAGGTTTAGTTACTTTAGTAGTACTTTCAAAGAGAAGACTAGGTATCTCTCCAAACATATCCTCTGTAATAAAACCATTAATCGCAAGCCTAATTATGTTAGGATATCTTTTCTTATTTACAAAGTTATTTTCTTTAAATATTCTAATGGGAGTATTTATGATTTTGAGTGCAGGAATACTTTATCTTCTTATAATTTTTCTAATAAAAGGAATAGACTTGGAAGAACTTAGAAATCTCATAGATAAATAAGAATTTAAAATTTTCTAAGAAATCAAATTGTTTTCACCTTTCAATTCAGCAGCCAGTAGATGCCCAATCATCATATGTAAATCTTCAATGACACCATAATTTTTAGAGGGAACAATAATAGAATCATCGCATAGGGGGGCAACAATTCCTCCATTAGATCCAAGTAAGCCAAAAACATAAGCCCCTATTTGCTTAGATATTTCAACAGCCTTCACAATATTTTTTGAATTTCCCGATCCACTGATTACTATCAATAAGTCCTTATCATTCATAAGACTCTTTAATTGCTGAGAAAAAATTTCATCATAAGAAAGATCATTGCCATAAGCAGAAATTGTCGCAAGATTATCAGTTAATGAAATTGCCCTCAATCTATCTTCTGAAGAATTATAATCCTCTATACTATTTTTCATTAAGTCACATGCCATATGGGATGCAGTTGAAGCACTACCCCCATTTCCAATAATAAAAACCGTATCCTCCCTAGCCTTTACTTCTTTTATTTTATCTGCAAGAATTTTAATCCTTTCAATATCCATCCCCTCAAAAGAATTTTTTACTTCCTCAAAATACTTTTTTATTAAATCATTTTCCATAATATTTAAGGATATAAACAGTTTAAATAAATTTCCCTACTGAGAGTATATTATCTTGGTCCCCTCTTTTTCAAATTGAACATCAAATTTTCTTAGCTCTTTCAGTTCTTCTTTTAATAAATCTTGCTTATCAGGTTCACAATAAAATAAAATAAATCCCCCGCCCCCGGCACCAAGAACTTTCCCCCCTGTAGCTCCGGCCTTTAATCCTCTTTCATAGATACTATCAATTTCTGAATCAGAAATCCTACTAGCCAACTTCTTTTTAAGAATCCAACTTTGATGCAACATTTTCCCAAAATTTTCAATATTATCATTATTCAAATCATCTTTCATTTGGATAGTAATTTTTTTCATCTCTCCTAATATTCCCCTCTTCTCATTATCTCCCTGGAGATTAGAACCTTGTTCATGCAAAATTTCTGAAGCATCCCTCGTCTTATCAAGATAAAATATAACCAGCCGGTCATTAATCTTTTTCAAAGTATCTTCTCTAGCTCTTATGGGTTCAACTTCAACAGAACCATCCGGGTTAAACTTGATGAAATTCACTCCCCCCATTGCTGCAGCATATTGGTCCTGTTTTCCAATTGGCTCTTTCAGCACACCAATTTCTATTTCACACGCCTCTCTAGCCAACACATCTTTTGAAACATACTCTCCCTTAGAGTTATATAATAGATTAAGAAGTCCCACACTAAATGAGCTACTAGACCCCAAACCAGTTCCAGCAGGAACTTCCGCAAGAGAATGAATCTCTATCTGGCTGGTAACTCCCGTTTTTTTCATAATTTCCCTAATTCTAGTATGTTTTATGTCCTCCACGTCTTTTACGTCCTCCCTTTTAGAATAGGCAAGTACATTATTCTCCCCAAAAGCCTTATGCATCACCAAATAAATATATTTGTCAATTGAAGTACTCAAAACACATCCGAATTCCTTATCCGAAAACGCAGGGATATCTGTTCCCCCCCCAAAAAAACTTATTCTTAGTGGAGTCTTGCTAATTATCATAATATTAACCTATAGACAATCTTTTTAAAGTTAATTGGTGCAATAATTTCATGAAGGCAGTATTACTTTCAGCAGGATTCGGAGAGCGTCTAAGACCTCTCACCAATAACCTTCCGAAAGTTCTAGTTCCTGTGAACAATAAACCTTGTCTTCAATACAATATTGAAAATCTAAAAGAACAAGGGATAAATGAATTTTTAATTAATACACACTATTTGCCAGAAAGAATAAAAGAATATTTTGGAGATGGTTCAATGTTTGGCGTACAGATCAAATACTCTTATGAGCCAAAAATTTTAGGAACCTCTGGAGCCCTTAATAATTTTAAAAATGAATTGACCGAGACATTTATAGTTATTTATGGAGATGCTATTTCTAACATTAATCTAAAAGAAGCATTGTTAATTCATAAAAAAAATAATGCTGAAGCAACCATTATTTTAGACAAATTAAGAAGCCAAAAGGGGAAGGGGGTTGTGATTGCAAAAAATAACAAGGTAATTAGTTTTATAGAGAAACCAGAAAGAGAAATTCCTAGGGGATTAATTAATTCAGGGGTTTATATTTTAGAACCTTCTATTTTAAAAAAGATCCCCCAAGGGTTTAGTGATTTTGGAAAAGATATTTTACCTAATTTAGCCGAAGAGGGAAAAGTTTTCTGCATAGAACACAAAGGATATCTTTTTGACATAGGAAATCTAGAGAACCTTGCAGAAGCAGAAGAGTTTTTTAAGAATCAGAAATAATAATTTCAATAGCCTCTCTTAAAGACTTAACATTATAATCCGCAATACCTGCACCCTTCCCAACACATATCGTTTTATATTTTCGAGATTTACCCATCTCGATGTCGGATATAGCATCTCCGATTACCCAGCTAGCCTCCAGAGAAATATTAAACTCTTGTTTAGCCATATCGAGCATTCCGGGGAGGGGTTTTCGACAATCACACACCCCATATCCATGCGGACAAACATAAATCTTGTCTATTCTGCCACCAGCATCATTAATTTGATTTATCATATTAGAATGAATTTCCTCAACGTCTTCTTCAGACATTTTCCCTCGGGCAATTCCCCTTTGATTGGTGATTACAAAGATTTTATAATTCATTCTAGCAGCTCTAGCCAAACATTCTAAAACATTAGGCAAAAATTCAAATTCTCTCCATGAAGTGATATACTCCTGCTCTGCCGCATTTTTGTTAATAATCCCATCCCTATCAAGAAAAATTGCCCTTTCCATAAAAATTCTTTGCCTCGATGACTTTTATACCTTTCTAAATTTACAACGATAAAACTTATAAGTGGGCAAAAAAGACATAAATTATGACAGAAAGCAATATCTCCAAATACTGTAAGGGCCTCAGAGAAAAACACGACTTAAATGGAAAGACACTCCTTATTAAGGTTCCCCAGACTAATCTAGTTCCAGACCCTTCAAGAAATGGACAAGTATTATTCAACAGTAAGATTGCATTAAGTAGAGGTTATCAAGCATATCTTCCAACAGGACTACAATGTCTTGCAGATACAATTGAAGGCAATGGCATTGAAACAAGAATCCTTGATATGAATTATGAACTTCTGAAAAAAGTTCATGAAAACCCCGGTTATGACATTTCTCAATGGCTAGACATCATGGAGGGGCTGCTAGAATCCTATCAACCCTCAGTTGTAGGGGTAGCAAACACCTTTACTATGGCTCATTCAAATTTCTTAGAAGTATTAAAAGCAATAAGGTCCAGCGATATAGATCCAATTATCATCGTGGGAGGTCAAAATGCGACATATGAGGCTCAAAATCTATTAAACGAGAGATTATGTGACTTTGTTTGTGAAAGGGAGGGGGAAAATAAGTTAAATTATATATTCAACCAACTCTATCAAACTGGAAACTCAAGGGAAGTTTCTGGAATCCAATTCAAATCGGGAGAAGAAATTGAGAGGACGGAAGGTCCAAGAGATGTAGTAATTCTTAAAGGAAATTTAATAAATCAACATAAAAAAATGCCCATAGAAGACTATTCTAGTATTGGGACCTTCGGACCATTTTCAAGAATGGCAGGGGAAGATGTTCTTTCTGCACCAATTGTTTTCAATCGAGGATGTAGGGGAAACTGTAGCTTCTGCACGGTTAGAGATTATATTGGAAAAGGCGTTAGGGGACGGGAAGTTAAGGAAGTCTTAGAAGAAATAGACTATCTCTACAGTCGGGGAATAAGACATATTGAATTTTTAGATGATGATTTAACTAAAGATAAGGAAAGATTAGAAGATTTACTAAATGGATTATCTAAACGAGACTTGTCTTGGTCTGCACAAAATGGACTAATCGCTTATGATCTGAAAGAAAATATCCTTGGAAAAATGAGAGAATCTGGTTGTGTGGGATTTAAGATTGGAGTAGAATCTGGAAATCCCGAAATTCTAAAACAGATAAGAAAACCCGGGACTTTGGATTCTTTCAGAAAATTTGCAAAACGAGCAGAAAAATTTCCTGAATTATTTATCTCCTTCAATTATATATTCGGATTCCCTAAAGAAACCTTCGGACAAATAATGAATACTTTTGACTTCTCGAAGGAATTGAATTCAGATTGGTGCTCGTACTCTACCTATATCCCCCTTGGGACCGAGAAAAGGGAAGAGGACTCTAGTAAAAACTTCATTCCTTCAAAAGCGGATCGCCAGATGGCTATAAAATCTAAGGAGAAAGTTCTAGAAGGTTATGATATCTTTAACATAAGTCCTGAACAAATTCCTTCAGGAGAACAATTAAAGCAAATTTGGTTTACTCTAAATATGGAAAAAAATTTTATCAAAAACAAACATCTTCAACCAGGAGGAAATCCTAAAAAACTCGCAAGCTGGATGTCTGTTCTTCAAAAAAGTTATCCCTTAAATGCGGACTTCCCATTTTTTCTCTCTCTTGCTTACCAATTGTCCGGGAATACCTTAGAAGCTGAAAGATATATTCAGAAAACTAATGAGAATCTAGATGATTACTGGAAAGAGAGATTTGATCAATTTAATTTATCAAAGGTATTAGAAAAATTTCCACAAACTCCTGGAGAAACACGAAAAACCATTGAGTCCATTGTAAAGCAACACTAATTCTTTAATTTTAACTTTTCTATAAGTTTACAAACCCTCTCTGTAGATTTTCCGTCAACCTTATAGAGATTATCTTCAATCAATTTTTTTCTAAAAGCCTCTTCTTCTTCCCCCGGCTTTCTATGTAAGATATGTTTAATTGCCATATCAACATCCTTGAAATTATAGGCATGCCAAATAACACCTTTCTTTTCAGGATAAGGTTCATAATCGTAAAATTTTTCAAAATTTGTTAAAATAATCGCTTTCCTTAGGATAAGGGCCTCTAAGATAGTTGTAGAAATATCTGTAATATAAATATCTGAAAGACTCAACATCTTCCACATGTCTTCCTTACTCACTATAATATTTATCTTATATTTTTTTGCAAGAGCCCTATAAAACTTTTCATATCTTTTATCTTGATATTCTCCTGGATGTTGTTTAACAATAACTTTTAAATTAGGATTCTTGTTGGCTATTTTAAATAAAATATTTAATCGTTTTTTTGCGATATCTAAATTTGTTGTAGATGCAAAAAGGACTACCGTTTTACCTATTAATCCTAACTTTTTTTTCTTATCATTTATTTTTTTCTTAGACATTTTTTTCTTAAAAATAACATCGTATAACGGAGAACCCGTAACAACAATTTTTTTAGAAGACATTCCCCTTTCAATAGTTTTCTTCCTTGCAAAAGGACCAAAAACCGTTTTTTTAATTGCAAAAGTTTCACCTGATTCAGGGGATTCATTAATCATATTTCCTGATTGCATAGAAATACAAGGAATCTTCATTTTTTTACAGATATAAGAAGTTGCCCGAACAATATCCATGGTCTCATCAGGTACAACAATCATTGAAGGTTTTTCTATTCTAATAAAATTCTTCAAACCGGCTATAAACTCCAAAATTTCATAAAATCTATTTCTTACACCAAAATAATATTTAATCACTGGTTTTAATTCTTCATATTCCTTATTCCTTTTTAAAATTATTTTAGCGATTTCAAAAGCCTTACGATACCTTTTCCTTATTTCTCTTGCCCCCCTTAAAGAAGTTTTATCTAAATACTTTTCAAAATTCACATAGGGAAGTTTTCTTTTTATTAATTCTTTTTTTATACCATTTAAGGAATAATCAAACCTCAAAACTTTTACCCCTGTCTTTGTTATTAATTTTTTTATTATTGGTTCAAAAAACATAGTATTTGTTTCGCTAATTGGGAGGAAAAAAACAGTCCCTTTTTTTAATGCAGGTTGTTTCTCCAGTTTCCTCAAATAACTCTTAAACCTTCGATAATTAAAAATTAAATGCTCTCTAATTTGATTAGGATGATAATTTTTTTTCCAAGGAATCATTACCGCAATCATATGATCTAAAATTTTAAAATATTCTTCTTCCCCAGAAAGATAACTTTCAAAATTTCCCCCCCCCACTTTTTCCTTTCCAAATCTCCTAGTTAACTCCAAATCATTTTCAAAAGCATTTTTCCCCATTATAAATTTCATTTAGGAATCTTTATAAATGTTTTACCTTTTGTCAGACTATGAAAAAAGGAATTTCTGCAATTCTGGTAGTCCATAATGAAGAACCAATTATAAGAAGATGCTTAGAAAGCATCAAAGAGGTTGTAGATGAAATTTTGATAATTCATGATGGGTCTTGCGACGATAAAACTATAAAAATTTGCAAGGAGTATACAAAAAATGTCTTTATTGGCCCTAGGAAAAAGATGGCTGCAATGCATCTTAAATTCCTATTTGAAAAAGTAAAGTATGAGTGGGTCTTAAAAATCGATGCCGATGAAGTTTTGTCAAAAGAACTTAGGGAAAATATCCGTGAATTAATTAAAAATCCAAAAGCTGATGCATATTCCTTTTTATGGCTTTTTTGGGATGGAAAAAAAGAAGTCACAAAAAAATGGCCCACAAAAATGGCATTGTATAAAATCGCCAAAATTTCATTTTTAGGATTCCCTCACTGGGATGACCCAAAAATAAATGGGAAAATTATTAATACAGATTATAAATTGGAACATAAAACCTCGGGAGGAAATATTCCTATATGGAAGAACTTCAAAAAGAAAGGATTAGACTTTTATGGGCCCTATCAGGCAAAGTACACTTTAGGAAATTTTAAAGATTTTGATCAATTTCAATATGATCGAGATGACTTCCCCCTGACAATTAAAATTAGAAAAAATTTCCCCCTACTTTCAGCAATACCTTTTGCAATATTGGCATTTTTTAAAATTTATTTGAGCGAAGGGGCTTGGAAGGAAGGAAAAGTGGCATTAAAGTTTGCTTTTTTTAATATGATTTACTATTTTATGTTAGGTTTGCAAGTCCATGATCTTAAAAAGAATCATAAAAATCTTTAAAAAGCATAGTCCTCTGTTTAAATAATGGAAAAAAATGTTATAAGACAAAGAAGAACATTTGATGATAACATCGTTCTATTAGATGATATCCGTTATAAAAAAATGAATTCTATTTTAAATAAACTCCCTAAGGGAAAAATATTAGAAATTGGTTGTTCTTCTGGGGAATTTTTAGCAAGCTTAAAAAATAAAGGATGGCAAGTTAAAGGACTCGAGATTTCAAAAAAAGCTGTAAAAAAGGCCATTGATAAGGGGGTTGATGCAAGCGTACATGATGCTAATAAGCGATTACCTCTTGAAGACAACTCTTTCGATGTGGTTGTTTCTGGAGAAACTATCGAACACTTATTCGAAGATGCTGATTTTCTAGATGAGTGTTATAGGGTTTTAAAAAAAGGAGGAATATTAATTATTACTACTCCGAATCTAACTTCCCTAAAAAATAGAATTTTAATGTTATTTGGATTTAATCCAAGATATGCTATCGAAGACCATCACTATAAAGTTTATACCTTCCCTTGGCTTCAAAGATTATATAAAAAATCAAAATTTGATTTATCGAAGACAAAATTTGGCGGAAATTTTATTATTTATTCAAGCGGACGTGAAAAAATACTTGGTACTTTATTTGAAAAATGGGCAGACTATATGCCTAGTTGGGCTGAGCATTATATTGTTGTTTCAAAGAAGTGATTATTGTTTCAATAATTCTTTATATTTTGTTATTGCTGTTTTAGCAATTGTTTCCCAAGTATAATTTTTGATTAAATCTAAAGATCCTGCACCCAATTTTCTCATATCCCCCCTATAAATCTTTAATATTCCTTCCTTGAGCCCATCCGAATTTTTATTTTTAACTGCAATACCGTTTTTATCATTTTTGACTAAGACTACCTGATCAAAACTAACAATAGGTAAACCACAAGCCATAGCTTCTTGAACACTCACAGATACATTTTGTTGTGTTTGGGCACAAACAAAGATATCACTGGAAAAATAACAATCATAAAGCTCTTTTTCCGGAATGCCCTTAAGATGGACTACATCATTTTCTAACTTATGTTTTTTAATTAAATTTTGCATCATCCCCTCAAGAGAACCAGACCCTACCACGATTAACTTCGAATGCTTTATTTTCTTTTTCAATAAGGCAAATGAGTTAATAAGTAGGTCAACTCCCTTATCTGGAGAAACTTGATTAACTGCTAAAAGAACTAAGTCTTTTTTTGAAAAATTAAATTTCTTTCGTATATCCCTATAATTTTTCTTAAATTTCTTAGTAACTTCTAAATCTATTCCTATAGGGAGTGAGAAAGTTTTATTTTTATCTAATCCCAAATCCCTTATTAATGGTAATTCAAAATCTCCTTCTATAGCAATTAAATCTGCTTTTTTTGAACAATAAAGCCAAGGATGCTGAATAAAATATTTTAAAAAAACTTTTTTAATTCCTTTTTGGCTCAGAGATTCTGGGAGATAAAATGGCGCAAATCCCCACGGCTGACTTATAACTGGTTTCCTTTTCTTTCTAGATTTATGCAAATAAAAATAGGCCAGAGGCCCAAAACTATGGAGAATATCAAAATCTGTTTTTTCAAGATATTTTTTCAAGTTATAGGAGAATAAAAGCCTATAGGGGGAATTAAGCTTAAACAATCTTTTACCAATAACTCTCGGAGGCAAAAAGACATATCTTACCCCATTTTCAAATTTTTCCTTTATTTCTCTATTTTCTAATTGGGTAGTAACAATTGTAACATCGATACCCTGTTTAGCCAACTCCTTAGAAAAGTAATAAATATACTTATCACCCCCCTCATAATTTTTGTGAAAATTCATTGTAGTCATAAAAGGGAGAACAACCTTTATCTTATTCATAGTCTAGAAAATTTCTAATGGTATTTAAGGTTAACTAGTCAATTGGAAATTTTACCCTCTTAAGATATATCTAGACCT
Organism: Nanobdellota archaeon; assembly: GCA_018830525.1. Taxonomy (GTDB): domain Archaea; phylum Nanobdellota; class Nanobdellia; order Pacearchaeales; family GW2011-AR1; genus JAGVXH01. The sequence goes on along the minus strand of JAHJSH010000029.1, from coordinate 109,963 downwards.
CAGATGGAGAATTTTATCATGACTCGAAAGTAGTTAGAAACGGAAAAGATTATAAGAGAAGTTTTCTTTTTCTACTCATGAAAGAATACGCTATCGAATACGGGAAGGTAAATACTCCTGCCTTGAAAGCCCGGTTAATGGATTTATCAGACTATAAAAAAGCCCATGAAAAATTAATTATTTTGTGTCATGATGTTTTTATACAATATAGGGGGGGAATTTTACTTGTTAAAAGACTTAACTTTCCTGCTAAAGATATGTGGTGGCCACTGGGTGGCAGAATAAAAAGAGGTATGGAGGTTAAAGATTCCTTGAGGGAAAAAGTATGGGGGGAAGCGGGTTTAAAATTAAGTCATTTGACTGAATGGGGATATGCGAGAACGCTTTTTAAAACAGACCCCTTCGGGCATGGTAAGGGAACAGATACTCTAAATTTAGTATATTTTGCAAAAGGGAGAGGTTCGTTGAGTGTCGATAATCTTCATGAAAAACCAACTATAATTACTCCCAAGAGATATAAATTAATCAGAAAGAAGTTACATCCTTACGTAAAAGATTTTATGGATAAAGCGATTCCATTAATTGAGGATGCGTAATTTTTTATTAAAGTGTTTATTTTAAATACGCCCTAATGGGGCTATATCTCTTGTAAACAACTTAAGATTTACTGTTAGAGATTATATTCTTTTTTCAATATCTTTAAATCTGATTCGACCATTTCCTTAATTAATCCTTTAAAAGAAATCTTAGGAGACCATCCCAATTCTTTTCTTGCTTTAGAAGAATCCCCTAGAAGCTCATCAAGCTCTGCAGGCCTATAGAACTCCGGATTAACTTTAACAACAACTTTTCCATCAATTTTTCCAACCTCGTTTAATCCTTCTCCCTCCCATTCTACCTCTCTCCCAACCCCTCTGAAAGCTTCTTCTATAAGTTCTTTCACCGAATAATTAATTCCTGTAGCTATAACATAATCATCAGGCTTGTCTTGTTGCAACATTAACCACATTGCCTCAACATAATCTCTAGCGTGCCCCCAATCCCTTTTAGCATACCAATTGCCAAGCTCAAGTTTATCACTTAATCCTAAATGAATTCGTGCCACTGCCTCAGTAACTTTTCTTGTAACAAATTGTTTACCCCTCCTAGGGGATTCATGATTAAACAATATTCCATTACATGCGAAAATACCATAACTTTCCCTATAATTTTTTGTAATTTCAAATGCATATAATTTTGAAATTCCATAGGGGGATCGCGGAGAAAACCGAGTCGTTTCTTTTTGAGAACTTTCTCTAGAATTTCCAAACTGTTCACTTGATGACGCCTGATAAAATTTTATCTTTGGATTAATTTGTTTAATTGCCCATAAGATTCTTAAGGGTCCAAGAGCATTAACATCTGTGGTCACTTCTGGTTGATCAAAAGACGTCCACACAAAAGATTGAGCACCAAGATTGTAGATTTCATCAGGATTAATCTCCTTGATTATATTAAAAAGAGAACAAGAATCTGTCAAATCAGCCTCAACAAGATGAATTTTTCCAATAATCCCCGCAAAGAGCCTTTCACTAATATCCTCACTGCTCCGTCTGTACATCCCATAAACTTCATATCCTTTTTCTAAAAGAAATTCTGCCAAATAAGATCCATCCTGACCCGTAATCCCTGTGATTAATGCCTTTTTCATAAGGGGCAAAAGAAATACTAGTTTTTAAGTTTAATTGTCCTAAAGGCTTTGTGCAGAAATAGCGAAGAAGGAATCACCCAAAAAACTACAATAACTTTAAATAGGGTTTTAAATACTAAATAATATATTAATAAAATGAAAATCGAAAAATTAAACCCGGATTGCAATCTGAATACCATCAAAGATGGGAGGGGGGGAATTTTTACATTTATTCCTAAAGATCCGATTGTAGAATTTAACCACCTATACATAAAAGCGGCTAAAATAAGGGGAAACCATTTCCATCCGGAATTTGACGAGTATTTATTAATTGTTTCGGGAAGCGGAGTAATAGTAACTAAAGATTCTCCTGATTCTAAGGAAGAATTTATTTATCTTAGTCGGGGAGATTGTGTGTATACTCCAAAAAACACGCCACATGTATTCTATGCTATAACTGATTGTGAAGCCGTAGCCATGTTGACTAAAAAGTGGGATGATTGTAATCCTCCAATAGTCCACGAAAATTTAGGTATGGGGACTGGAGATCATGGGGACCCAAATTATAAACCTTTAAAATGAAGTAAAATGAAGTTAAAATTTGGAATAATTGGTTGTGGGAGAATTGCAAAAAAAACAATGATTCCTGCATTAAACTCTTCTGAAATTGCTGAATTAACAATGGTTGGTAGTCGTTCTCTAGAAAAAGCAAAAAAATATAGTAAGGAGGTGGGGTGCGATTCTTATGGGACCTACGAAAATGTTTTAAATAACAAAGACGTCGAAGCAGTTTATATCTCTCTGCCCATAGGACTACATGAAGAATGGACAATTAAAGCGGCCAAAGCCGGAAAACATGTTTTATGTGAGAAAACATTAACAACTTCTTTTGAGTCTACTAAAAAAATGGTCGAAGTTTGCAAGGAAAATAAGGTTAGACTTATGGAAGCACTCATGTTCAAGTACCATCCCCAGCATAAAAAGGTTATAGAATTAATAGAAAAAGATGTTTTAGGAGAATTGATAACTTTCCAAGGCTTACACGGTTCCCCATTTTTTGAAAAGGATAGTATAAGACTAAACAAAAAATTGGGTGGAGGTGCTTTAAATGAGATGGGTTGTTATCCTATTGGTGCAAGTAGGATGATTTTTAATGAAGAACCTGAAAGTGTTTATTGCAATTTTAAAAAAGATTTAGAATTGGGGGGTGTTGACATAAAAGCAGACGTTACTCTCAATTATCCTAATGGGAAAGTTGCTTTTTGTTCAGCCTCTTTCAATGCTTATTACCGTGTAGACTATAGTGTCTGGGGAACAAAATCTTATCTAAAGGTCAATCGAGCTTATGCCGTTCCTTCGCATATGAAAACAACAATTTCTAGAAGTATCGACGACACCACCACTGAAGAAATAGTGACTGGACCAATTGACCAAACAAAATTAATGATTGAAGAATTTTGTCGAGTAATTTCCCATGAAAAGAAAAATGATTTTGAAAAAGATTTATTACTCCAAGCAAAAGTTATGGAAGCAGCAAGAATGTCTGATAAAGAAAATAGGGTAGTTTATATTTCCGAATTTAAATAAAGTTTACTTATTTCCATGCATAAATTAATTCTGCAACCTTATCTATTTCTACTTCAAAATTAGCCTTTTCTAAAAACCCCTTTAATTCTTTGGGGTCGCCATTTTTATGATATTCTAAAGTTATAGATTTTATTTTATCTAAATATTCTCTAGGAGTATTATATAAAATCTCATATTCTGCACCCTCACAATCAATTTTCAAAAAATCACAACTAGCGATATTATTTTTGTCAAAAACTTCCTTAAGGGTTACAGTTTCAATTTTTACCTTTTCATCCCCCTCTTGAAACAAAGAATGTCCTCCACTATTTTCTTTAGAGATAGTAAGCTGTCGAGATCCAGATTTTCTCGCAATAGCATTTTTGGAGATGACCACATTTTTTAAATCATTTAATTTAACATTTTTTTGGAGTAGCAAATTATTTTTCTCAAAAGGTTCAAATGAAAAAACTTTTCCTTTATTTGCAATCTTTGCAGCAAAAACAGAAAATACCCCGATCTGTGCACCAATATCAATAATAGTAGAATCTGGATTAATATAATTTAATAATCTATGATACTCTTTTACAATATAAATTTCATTTATTATTCCAAAATCGCTGGAGTTAGTTCTAACTGAATATTTAGCCCCATTTCTTAATTGATGAATTATTAGTTTATTTTTAAGAAACTTAAAATAATCTAAAAATCCGAGTAACCAAGTCTTATAATGTCTGATTATCAAAATCCCAAACCAAAAATTATGAATTGCCTTTTGCAAAAAATTCCTTTTCATATTATTTATTTATTAAGAAGTTTCATTTTATTACTATCGCAAAGAAGGACCCTCTTTTAAATTTAATTGTTATGGTAACTCTATGTCACTACATTTGCTGTTCGATAAAACCTTTTTATTGGAAATCGGGAGAGCAACATAGTTAATCCATTAATGTCTTTCCCATGAAAATCTAATTGTCTTTGAATAGTTTCTTTTTGTTCCGGAGTGTGTTCAATATGAATATCCACCGGATAGTATATATCTGCAAGTGAGCCACCTTGTCGTGCCAATAAGGGATCTTTGATCATCCTGACTATATCATAATTGAATGAGTCAGTTATTTTAAAATCTGTATCCAAAAGATTTGTTTTTTGATGCCTAGAGAATCTTTCAATTTCATTAACCACTTCATCACAATCTTTTCCTTTATCACTTACATAATCCCTCAGATTATCAAAGGCCATTTCATGGAGCTGTTCAAAATGCTTAGCTAAGGATTGAGAACGGTATTTGTAAATTAGATTTCCCCCAGTTTCTCCAGAGATATATTTTTCAATTTCACTATTGATATCTTTAACTAAACTTTCTCTACTCCCCCATAATTCATTTCTTGTATCTTCGGAAAAATCTTCATAGATGGCCTTTATCTCTTTTGGACCTTTAGAGATATTGTTATGAATAGAGTTAATCCATTCCCCTGTAGGTAATTTTAATAATCTTAATAGTGAATGGACTTCTCCAAAAATCCGATCATTATAAAATAAGCCCGTAGTCAAATAAAATTTTCTTGCTTCCATATAATCCTCTAAGGATAAGGTATCTGTTTCTACAGCTATTTCTTCAGTTTCTATTGCCGTAAATGGTTCACCATCAAAAGTATATGTTCCTGCACAACGCTGCACTGGTCTAAACTTTCCTTTAATACCAAATCTTTCACGACCTTCAGGAGAAGCAATCTCCGTACCACAAACTAAACTTAATTGATGCTGAGTAATATTACTGATTCCAGTTTGCATAAGCTTAGCAATACTTTCTTTTTGAATTTTTAGAGAATCTCCCGGTAATCCAAGAATAAGTTCAGAATAAGAATGCGTATCTGTGTCACTAACTTGGTCGGACAATCCCATTATCTCTTCCAAGGAGATATTGGTTCGTTTAATATTTTTTAGAACAGTCTTATCTAAAGATTGTACTGAGGCGGCAAAACGCATAATTCCTCCGAGTAATTCATTGCATTTTAACACTCGTTCTTTCTGGTTTTTACCAGTGCTACAAGATAGCAATTCAGGATAACCTGTGGCTTTTTGCACCTCTCCCAAGTGTTTACAAAAATCTACATCCTCCTTAAACATACCAAAATTTGAATCTGTAATAAATAATGTCTTGGTATGCTTTACTTTATTGGCAATATAATCAATTTCAGTAGTTTTATGTTTTAAGGAATTTTTCCTAACTTTCTGATAATAATCATCACCCTCCGAACAATAGGTACATGTAAAAGGACATCCCCTATTTGTTTGAATCATGGGCAGTAATTTTTGCTCAAAGAATTTATCTAATAGGCCTGTGGTGTAAGGTGATGGGATGATTGATAAATCTTGTAGTCGTTCTTCAAGTTTCCCAAAATTAGGTTCACCATCAACAAGAGAATGGCAACTAGGTAATCTATTCTTTTTTATTGCGGATACTGAATTATCAAGTAAAGACCCCACCAAACGACTAAATGGTATTTCTCCATCCTTAAAGATATAAAAGTCTGCTTCGGGATGTTTATTTAGCCAGTCTATCTGTTCCCCGAGATTATCAGAATAATTAGGTCCCCCATAAATAGTTATTATCCCTGGATGTTTCTTTTTGATTGCTCCAACCAACTTAGAAGTCAAATCAATATTCCACATATAATTTGAAGCACCAATTATAAATGGTGGTTGCTTTTCAACTGCCTCAACAAATTCATCAACAAACTTGAAAATCTTTACATCTACTTTATTCCCATGTTCTTTTAAACAATAGGAACCTATTAAACCGAGCTGTAATGGGATTGTATCACTACCAAGACCCAACTTAGATTCATGAGTCAAATCTGTTAAGTAAATTTGTTTTTTCATTTTTTTCAGGATTACATTGCAAGAACTTTTTCCAAATCCCCATTATTTATATGCCCTCTTGCCTTAAGAAACGTTTCATCGTCCATTTCGCTATAATTTAAGGGATTACCATTTTTATCCACTAAAACCTTTGTGGCATCCTCAAGACCAAGAATATACTGGCGAAAATTTTCATTACAAATCGGCTTTCCTTCAGCATCAAAATTAATCCCAAAATTTTCAGATAACTTACTCATGACTTCTGGACGCGAAAACATTCCAGTTCCAGGATATGCCGTTGCAGTAAACAATCCCTTATTAACTGAGCTACTTGGCTTCCCCACTGAATTATAAAAATCTTCTTGCCATTTAATAAAAGCTATACTCTGCTTCAAATCTTCAAGCCTTTCTCCTGGATAACCCATTATCCAAGTACAATTAGCATGAATTCCCACCTCTTCTGAATTTTTTATTCCATAGATCATCGAACGCGGAAAAGAGTAATTTTTCCCATCAACATTAATTTCCTCAAGCCCATTTTTCAAAATGAAACCACCCTTTTTCATAGATTCTAAAACTCTAGGACTTGCACTTTCCGCCCCGAACCCCACATACACACATCCTGCCTCTGCCATCATATCAACTCTTCTTGGGTTTTCAAACGTAATCTGTCCATCCCCCGAAACATTCTTTATATCTGCAGCCTCATCTAGCCTCATATGAGTGCCCCATTTTACATTTAGTGGTTTTAAAAGGGGGACTAATTCTTCAATTCTTTTCCTCTTGACCGCAAAGTTATCATCCGGCATTCCAATAAAATCAACCCCATACTTTTCCTTATGTAATATAAATTCTTCAGCAACATTTTCTGCAGACCTTACATCATATGAACTTCCCCCCTGCATTCCTTTATAACAAAAATCACAAGGATGTGGACAGCCCCGACTAGAAACAAATGTGGTGCTTCTATCTACAGTAAATGGTGCGGCAGAACTATTTCCCGTTTTTTTATCCCCCCAAACTGCAACATCAATATAATTTTCTAAAATAGGAACCCCGTTTACATCCCTCTCAATAAGTGTTAAATCTGCGAAAGGCACAGCATCAAGATTCAACGGGCCCGCCCCCCCATAGACTAAACGGGGCAAACCTCCAAATTTCCCAAAATAATATGGTGACAAATTTCCTCCTGAAATGGCCCTTTCCCATCCTTTTTCTCGTACAGTTATTGCGTCATAAGCAATTTTTACTATGACATCATCTCCCTCCGCACTAGCAACCCCATTCAACTCTGGAATATAATTGAACAAACCTTCTCTCAGTTCAGTAGCCAATCCTCCCCCAGAGACTAAAAAAGTATCTGGAGAAATATCTTGAATCATCTTAGCAGTTTTCTCCTGCCAACCAAGCGTAGTAATTATCCCTGAAAGTCCAACAAGGTCCGGAGCACCATAAGTTTTAAAATGTTTTTCAAACAATCTATAAGTTTCCCTTTCACTAAGGTGCCTTCCATTTGGAAGCCCTCGCTGCTCGGAAATTCCATCCCGAATTCTATATCCATTCAAATCAATAACACTAGCATTTACCCCATAATTATCTCTTAGATTCGTAGCTAATAGGAGGGGGCCCTGAGGGGTAGTATTTGGGGCAGCACTCTCTCGAATCGGCATATTCACGAATACAGCATTCATTCCCTTCAAGTCATTATACTTGATATCTTTTATAACTTCAGATGGATGCATTTTATTATTTATTTTAATTTAGCCTTTAAGATTAATTCACACACCTCTCTAAATGCACCCCTCCCACCATTCCTAGTGGTTACATAGTCTGCAACCTTCAAAATTTCAGGATAAGAATCCGCAACAGCAACTCCCACTCCCGCGTTATTAACACAATCAATATCATTCATATCATTACCCATAAATAATACTTGGGAATAATCAAGCCCCCTTCTTTCAACTTCCCCCCTAAAGGCCTCTTTCTTTTCATAAAGGGAATTAATAACCTTAACTTTAATTTTATCAGCTACAGATTTAACAACCTTATTCGATTCCCTAGACATAATAATAATATCGACTTCATGATCTTCACTAGTGTAATTTACCTTATCATAAAGTCCATTATCGTTAAGTAAATCTACTCCCAAACTATCTGCCCTAGATCTAACAACTCCTTCAAGTCCATTTTCTAAATGAACCACAGTATTATCTGTAAGAACTCCATCAAAATCTAAGGCAATTAGTTTTATATTTTTTAATTTCCCTTTCAACCCTAGACTTAATGTATCGTATATCTTTTCCATTTTCATAAACCTTTTGCGGCCCAACCCCCATCGACATGGATATCTTCTCCCGTAACATAATTCGAAGCATTTGATGCCAAAAAAATAACTGCCCCAACTAAATCTTCTGGCTCCCCCCACCTCTTTATCATCATCCTATTTAATTTTGGATTACTAAGCTCTGGGATTCTATCTCTTCCTTCGTGGAGGGGGGTATGGATATAACCAGGACAAACATTATTTACCCGAATACCATACTGCGCCCAATCATTTGCGAATCCTTTTGCCATCATTTTTAATCCTCCCTTAGAAGCTAAATAAGCTGGATTATCCGGAAATCCAAGTTCTGCCCCTAGGCTGGTTATGTTGATAATATTCCCCCCAGCCCCATTATTTATCATATACTTCGCAGCAATTTGAGATAATCTAAATGGTGCGGTAAGATTGATCCCAATAGTTTGATCCCATTCTTCCAATGTATAATTTTCTGCAGGCGCACCTTTCCCCCTCCCTGCGTTATTAACCAAGATATCTATCCTTGAATGTGCATTCATGATTTCATTAAAAATCCTTTCTAAATTTTCTTCCTTAGTTATATCTACTTGGATCACAAAAGCATTGGCCCTATTAATTTCTATAGGATTAATATCTACATAATAAACTATCGCCCCGGCGTCAATCAGGCCATTCGCAATAGCATAACCATTACCCCTTGCAGCCCCTGTAACCAAAGCAACCTTTCCTTTCAATGAAAATAAATCAGAATTACTCATCTTTTATTACCATCCCTTGAGTATCCGCTATATCAATTATCAAATCTTCTCTTCCAACAAAAAATTCTTCAAATGCCTTTTTCACCCCGGGACAATCCACATTATTATAATCATGACAAATTATCCTTCCCCCCCTAATCATTCGGGGCCAAAAAAACTTCAGGCTTTCAAGGGTTCCAGAATAAATATCCGTATCTAGATGCACAAGACAAAATTTTTTATCTTTAACTGGAAATGATGTTTCGGGAAAAATTCCTTTATATAAAAAAACATTATCATACTCTCTAAGATAATCTCGAACACCTTCCATCGAAGTATCATTTAACCAGCCCTTAATCACCAAATCTCCCTTTTCGGTTTCGGGTAATCCTTCAAAGGTATCAAATAGATGTAACACCTTATCTCCCATTATTTCACAAAGAATCTTTGCAGAACCCCCCTTATAGACTCCCACTTCTGCAATATCTCCTCCGAGTTTACTAATCGCCTTAACAGAAGAATAAAGTGTAAATTTCTCTTCGCTGTCCATATTACAGGACTCACTAACAGAGTCTAAAATTTCTTCAAACTTTTCATCATACTTTAATAACTTTCTTCGAGAATATAGTAAATCTCTTATATAATGAAAATCTGTAAATCCAAGTTTTTCAAGCTGATTAGTTATTTCAACAAACATACAACTAGAAATTAATATAGGTGTATCTTCTGGAATTTGCTTAAGTTCATCTAAGGATAGAACATTAACGCCCAAAATTTCCTTTCCCCATTTTTCAGGATTATTATCATAAAATAAAATATCTTTTTTATCTAATCCTTTTTCTAAGAGGCTAAGAAGAGTCCTCTTTCCAGAACTTGCCGCCCCGAATAAAACTATTTTCTTATTCCGAAATCCAGAAACTAATTCTAAAACAGATTTCTTTTTATTCTTTAAAAAAAGTTTCATTACTGCTTCAGTTGCCACAAAATCAATAGCATCATTTATGTCCATCCCTTTCTCCTTCTCATTAATGATATACCCTACAGAACTATTATAAAAAGATTTTGATTCTTTCAAAGAAGATACATAAGATGCAAGAATAAATCCGCTATAAAGATATTTTTTCGACAAATTCTGTCTTCTAAAGGTATCTCCTGCCCTTCCCTCAATAAATTTATTTTCATCAACGCTTGCCGCCCAGTCGGGGTGAGCGGGACTATCAATAGGGAATAGTGTAACAATGGATTTTGCATTAAGGGTCTCCACCAATTGTTTTAAACAATTATCTATATCCAAAGATTCCCGAATACATTTTGTGGGCTCTAACGCCACAACAATCTCATAACATTCCTTTATTTCTTCAAGATTTTTTATAACATCCAAAACTGCATCGGCTACAGAAGAAGTATCTGTAGCAAGTTCTGCAGGTCTCAAAAAAGGAACCTCTGCCCCATATTTTTTAGCAATATCTGCTATTTCTTGGTCATCTGTACTAACAATTACTTTATCTACATACTTACTTCCCTTAGCTTGTTCAATAGACCATGCAACTAAAGGTTTCCCACAAATCTCTTTAATATTTTTTCCAGGTAAACCTTTTGAACCCCCTCTTGCAGGAATAACTACTAATACCTTAAGATTATTTATTGCCATTTTAAATAGTGTCAACCCTTCTTAACTTGGCAGAAATAGGAACCTCAGAATCAGTAACAGTCTTTTTACCATCTCCAAGAATTCTAGGTATCTCCTTAGCTCGATTACATATAACTTCTAATCCCTTTTTTTCAAGGCTGGAGGCCTGATCACTACCATACATTGTTCGCCCAAGAGTAATATGCCTTTCAATAACATTTGCTCCAAGTGCCATTGCCATTAGGGTTGGAAAAGTGTCTGGCTCATGCCCACTATAACCCACCGGACAACTATATGACTTTTTCAAGGTTTCAATAACTTTCAAATTCTGGTCTGCAAGATTAAGGGTGGGATATGCAGAAACACAACTAAGTAAAACTAGATTATCTTCCCCCAAGATATCTACTGCTTTCCTAACTTGTTCAGCGTCACTCATCCCAGTAGATAAAATAATCGGCTTGTTAGTCGCTTTAATTCTTTCCAAAAGACCTTTATCTGTCAAGGATGCAGAAGCAATTTTGTAACAAGAAACATCAAATTTCTCTAAAAAGTCTACACTTGGAATATCCCATGGAGAAGCAAACCAGGTAATATTTTTTTCTTTACAATAATTATCAATCTGTCTATACTCTTTATCACCAAATTCCAATCCCCTCTTTAAATCCCCATTAGTATTCCCAAATGGACTATCTCGAGATTTGGCAAGTTCTTCTTTAGTATAGATAATATCTACAGTTCTCTTTTGAAACTTTACCGCGTCACAACCAGAATCGACTGCCATATCAATTAATTTTTTACAGATATCTATATCCCCATTATGATTTATTCCAACTTCAGCGATAACATAAATCGGGTGTCCAGGACCAATAATTTTTCCATCAATTTCAACAGTTTTCTCACCATCCCTTGAATATTTATTTTCAAAATCCACCCATGCCCTCTGTAATGCTTTTTGTTTTGATGGAAATAAATTTCCCTGGTTAGAGTTAAATCTATCAATCCTCTCAGAAAATTCGTCTGGGACTGTTATGCTTGAATATCCTTCTTTTGCCATGTACAGTACAAATAGCATTACTATTTAAACATTTCTATAATTTAGTATTACTGTACCGTACTCAAAAATTAGGAATTTTTCATAATCTTTTTATAAATATTCAATGTCTGATTAACAATCTCCCCCCAATCATATTTTTTCACGAAATTCTTTCCAAAATTTCCAATAGATTTCGCTTTATCCTTCTCCCCCAGGAGGGACTCAATTCTTTCTTTCAATTTATTCACATTAGGAAAATGAACTATAAATCCATTTCTACCCTCGTTAACTAAAAAAGGAAGACTTCCCCGATCACTAACAATTACTGGTTTTCCTGTAGCCATCGCTTCAATAACTACCAACCCAAAACCTTCCCATTCCGAGAAAAGCACAAAAATATCTGAAGCATGATATGCGGCGACCAAATCTTCATCATTAATCGCCCCAGAAAAAACAACTTTTTCTTCAACTGCTTCTTCTTTAATTTGTTTAACCAACTCTTCCTTATAACCTCCGTCCGGCCCAACAATGAATAATTTACAATCTAACTCTTTTATAGCCTTAACAACATACTGCAAACCCTTGCTCTTATGAATCCGACCAACATATAACAATGTATTTTTATCCAACCCATACTTTTTCTTGAGTGCTGCGACTCTTTTTACATCTACTTTTTTATATCTTTTTGTATCTACTCCATTAGGTAATTCAATAATTTTCTCTTGGGCTACCCTGAGTCGAGCATAATCCTTCAGGTCTAACTTTGTAAGCGCCGTACAAACATCTGCCTTGCCAATCCTTCGACCAATAAATAAATCGTGAATCTTTTTAGCAAACCTATGTTTTTTTGTATGAATAAACCCATGGGGGCTAAAAACTGTTGGGACTTTCCCAGATAAATCAGAAATTCCAAATTCGCTTAGATAACGATTATATCCATGACTATGGACTACATCATATTTTTCAAAATTCTTCTTTAACCATGTCATTGCTTGCGGGCAATAACCATAACCCCTCAGATTATATTTATTTTTAAATCTGACAATTCTTATTCCCTCCAAATTCTCTTCTCCAATTAATGCCCTCGTCGAATACAAATCCGTAGTCAAAACGGTGACCTCATGCCCCCTTTTAACCAAACCTCTAGAGATTTCTAAAACCACTTTTTCCATCCCCCCCACTACAGGATAAAAACTACTTGTTATTTGAAGGATTTTCATAAATCCACCACATCCATAATCTTCTTAGTTTTTATCTTATTCTTCTCTAACCATTTAAACAAATTTTCTAGCAATCCAATTTTTTTTCTACATTCAAATAGGCCATGGATATACAGAGAAGAAAATTTTTTTCTTTTAATGGCGGAAGTAACTTTATCCAGAATTTCTTTGTCTAAGTAGCCTTCACCGACCAAATATTCTATGATTGGAGTATTTCCTTCTCCTCGCAGGGTAATCGGAACATTAATGAGCCCATCTACCTTTTTAGTGGAATCTCCCTCAAAATCACTAATCACCTTAATCCCCTGGGAAGAAAGAATTCTAACAACTTCGTTATTTGTTCTAAATGCGGGGGCACAAAAGCTCTGAGGTTTTTTACCGAATAGTTTAGTATATTTTTCCACCGCCTTTCTTATAACTTTTCTTACATCAATTTTCTCTAGCCCCCGAGTCCATTCCCTATGTTTCCACCCATGAATCCCCAATTCATGTCCTTCATCCAAGATTTTCTGAAAAATTTTCTTGTTTCCCAAAACAAAGTCCCTTGGGAAAAAAACCATCCTTAACATTTCACCACGAGAAAAGACAGAAATCTTCCTTTTCCCCGGTAATTTTTTCTGATATCTCAAAAGTTCCAAAATATTAGATTCGCCACCCATAGCAACATAGAAACTAGCCTTAATGTTATACTTTTTGAGCAATGCTAAAATTTTAGGAACTCCTTCCCGAATACCCTTATCTGATTCAAGATCAATTCTCAGAGAAAATACCATAGACATCCCAATAGACTAGAACTTTTAAATTTGCCTATATTCCAAGTTCAGAACAAATTTTCGGGCCCAAGATTTTAACAATCGGCAATGGAATTTTTCTCCAGATACTTTTAAATTTCTTCAGTTGATTTTTCTTTCTAGAACTCTCTTCTTTTGGAAACGTAAAATAAACCCTTTCATATATTTCCCCCAACCATTTTTGTTTAAATTTAAATAACCCCCTGGCCCTACTTCCTTCAGGGGCGCCATTTTCCACTTGTCCAAGGTCCAATTCCTCAAGCTTATTGTTAATCGCCCAACGTATAGTCTCCCAATAAAGTAAATCATTCGGGCGCAAATTTCTATATTTTGTATCAGAAATATTAAACGCAACATAACCATATTTTTCATTAAATAATAAGATTAAAGATCCAATAATTTTCTTATTCTTATAGCAATTAAAGCCTATGACTTTTTTTGTGTTAAACAAATTCTTAAAAAATTTGAAAGAATGTTGGGGGGTTCCAAAATTTCTCATTTCTCTAACATAAATAGAATAATATTTCTTAAGTTCTACACTCTTTTCAATTTGAACTATATTAAGTCCAGATTTCATTGCTTTTCTTATATCATTTCTAGTATGTTTGTGAAACTTCTTCCACATATTTTCTTCAGAAGTAAGACTAACAATAAATTGTTCCCTTCCACCAATTGCTCCAAACCCTTCCCTAATAAAAAATTTTCTATATTTCTCAAAATCTTTCATGGAAGAATTCAATCTAATCTCTATATTGTTATTTCCCTCTTTCAAAAACTTTATCACTTCCTTCAAACTATTAACATCATATTTCCCCAAAAATCCTCCAACATCTAAAAATGGCACAGATATAAATCTCTTCCCGAAAATTCTACTCTTAACTAAAAAAAATGGAAAAAGTGCAACCGATTTCGTATTTTTAAATGAGATATAGTAATGCGCTTCACAATTTTTGTATGTTTCTTCAATAATCTTTTTGTAATCTAATGAATGTTGAAATCTAGCCTCTTTATCCTTTGTGAAAATTTTTTCCCAAATTTCTTCATTAGTCTTAGATAACTTATCAACCATTCTTGACTCCATAAGCTACAAGCAATTTTTTATTTCTCTCTTTTATAGAAAATTTCCCAGTATTAACTAATCGAAAACTTTCCTTAGACATCTTTTCTCTTAATTTTTTATCTTTAATTAATTTCTCAAGACTTTTGAATAGTCCCCGAATAAAAATTTCATTATCTTTCTTTGTCAAATTTTCAATAGGATAATACTGAAGAAAATTATCTTTTAATGAATATCCGGGGATATTGATAACAAATCCATTTTTTCCATCTTCAACTATTTCCGGAACCGCAAACATATTAGTACCTATAATTGGGAGTTTAGCCACCATTGCATCAATTAGACTATACCCAAAACTATCACAAAAAGTTGGATAGAGAAAAATGTCACATTTAGAATAAACTTCTTTCAATAATCTCTCACGAGGAATTATATCTTTAAAATAGTCCATATATTTAATATTCTTAGAATTATATTTTTTCTTGAAACTCTCAGGGACATCTGCCCTTAGCCACAATTCAATATTTTTATACTTCTTATCAAGCTGAGAAAAAGCTTCTAGAATTTGTAAGCCTCCCTTATGTTCAAATAAACTAAGAATGGCTAATATACGAATCTTATCATGTTTTTCTTTTTTAATCGGAATTATATGCGAGGAAGGATACAATATTTTAATCTTATCTTTAAATTTTGAACAATCAAGATACCTAAAAAATGCCTGTCGTGTTGCCTCGCAATGACACAAGATGGCTTTACAATTTTTTGAGGCTAATTTTTTTTCAATGAACTTTCTCCAAAATTTATTTTTCATCAATTTAGGATTCAATCCAAAAAAGGAATGTACATGTTCCATATCAATCACCCAAGGTCTCATATTTAATGGAATTATCCCCCTAGAGGAATGAATTAAATTATATTTTCCGGGTTTAACATAAATCATTCGAGGCAATTTAAATTTTTGTAACAAACTTCCAAGTTTCTCTTTCATCTTCTTGCTTTCATAATATTTCCCCGATTTAGTCGCGCTAGAAACCCCCATATATTCCACTCCTTTCGGAGGGAAATTTACAATTTCTTGGTAAATCTGATGTCCTCCAAAAATGGGTTTGACTCTAAATTTCTTCATGTTAATAATATTTAGTAAATGCCTATTAAAAAGATTGTCTATGCAAAAATTCCTTATCTCAAAGACAATTTATTTAATTAAAACATCAACAATTTTTTTAGTCAAACCTCTTTTTCCATAAGGATTACTATATTTCCCAACCTTAAAACCCCTAGACAAATACTCATGAATCTTCTCTCGGGACCCGTTAACATCCAGTTTAGTCAAAAACTGAAAATTAGTTTTTAATCCTTCTGGACGCTCAGTAGAATTCCTAAGAATCACACAAGGCTTTCCAAAAATCAAACTCTCCTCCTGCATACTCCCCCCATCACAAATTATCAACGAACATTTACTAATCTGATAAATAAAATTAACATAATCTTGTGGTTTTATCAACTTAATATTTCTATTTTCTTTTAATCGATTCAAAAGCCCAAAATCCTTCAATTTTTTCAGAGTATTATCATGTGCTGCGAAATATGTTGGGATTTCTACTGAAAGCAAAATATCCACAATTTTTTCCATTCGTTTTTTATTCTTCAAATTTTCATGACGATGAACTGTCACCAAAGCAAACTTTCCCTCGGCCAAAGGTTTAATTTTTTTCTTCTTAGCTAGGTCTAAAGCATAGTAAGCTGAGTCTACAATAGTATTCCCAAAAACCAAAATTTTCTTTTTCTTTAGTTTTCTTAAATTTGTCTTAGACTCTTCAGAAGGTGCAAACAAAATATCCGAAAATCTCCCAACTATTCTTCGAGAAATTTCTTCAGGAAAAGGTTCAAAATTATCCCAGCTTCGTAATCCTGCCTCGAGATGAACATTTTTATATCTCTTAAATGGATTCATAAGTCTTGAAGAAGCAATAGCTGCAGAGGCGGTAGTCATTGTATCGCCATGATAAAGTACATATTTCAAATTTTTCAACGTCTTTAATTCTTTACGTATCCTCCAAACCAATTTTAAATTCCAAAGAATTGCTTTTCCTTGCCGAGTATTAAACTTGGAACTTTCCCCTGGTTCAGGAGTCAAAACTGTATCCGGTTTTTTTACAGAAAAAATTTCACACAATTCTCCAAGATTATGCTGTCCGGTATGAATAAAATAATAAGGAACTTTTCTCCGCTGAAACTCTAACATCACCGGAAAAGTTTTAATAAATTCTGCACGAGTCCCAATAACAATTACTATCTTAAATTGTGATTTATTTTCCATTAGCAAAAAACTTCAATTTTTTGATCCGCAAGGGCTTTGCCATTGCATAATCTAAAATCTAATGCCCTAAATTTATATACCATTAAGCTACAAACTCCAAATCATCAAATTCTGCCCAAGCCCCTGAAGTCCTAAAAAATTCTTCTCTCGCAAGGGTCCCTTCAGGATAACTAATTTCCCAGATTTTTATTGGACCTCGGAAACCTCCATAATAAATAAAGTCTCCCACTGCGCCACCCTGACTCTTAATACTCGCAACCAAACCATCATCTTGTTTATGCGCGATTTTCATATCACCATAGTTTCCAAAAGCATCATCCAATAAATATAGTTGAGCGAATAATCCCTTAGAGACTTTTGGAGAAAGATAAATAGCCGCCCCCCATTGATTAATACTCCTGCCATCAAAGGAGGGGATTATTTTAATGACTGCATCAAGACCGCCCCCAAAATCAATAAGTCCTCCCGCCGTATGCCCATACCTAATAGGAATATCATATCTTTGATTATTATAGAAATAAACCCCTATTGGTTGGTTAATATTAGTTGTGTTATTTTCATTATTAAGACTCCATATAATCCCTCCGAGACCTGCTTTCCCCGCAGGCAAAAAGATAGTACCGGTATCTGTAACATATTCAATATCTTCAAAAAGGACCATTCCTCCAGAATAAACCATTGTAATTTTATCGGCAGATTCTACTGTCTGACGCGGATCTAATGGAATCACTGGAATTGCATCATATCTATCAGTCCCATCGTCTCCGCTTCCAATCCGACTATATGCCCCATATTTTCCTAAATCTGTGGGGTCAATCAATAAATAAGAAACATTATGAGTTTTCATGAAACTATAAGCAGTCTCTGGGTAAGGGGTCGTTAAGACATACCTTCCAATAAAATGGTCCCAATGAGTAACCACATGTCCCCCATCAGTAAGGGTCCTACGTTCTCCAAGATACTCTACCCAGTAACCATAATCCCACCAATGCATAAATATAGACTCCTCGCCAGTATTTTCTCTAACCCACCCCATCGCTGCCTGCCATTGATAATGTGCTGAAGGACCTTGTTGTGAAGCTTGTATTTTTATACCCTCATTAGAATCATAGACACTTCTTGCAGCTAAAAATATAGAGACTATGATTGCAATAACTAATACAATTTTAAGGATTTCTTCCTTATTTTCTCGATAATAATTAAATAATTTTACTATAAAATATGCAGCCATAAAACACATAAACGGGGCGATTGCAAAAAATATTCTTTGCGCTGCACGCCCAGAAAGTAATACAACAAATGCCCAGGCAGCTATAAAAATAATTTCAGGTCTAGTTGAACTATTTGGCTTTCCATTAAAATAAGCCCAGACAAAAAATCCTAAGGAAATTAATAACCCTCCAGCATATACTACTTGACTGATGAAATTAGTCCCATTCATAATTGAAGCCACAGAGATTCGGCTAAACAAGGAACTGCAAACCATCACTATCCAAAAGAAAACTCCAAGAACTTTTAGTTTTTTATTTTCTACTCTTCTTGCAAACTCAAATCCAATCAATAACATTCCTATAAATGCCATCCAAAAAATAACTTTTCCACTCTGGCTAATCCAATCTAAAAGATATGGTTGAGCATTTTCAGCAACCGTAAGTCCAACCCTTCCGACCCCCCACGGATGGAAAATACTTAACCAAACTTCTGCAAGAACTGATGTAATACTCCTTCCCAATATTGTAAGCCCAACAACTCCCAATGCAAATATCCCTGCGAAACTATAGGCTGCACGATATTTCTTTTTAATGAAAGAGATTCTATCTCCCCAAAGAAGGAAACCCGAATCAATAAATATAAACCCGAGTACAAACAAACTAATTAAACCGGCAGAGGATAACATATATACCTCAATAATATACTTAACACCATATCCTAATATTGGTCCAAAGAGAAAACTAAAAACTACCCAAGTGGAATAAAACAAAAGTCCACGTTTAACAAATTCTTTATTTTCCCTAACCCTCAATAACCAAAAAGTTAAAAAACCTAGAGAGAACATCATAAATAATAATTTAGCAACTCCTCCCCAACTAGCAATTGTTAGGGTAGACAAGAACGCGGAACCTAATCCAAAAAGCCCGGCTCCCAAGAGACCTTTATGCTTGTTTATCCACTTTAATGACAAACTAAAAACTAACATTGCTGAAAAAAGAGCTACCATACCAATAGCTTCATGATCCGAAAACCCTGCCATTGTTCTATACAGATATGCAGGAGCATAAGCTAAAAATATACTACTAAGAGTTGCAATAGTCTTTGAATTTGTCAAAACATAAATCAAAAAGAAGAAAATTATCAAACCAACAAAATAAAATGCGACCGGAGAAAAAACATTAACCTCTCGAAGAGTATAATCTCCAAAAATGTTTCCTGCCCGATACATCCAGACAACAACCTGAGGCATAATTTCTGGACTAAATGTTGCATTTGCTGAAGGATACCTCATAACATCAACTTCAGGTAAACTTCCTTGCTCAACAATAGTTTCCGATAACCTTAAAAAATAAAATGGGTCCAACGCCAATGGAATTTTTTCACCAGTCGTTTGATCAGTCAACAAATCCCAATTAGAAAGTCGGATAGATGAAGTTGTAAATAAAACAAACAAAAGGATTATTCCTACAAAAGCCCATTGAACTCGCTTATCCTTGAAAATCTTAGGAGTAGTAATAAAAAAATCCTTTAAAGAAAGCTTTTTTTGTCCTTCCAATTCTCTCTTGAGCATAATAGCATAAATTATCCCTGCTATAATTGCTAGTATAAAGTAAACTGCAACATCCATGAAAACTTATATTATCATCCATTTAAAAACATTCTCAAAGCATCAAAAATGCGATTAAAATAAACACTATCTGGAATGCATGAATCAGATAAACGACCTTTCTCTCAGTAGCACCCTTTCCTAGAATTTTAATTGCTAAATGTTCAAGACCATAGACCTTATCATAAGGCAATTTCAAATTCCCCTTTTTATCCGGAATCCCAAACGAGTGTTTCTTTAACCCTCCACGAGATTTCAAAATAACTTCGATAATATAAGGAATAAAAACGATAACTGCAACTTTTTCAAAATTTCCTAAGATAGCCATTCCAGCAATGAGCGCCCCAACCGCATAAGTTAAAGTATCTCCTGGGAAAACTTTTGCCGGAAATTTATTAAAAATATAAAACCCGAACAATGCCGCGACCATACAAAGCCCAATTATCGCAAGCCATGGGGACCCGGTCACATAAGCCACATAAGATAAGAAACCAACGATCAAGATTCCTTGCCCCGCTTCCAATCCATTATATCCTGCCAAAAAATTATAAGTCGTGGTCGCTCCAGCGATTCCTAACGGAATTAAAACAAGAGGATAAACAATTCCAAAATTAATCATCCCAATAAAAGGAACCGCTACAGTCTGAGTACCTGCGTTAATAACTACCAAAGGGATAGATGCCATAAATGCAAGAAGGAGCCTCATTTTAATTGACAAACCCTGATGCTTCCATCCCAATAAATCATCTGTAAGCCCAACAATTCCTAATATAAGTATAACACTAAGCAAAGCAAAAATCTCTAACGCTCGAACAGTTCCCCCAAAGACAAAAGTCTTTAATGCAATGTAAGATAACACTCCGAGGACAAATGCAAGAACGACCATTACTCCTCCTGAAGAAGCCACATTTTTCGGATGACCGAACTTATTCATATCTTCCCAAACCAGACCAATTTTCTTACACTTCTGAATCCATTTAGGTAAGACTAATACTGTCAATAAAAAACTTACAAATATTGAGATTAATAGCAACTCAATCATGATTTATCTTATAAATTACTCCTTAAAAAGATATCTACTTTTTTCCCGCGTGGCTCTGCCACAAGACTAACTAAAATAGAATAGGAGTCAAATAAACTTCCATTAGCAAAAATCTTTAGATTTTTTGATCACCAGATCACCTACTGGGTGATCCGCAAGGGCTTTGCCATTGCATAATTTATCACTCTCTAAATTCGCAGCAACTAAAAAAGAAGGGGAGTCAAATAAACTTCCATTAATGCTGCAATAATTAGAATGACTATCGCAATAATTACCATTATCAAAGAATCCTGCAAAATTTTCCAAGTTCCTTCCCCATGAAGATCTCTTCTAATAATCGCTACCGAAACTATTCCCCCAGCCAATGCCCCGACAAAATACGCGCTAATCTCCGGGATTCCATGAATCATATATCTCATTAGTCCAGTCCCCAGTCCCGACAATTCTCCCTTTGCAAAGATTCCTATGGCTGCCGCAATTACTGAAGCATTCCAAACCAGGATAAAAATCGCCCCTGCCCCCAACGCTAACGAAAATAAAATCGTAAATATCAAGACATAGACATTATTAGAAAATATTCGTAAAAAGAAATCCCCACTAGTCGCCGCCCCAGTTCCGACAGGGATTCCATGCTGTTCAATACAATTCCCATAACTCGAGGGACTATTAATCGCACAGAAAGTTTTTATTTGAAAATTAAAATTTTGTCCTGCAGACCCTGGCAACACTAAATACCAAAAAGAAAATGCAACGACAAATCCTAAGAACAGCCACACCAATGCATGAATTGCTTTAGAATGCTCTTTAATTAATCTCCCTGAATCATTAATCTGCACATCCTTACCCTCTTCTAACTTAATAATATAATACATAAAAGGCAAACATGCGATAACAGTAAAGATAACCACTAAAAGTCCCGAACCTTCCTTCAAGATAGAATCTTTACCAAAAACGAATGTTACTAGAAGTAAGGAAACCGAAGCATAGAACAACCCCACAAAAAACATTTCCCAAGGCCGCCTTTCAGCCCGCTTTGGTTTTATCAACATCTCAATCATCGCGAAGTCTCCTGAGCGATGAATGAAAACTTATTGTTTACTTTCATTTTATCACCTCCCCCTAAAAACAATCTCTCATTTATATAGTATTCGGCAAACTTTTATACTTATATCTACTAAGACTATCATGGAAAAAAAGGTGAGCACAAGATTCAAAAGTCTCTTGGAGGATATAAAATCAGTGAAGATTCAAGGCGCGGAAAATGTGGCGAAGGCAGGGATAAAGGCATTCCTCTTAGATCCGAAAAAATCCTCCGCAAAAAAAATCCTAGCAACGCGTCCGACCGAACCCTTAATGCAAAACGCAATAAAAATATTACTAAAATCAAAAACTCCCGAAACTGCTGCAAAAAAGTTTCTAGATGACTTAAAGAAATCTCACGAGATAACTGTAAAAAAAGGTGCTATGCTCATCAAGAACGACATGAACATTTACACCCACTGCCATTCCTCAACGGTAATTGATATTCTAAAATATGCAAAGAAAAAAAGAAAAAAAGATTTTGTAGTTTATACCTCCGAAGTCGAACCCTTGCTCCAAGGACGTACGACTGCCAACGATTTAGCAAAAGCAAAGATAAAAGTTTTCATAGCGCCAGACCTTGCGGCAGAAGAATCCATATCAAAGTGTGACCTTTTTTTATTCGGAGCAGATGCATTTACCAAAAATATCGTGGCGAATAAAATAGGAACAAGCACCCTAAATCGTATGGCAAAAAACCACCGAGTTCCAACTTACTCTTGCGGGGTTTCAGGAAAATTCACGAATAAAGTAAAAATTGAAAAACGTCCCTCATGGGAAGTTTGGGATAGACGTGATGATAAAATAAAAGTCCTCAACCCTGCATTTGATAAAACAAATATGAAAGATGTGACAGGAATAGTCTCTGAGTTTGGAATTCTAACTCCAAGACAATTTGTAAAAAAAGCTAAAGAGAAATTAAAGAAATAATCTGATAACCATATTTTTCAACATCTTCCTTCGGCCAAAAATTAATATCGTTTGTTTTAAGAACATAACCCACTTTTTTCTCGACAACTCGCCCAGTATATCCTTTCGTTTCAGGATCCCATTCTTTTAGAACCAAGATATCTCCCTCATTACATTTCCAATCCGCCAGCCGCAACTCAAATTTCTTTTTACCATCAATAATATTTTGAAAATATTGCGGCCAGATTTTCTTTTCGACTTTCATGATTAGCTAACATCCATAACCTTTCTAAGAATTATTGAAGAAACAATACTAAATCCCAAATAATACCAAATCCAGCTCCCACCCATAATCGGAGTATAAATTCCCCTAAGCCACCAGAATAAAAGAAGGAAGGGGATAATTGTCACAAACATTGGTTTAAATGAAGACTTCATCATTACGCCCGTAAGCTTAAGCATTTCCGAATTCAATTCCTTCATCAAACATTCATCCTTACAACCTTTAAGCTCTTTCTGAATTTCTTTCTGCCTCTTCTTAAGACTCTTCATATGTTCCTGGTTCGTCAACCACTTATGTGCTAGAGTAGAAACAAAAGTTACCAACACCGAGACTACAATCAAAGCCGGAATAGGATTCGCAATCATCATCTCTGTTATCGTCATATTAATATTTCATAAAACACCTATTTAAATCTAAGCACCAAAGAATCCTTTTAGTGCAGGATTCATATCAACCGCATGTTGCTGTGCAATGTTCTGGTATAACTGATAAAGAATCATAACTACTAAAAGAATCGCAGTTCCACCAACTAAAGCTCCAAGAAGGTTCGCTACCGAAGCTAAAATACCAATCGCCACACCACCCATCACTGTCAGCGGAGTAACGTATCTCTTCAAAATCGATTCCAAAACCCTTTCATCTTTTCTAAACCCGGGCATACTCATACCTGAACTCATAATCCTCTTAGCCTGACTTCGAGCGTCTTGTCCAGAAGTTCCAACCCAAAAGAATGCAAATAAAACTGAGAACGCTACATAAAATAGAACATGGAAAAATGCCTGGAATGCATAAATCCACCTGAAACTTCCCTTAATAATCATCTCCAATAACGGAGTAGAATTAATCCAATATGCTAAACCCGAAATCGGAGTACCTGTAGAACCAAACCCTCCAAGGAAAGTTGCATGGCCCATCCAATTTTGCAAAAGCGATGCAAACAACTGTATGTTCGCGGCCAAAGCCGAAACCAAAATTACTGGGATAACTCCTGCATAGAAAAACTGTAATGGCCATTTAACTGAATGACCCCGAACCCTATCAAATGCTAACGGGATTTCAACTTTCAAGCTCTGCGCAAATACTACTGCTAGGAATAAAGCGACGGTAACAAGAATCGGGAAAATAGCCCAAGCTGCATCTACCCCCAGCCCTTGAGTTACAGCATAGATCAACGCCCAAACTTTCCCCACTGGTTCAAAAGCTCCAGTAGTCCCGATGAATTGGAATAGCTGAGTAAATAACCTCCAACCGATACCACCTGCAATGAATAATGAAACACCACTACCGAATCCCCATTTCTGAACAACTTCATCCATAAAGATAATTAGGAAACCACCAAGACACAACTGTAAGATAACCATCCCGACAAACCCCGGCTGTGCCTGAATACCTTTCATCAAAACATAAACCATTGCTTCAAAAATTACAAACGCAAACGCCAATAGCTTCTGCATTCCCTGAAAAAACTTTTTACCCTCATCAGTATTAGTATCAATGTTCAAAATCTGCGCACCATTAAGTAACTGCAGAATAATAGAAGCCATCACGATTGGACCGATACCCAACGAGATAATCGAACCGAACGAAGTACCCATCAGAATCGCCAAATACTCAAATCTCTCAAGAGAACCTCCTGCGATACCAAATAAAGGAATATTAGCAAGAACAAAAAACGCAACAAGAATCACTAAAGTCCATTTAAGCTTAACATTGAAACTAACTTTCTTCTCCGTCGGCCCTCGAACCTCCGGCAAATTATGCAATAATTCTCGCAATCCCATAAGAAAAAATCTTTAGATTTTTGATAATTAACGATTCTATCGTTAAACAATCTTAATCTAATGTCCCCTTATACTATTTATCATGATTTAATGAAGATAAATTTGTTTTATAAAGATTGTTATGTCGAAAAATCTTTAATTATAGTTAAACTTTATTTTAACCATCTGGGCAGCAATCCCTCGAGAAGTCGTGAATCGGTTATCCTCGATACTAAAGCGTATATCTTTCAGATCTAATAATGCCGTTTCCACTTTAGAAATATTATCTAGTCCAATAGCATGGATTTTTATAAAAGGAATTTTTTTCAACCCTAATCTCTTTCTCAATTCCTCAGAAATCTTACCAACAGAAGTATTATTGTTGACAAATATTGCAATTGGAAAAAATCTCAAGATCGATTCAAATAAGTCATTAGACTTTTCAACATAACTGTCAGGATCATGTTCCTTGAATGATTCAATTAAAGGAAAGATTGTGCTATTGAAGTAGTCAGCACTGAATAAATTTAGAACCTTTTTCCCATCTCTCGGGAAGTCCCCGTCAAGTTTACTCACTAGAGCAATAATTTTTTGACTTCCTTCATTCTTCTCTATTGCAAAATGAACACGTCTTGCCATTAAAATCATTTCAAAACGATTTTCAGGCAAAACTTTTTTTAGAATCTTTAGCAGGTCTTTTTCTTTATTAATAATTTCCTCAAGAGATTTGTAGTCTCCAAGTAGATCCTCATGGAGAATATCACAAGGATAACTATCATCATCTTTGCCAGAGTTTATATTATCTAAAATTGCTTGTCTTGCTATAGAACCTTGATCCTTCCCATTAACCAAAACTCCAGAATTCGTAATATGGATATTGGTTACTTTAGTTCCAATATTAAAACTTATTCCAGGAACTTTGCTTAAGATTTCGGAAAAACCAACCATGACCTATTCTAAATGGGAAGAAAAAAACTTAACTAATTCAATAGAGTCATTATTTATAAAAACCTTTGATCCCATCAAAACTCCTCCAAAATTTTTTAACTCCACTCCTTCAAAATTCTGATTAGTAATAAATAAACCTTCTGAATCTTTCAAAGTCTCTTCAGATTCAACCAATCCCAAGGCTGCAACAACATCCTCCTTAGATCCTTCATCAAATGTAACCATTACTTTTTCCATGTTATTATTCTTACTTATCTAAATAATTTAATATTTATAAAGTTTTGTAGACTCTATTCCTTGTCATCACTAACTTCTTCCTTAGCCTCGACCTTCTTTGCCTCGCCAGAGGTACCCTGAATTGAGGGCTCCTTCACAACATATTGCTTAGCTGGACCTTTCTTAGCTGGCAAGATAATTTTCCCACCAGCCTTCTCCATCTTGGCAATAGCACCCGCACTCGCGCTCAAAGCAGTAATCTCCGCTTTAAATCCGTCTCCAGTTCCAAGAATCTTATGTTTAGAGAAATTAATCTTATCTCCATCTTTCTTGAAGAAATTAGACTTAATATCTTTCAAATTAATCTTTTCGGACTTATCTTTTTGAGTTCCTCTAGATGTAGCTCCTTGTTTCCCAAAGTATTTTCCCTTAACCGACATTGCCGCAGATTGTTTTTTATGGTCTCCTCGCTTACCAGTCCCGGCCATTCCAAAACCACCCTTATTACCATGACCTTTATGCTTCTGTCTGAATCCCCAACCACAGGTTCTAGCTCCACGAATTCGCGAATTCTTTGTTCTCTTGTGAACCTTAACCATCGTACTACAACATTCTCCCAACTAATTTAGTGATATCTTCATGCTTACCTAAAATTCCCTTCGGTGTCGGCAACTTAGAACTCTTCTTGAATCCCCCCCTCGGAGGATGTAAAAAGTAAACTCCATCTTTTGCCTTCCTCTTTGAATTCAATTCTTTAACGAAAGCGTCATCAATCTTTCCGTAAGAAACCATATGTCCAACAGCCTTAACCATTCCCATTCGGATACTGTCTGTCTCTTCAACCAAAATCGCAGTAAACTTCTTATTCATCTTCAATCTCTTCAAAGTTTCATTATCTTTCTTCCGATTAGCAACTTGCCCCGCGATTCTTAAAACTAAAATTGCCATTTTAATATTGAATCTCTCCTAATTTATTCAAAGCAGCCATACAAGCCTTAGCAGTATTAAATGTAGTTTTAACTTTCCCAGAACATTTTCCATAAACGTCTTTAATTCCAACTGCCCTTAAAATCTTCTTCATTTCATTTCCAATAACTAAACCAGTTCCCTGGGGTGCCGGCATTAACTTAACTATTACTGAAGAGCATTTTCCCTCAACCGCGATAGGAATACTATGGTCCTCATCACATGAACAATCATAACTTGCACATCCCCGAGGAATCTTAACAATATTTAACTTAGCTTTTCTAACTGCTTTCTCTTTCGCCGGCAAGGTTTCAGCAGCCCGCCCATATCCAATACCAACATGTCCGTGTCCATCTCCGACAACAGCCATAACTCCAAAAGTCAAAACATTTCCTTCCTTAGTTTTCTTTTGAGTTTGTCTGAATGCTCTTCGTTTTCCCCCACCAAACTTTCCTTTTGCTTGTCCAATAAATAAAGTATCTGTATGCAAACCCTTAACCAAAAGGTCAACAATTTCTGGCTCCAATATTTTTTGTCCTGCATCAAAAACTTCCTCAATACTCTTAACCTTCCCAGCTCGAACATCTTTTCCTAACTGAGTTCTCGGTACCCAATTATCCAATTTCTCCTGAGCCTCCCTAGCAAATCTGTCTTCCCGAGATTCTCTCTTCCATTCTCCTCGACCTTCATCAGTCTTAGCCTTAGCATCAAATTCCTTAGATATTTTTTTATCTTTCTTTTTCTCTTCAGCTTCAACTACCTTCTCCATTTCTTTCAATAGTTCTTTGCCGACCTTGTCCGCGTCAGTGGATGCCATCTGGGCCGGAGGCTTCGAAGAGGTTCTCGCACCTCCTTGGTGTACATCCTTGGGTGCTGCGTCTAAATCTTTCTCCATTTCTTTCTCAGCCAATTCCTCTGCCTGCTTCTCTTTCTTATCCTCCCCAGTAACTGCCATCTTATTTTAAGCCTCCCTTAACTTTTGCAATCATTGCCTTAACATCTTCTTTTAAATGTTCTCCACTCAATCTCTCTTCCGAAGGGAAAACTTCCTCATTAGCCGAAATGTCCAAGCCACCATCAATCAAACCTTTAACAACTGCGAATACTCTTGAACCAGATTCTGTTCGAGCCATTCCAAGATCCACAATATATTTCCCAGATTTTAATTTCTTAGCGAATAACAACCCGGTTAAATATCCTGCCGGGATAGATTTCAAACTTCCACTCTTCTTAGCATCCCACCCATTATTGGGGCCATCAGGGCCATCCCTTGGGGACAAAAGCTCTTTAGAAGTAATTGTTGCGATAACTTTATCTTGAGCCTCATGACTTTCAACAGCTTGAAGAATAAAATACTTATTCGTCCTTCGTACAACTATCCTCGGAATTCCTGACTTCAACAAACCAGTTCTCAATTTGTAGTCTGTCTTGTTTTCCTTTCTCCTTCGTTTCATTGTTCTTAGTCCCATTAGCAAAAACCTCCAAGTTTTTTGATCACCAGATCACCTACTGGGTGATCCGCAAGGACTTTGTCATTGCATAATATTTTATGTATCATTTTACTTAGTTTCCTCC
Organism: Nanobdellota archaeon; assembly: GCA_018830525.1. Lineage (GTDB taxonomy): Archaea > Nanobdellota > Nanobdellia > Pacearchaeales > GW2011-AR1 > JAGVXH01. Next base: position 81,179 of record JAHJSH010000029.1, on the reverse strand, counting down.
AAACTCTCCTTTAAATGTCTTTTACTTTTGAATCCTCTAGCCCGAATCTCTTTTCGGATGTCCCGATTCTGTTCTTTGTCAATTGCACCAGTTCTAACAAGCCCTCGAACAAACGCTCTCAATTTCCGAGTAATAATCACATAGTCCGCCTTTCGTGTATTAACTTTTTTCTTAATCTTACCGGTTCTCCTTCGGTGTTTCCTTCTAACAATTTTCTTTCGTCCACCAACTTCCTTAATCTGAATTGCACCTGCCTTATGAAGATCCTTGATATCCAATCTTGTGATAGCTTCCTTAATTTCTAACAAATGTCCTTCTACAAAAACGATTCTGTTCTTTCCAACTTTCAAAACTTTCGCCGCCAATTCTTTCTTCTTTGCTAAATTCATTTTCCCTCCAAGGGTACACTCGGTGCAACCTTCTCCTCCTTTTTGTATTTGTTTAAAATTGTAATTTTCATTTCTTTCGCTTTTGCAATTAATTCCGTTTTCTTTTTCTTCCCAACCGATCCGATAATAACTCCTATTCCTTTAGGCTCACCAGAGTCATGCCTGTTGAGGGCCTTCACAGCTTCCATTTCTTTTATATTTTCTACTCTAACAGCCTCGATTCCTCCAACGAAACCTTTAGTCCTCGCATCAGCACACCATCCAACTTTTGGCCTTGCCTGATGTCCCTTTACTCCCAATCGAATCTTATTCTGTCGCCCTTTAGCAGCTCTCCACTTCCGAGCCTTCTTCACAGTCTTACCTAACTTGATATGTTTGTGCCAGTCCTTTCTCAAAAATCCTGGTTTCTTTCTCGCTGTAGGTTTTTCTTTTTCTACCATATTAAATTACTCTGTACGGTTTTTTAGTTATGAAAATTCCATCCTGAAAAATTCTCCGGTCTCTTCCAGTTAATCGTGTAGCCTTCTCCAAGTTAGCCGCAGTTTGTCCAGCAGCCTCGATGTCGTGAGATGTAACTGTAATCTGACTTCCCTTAACCTCTACTTTCGCATTAGGCATAATTCTAGCTTCTCTCAATGTTGTTTCTCCCAAAAATGATTTGATAGTAACCTTATCTCCCCCAGCCTTAACATTCATAGGGAAATGGACATTAGCAATTTCAAGTTCGTAAACAAATTCTTTTCCAACACCTTTAATCATATTCTTCAAATGTGCCCAGATTGTTCCAATCATCTTAGATTCTCTTCGAGTGGCACCCTTAGCGGTTAAAACAAACTTTCCATCAGCTACGGCCATAGAAACTTTCCCCTTATCAAATTCTCGAACAAGTTCCTTTCCATTTCCCTTAACAGTTACCTTGTTTTTACTAACAACAACTTCAACTCCTTCCGGGATCTCAATAATTCTTTCCAAATCCTTATTCATTTTTCATATCCTCCATTGAACAAATGAATTTATGAAACATCTTTGATGTTACTTTGTTCATCTTAATAGAAATAAGCAATTACGCTTCCTCCAATTTCATTCTTAACTGCTTCCTTATGATTTAACAATCCTTGATTTGTAGAGATTACTAAACTCCCGAAATTTCTCGAAGGTAAGAACCTTCTCAAATATTTATCGATATCATCAACACCAACGTAATACCTCGGCTTGATCGCTTTACATTCGTTCAACTTGATAATCTTAACACTAACTGTTTTAGCTTCTTCATTAACTTCATAATCGATGTTGCCTTTCTCCTTCATCATTTTGAATAATCCAAGTAGAACTTTTGAGTACTTCCTAATTGTAAGTTCTCGCTTCTCAATTCTCTTCGCATTCATTATTTGGTTTAATCCATCGGATACTATATCTTGACTCATTGTGCTTCCTCCACTTTATTTATATGCTGAATAAGTGTGCCTAAGGATTTTTCTACATCTTCTCTAATTGCCAGATTAATCTCAGCCTCCTGAGATGATTCATCAAATAGTCTTCTAGCCTGTCTCTCCGAATTATTAGCTAAATTAATATGTCCCAATGCCAAGCTTTTATATGCACTTCCTATATCCCCGTATACTTGCCCGATTATTGTATATTGTTTATTTTCTACCATTTTATGAATATTTCTTGAACCCGAGTTCAACTGCCAACTCTCTGAAACAGTGTCGACACAAATTTAGATTATAAGATGAAATATGTGCGCCGTGTCTTCCACAAACTTCACATTTCTGAGCAGCAACTCCAAAAGCTCGAGCCTTGGGCTTATTATGTTTCAAAAACTTCTTCAAAACAGCAGGCTTTCCTCGAAGCTGTCTAGTTATTTTTCTCCAATCGCTCGCTGTCATAAAAATGCTCTCCCAATTTTTATGAATGAGAATTTATAATTCACTTTCATTTTAATCTTCCTCTACAACCTTCTTTTGCTTTCGCAAAATCTCGGTGTTAAATTTAGTTACTAAATATTCTTCAATCTCTTCTCGCGTTACAGTTATTCTTCGCGCCTTTCCTCGCTTAACTTTTTTCTTCTCAACCGCCTTTCCAGCTCGTGTGAAAACAACAGTTACCTCGAATCCCATGATTCCAACTTCCCTAATATACTCCACCCCTGGAATTTCAATATATTCATGAATTCCAAAAGAGAAACAATTTGGCTGAATTTGTTTTTCCTTCAAAGTATTATCAATCGCAGGCAATAATTTCTTAATCATCTCAACAGCTTTTTCTCCTCGAAGAGTAACTTTTGTTCCAACTTCTAATCCAGGTCGAACATTCCATGTCGGAATTCTCTTTGTCGCTTTAACCTTAATCGCTTTCTTGCCACTGATCTTCTCAAGTAAAATAACTCCCTTGTCAAGCTTCTCAGCAACTCCACCAATATTTAAAATAACTTTCTCCAACTTAATTTCTCTCATAGGATTAGCCATTTTTTGTTCTGCTGTCATTTTATGCAATCACCAAGATAGTCTTATAAGGCAAACTCACAGTCCTATCTTCTAATTTAATTTTATAATTTCTTCCCCGAACCAATTCATCGAATCCAACAAGTTCGCCCTTCTCACCTGCATGCTTTCCAAGAACAACTTCAATCTTAGCCCCTTCCTTCAAGGGAAGAATCTTAACAATCTTAGTCTCCTTAGTGTTCAAAACAACAGAATCCCCGATGGAGAATTTCTCTTTAGTCAAAACATTCTGTCCATCATCAAGGTTCATCTGAATCTTATCTTTTCCAATTGTTCTCTTTCCAACAATCTTAACAATCTTAGTCTCTGCTTCCTTAGCCGAAATCTCCACCAAACTAAACTTCTTATTAATAATCTCCAACTTATAATTCAACTTAGTCTTTTCGGGCTCACCAGAAGGCTCACCAGAAGGCTCACCAGAGTCATCCTTTGAGGAGTCATCCTTTGAGGAGTCATCCTTTGAGGAGTCATCCTTTGAGGAGTCATCCTTTGAGGAGTCATCCTTTGAGGAGTCATCCTTTGAGGACAAGTTAACTGTATCAAAAACTTGAACTGGAAAATTCTCATCTTTCCGAGTAACATTATTAATTTTAACCATCCCATTAAGTGTCATATGCCTTGCTTCCTTCCGAGTATTAACAATTTTTAAAACATCTCGAAGCAAGAACAATAAAGAAATTCCCTTACTAGTCGCATGGCTTGGCACAGCTACAAATCTCTTTCCCCTACCTTTTCTCGGGACTGGCCACGACTTGGGCATTTGTGTTTTCTTAATATGTGCCATTATTTTTTGCCCTCCAAAGGTACACTAGGTGTCTTCTCCACAACTTTCTTCGTCGCTGGTTTAATTTCTTTAGCCGGAACTTTTTCTTCAATCTTACCCTTTTTCATTCTCTTCCTATCGTCACTATTCAAAACAATAATCTTTACATTTGATGGGTGAAACCAAGTCTCAACTTTCTCGCCGCCTTTCTTAGCTCTCTGAACTCCATCAATCTGAACTCGAGTGTGTTTAACATCAACAGTTCCAACCTTCCCTTGCTTACCTCTGAACTTTCCTCGCATAATCTTCACTTCGTCGCCTTTTCGAACTTCAATATTTCTCATTCCATATTTTGTTCTAAGTGCTTTATCCAAAGTTGAACCCATAAAAGTTCTCTTAATATGATTTGGAGCATTTGCTCTGAATTTAACTTGCTTTCTTGGCTGCTTACTCGAATTCCATGTTTTACTAAATTCTGATTTCATGTTAATAAATTGTACTCGCTATTTTAGCGACCTCCTTCCATCTTTCCTGAACTTCTCTTGCAACAGCTCCCTTGATCTGAGTTCCCTTCGGATTTCCCTTTTCATCTTTCAAAAGTGCAACTGCATTATCACTGAAACAAACTCGTTCTCCAGTATTCCTTCTCCAAGGCTTTCTCTGTCTAACCAAAACAGCATCGAAAATTTCTCCCTTCATCTTTGGATCTCCCTTCCGAACAGAAACTTTAACCTGGTCCGCAATTTTAGCATAAGTCATTCGTCCCTTACTTGTTTTACTATGTTTAACTCCGACAATCTTACAAATTCGGGCCCCACTATTATCACAAGCCTCCAAAATACTTCCAATATTCAAACTTCGAGTTGCTCGTCCACTTACTGCTTTCATTCTGTTTTCCTCCGCACAACTTTACTTACAACAAAATGAATCATCTTAGAAATCGGACGAGTCTCCGCAATCTGAATCAAATCCCCTTCAGCAACGTCATCATTCATACAATCCGGCAATCTCGCATGGATCTTTGTCTTTCGCTTTTCATATCTTTCATATTTTGGAACCTTAAGCATTCTCTCAAATTGAATTGTAACTCTTCCGGGAAGTTTCTTAATAACAATTCCCTCAAAGGTTCGTCCTCGCATCTTCAATTTTCTATCTCCATGTTCAGGACAAAGTCTATCTTTACAGCCCGCAGTTTTGCCGACCTTGTCCGCGTTAGCGGATACCTTCTGGGCCGGAGGCCTCGAAGAGGTTCTCGCACCTCCTTGGTGTACACCTTTGGGTGCAACTATCTTCATTACTTTCTTTTTCGTCGTTTTTTTCTTTTCTACCATTTTATTCGTTTATTTGTTCTTCACTGAAACCCATTGAAACCAAAATTGGTTTTATGTGTCCTTTGTGATTTCCTTGCAATTCGATAACTTTGTTTTTGACCGTACCACCACAAGCTCTCTTTATTTTGAGTTGCCTTGCGATGTCTTTGATGTTCACGCCGTCGTCAAATCCACTAATCATTGTGTTTACTTTTCCGAAACGCCTTTTTTCCGTTGTCACAGCAATCTGCTGTTGTGTCTTAGCAATCTCGCCACAGACACATGCCGGAACCGGCAATCCACACTTCGGGCAAATATCCACTTTATTTCCTACCTCCAGTCTTTTGGGGTACACCCTTGGGTGCGACCCCTTCGAGTTTAGTTTGATTTCCCACAGTTAACAATCGCGCAATTTCCTTTTTAATGCTTTTCTTTTTCGTCGGATTTTTTAATATTTCAATCTTCAAATCCTTAATTTTCTTGTTCAATTCTTTCTCTGTTAGTATTTTTTTTTCAGATGCCATTTTATTTCTTGCCCGATGAAGCCGGTTTGTCAGAATCCTTCTTAGAGGGTACACTATTACGTGTCGACTTCCTTTTCTTTTTAATTTTTGCCCTCGAAGAGGGTACTTGCGAAGCGCGTATAGTTTCTTCAACTTCGGGACCAGCAGGGTCATGCCCATTTTGGGCGTCAAAAGTCGAATTCTTTTTTACTTCGTTCATAAATTCTTCATCAATAATAATCTGATCAGGCATCTTAACTCCTGGAGATAAAATCGCAACCTTAATTCCAACAACACCTTGTTTAGTATGTGCCACTGATTCTGCTCGGTCAACTAACTTTGCAGCGTCTCCAGTTTTCTTCAAATATCCAAATGCAAATCTCCAACTTCGAGCCCGATCGCTTGGAAGTTTACCAGATACTCTTAGTTCTGCTCCAAGAGCCCCACCATTCTTAATCCTACCAAGAGCCCTATATGCCGAAGCCTTATATTTCATAGCTCCAAATCTCTCAAGAGTCAATGCAATATCATCTGCGACTAACTGAGCATCAAACTCTGGATGCAAAATCTCATCAATGTCTACATGGGGATTCTCCATCTTGAATCGCTTCTTCAAAACTTCCGTCAACTCATTAATTTTTTCCCCTTTCTTTCCAATAATCCAACCCGGTTTATGTGTAGAAATAATAATCTTTTCTCCAACAGGGGTATACTCAATTCGAACCTTTGAAACTTTCCCTTTTCCGAACATTCGCTTTACAAATTGCTTGATGTTATATTCATCCTTTCTCACGCCAACAAATTTTCTTGCTTCCATTAGCAAAAACCTCCAAGTTTTTTGATCACCAGATCACCTACCGGGTGATCCGCAAGGACTTTGTCATTGCATAATATTTTATGTATCATTTTATCTTCGGTTCTCCTTTTTCTTCTTTAACAATTTAGTTTTATCTCTAACTTCAATATGCATATGTGTTCTCTTCGCCTTTCGACCAGCTCTTCGATATGGTGCTGATGCTCGGTCAGATTTCGCGATTGTGATAACTGGGTTCTCAATTCCTGCAACAACTGCATTAGCGCTAGCCTGCTTTACAATTTCCATAATTCCTTGACATGCATTCTTCGGAAACTTTCCACCAGCCAAACCTTTCCCTTTCTTATGTCCAACTTCCAAACCGGCCATTGGAACCGGTCTTCGCTCATCAATAACTGCTTGTAATCTCTCAATCGCAGCCTCGGGACTCTTTCCCCGAATAACCTTACAAACATAAACAGATTGCTTTGGAGAAATCCTCAAAGAATATCCATTAGCAACAGCTAGCTCTTTCTTAGGAACTTCCTTAGCTTTCTTCTCAACTTTCTTAGTATCTTTTTCCACTTTCTTTTCTTTGCCTTCTTCAGAAGGTACACCTTCAGGTGCCGTCTTAGTTTCTGGCTTAGTTTCCACTTTCTTGATTTCAATTTTCTTTATTTCTTTGCCCGATTCAACGGGTACACTTATTGGTGCTACCATTTTACTTTGCCATAGATGAGGTGGATTTGCTTGCTCCAATACCCATCTTTGTATGTTTAGCTATTTTTCTTGTCATAGAGAATTCACCTAATCGGTGTCCCAACATTTCTTCTGTAACTACAACTTTAACAAATTCTTTTCCGTTATGAACTCCAATTGATTTTCCAACCATCTGCGGAACAATAACTAATGCTCGATCGTGCGTCTTGATTGGTCGTTTCTTTCTATCTTTAATCTCACATTTCTTAACAAATGCCGCAACAACATCATAGTTTCTCAAAAGAGTTCTTCGAGCTCGAGCCTTAACCAACTTAGCGAATTCCCGAATATCCAACAACTTCAAGTCATTGACGTTCTTTCCTCGATAAAACTTATCTTTGCTTTTCTTTACTAATTCTGCCATATTATTATTTACCGTTTCTTTCGTCCATTTAATTTATTAAATTGGCGCATGATACGATGAGCTATCATCGTTTCTTCCTACCAGTTCGTCTTGGTCTGATTAAACCGACCTTCTTACCTGGTGATGCATTTCGTTTAGCGATTTTACTTTTCATTCTCTTTCCCCGACCTGATCCGAAGGGATGATCAATTGCGTTCATCTTTACCGCAGAAACTCTTGGCCATAACTTTGACTTCGTCTTCATTATATGAAACTGCTTACCTGCCTTCAAAATTGGCTTATCCATTCTACCATCTCCAGCAGCTCGTCCGATAGTGACTCTACAATTAGCATTAAATTTTTTCTCCTTCTTAGAAGGCATTAATAACTTAACGATATCTCCTTCTTTTGCCATAACTACTGCCGCATTTCCACCAGTTCGAACGAATTTTCCACCGTCCTTCGGATTATGTTCAATATTAAAAACTTCAATACCATTTTTCAAATCTCCAATCTTCGCAATATCCCCAACTTTGTTTCCACCAACATTAATCTTCTGACCAACATAAAGCAAATTAGCCGCGAAAGTCTCAAAAATCTTTCCTTCCTTATTTGCAAACTTAGCAATTGGAACAGAATGTCCTGGAGAAGCAGTTAACTTAATACATTCATATTCTCCTTCCGCATCAGAACTATAACCGGGCCTAAACTTCCCCGCTTTCTCTCTAGTCTTGTAAGTATGACTTCCCTTTCCTCTTCGCTGTGAAATAATTCTCTTACCCATTCTACAATTTTGCCTCCGTTAACAACCTATCAAAATAAACATAACCTTCTCCACCTTCTTTAAACTTTATAAATCCTGTACGCTTTGAATTTTCAATAAAATCTACTCTAATCTTCCCACCATATCTTTTATTCATATCTCTATCTACCCTAATTTTTTCATCATCATAAAACCCATAGCTTTTAGGTAGTTGTTCTAATGATAAAACTTTAACTTCTTTGTTTGGGTAAGGTGTTGCTACTACCTTCTCCATATTATCAAAATTATCCCCAATCATTCTTTCTATTCCCTTTTCTACCCTGTCGGAGATTACACGACCACAACATAATGAAGTAGCAGAAATCATCTTTACATCAATCCCAGCTTAGTTGCAACATCAACCGCAGGGTACTCCGCATTTAATTTAACATAAGCCAATTTTTTATTCTTCATTGTATGTGTCCGAACCTTTGCAACCTTGACATCAAATAAATCTTCAACTTCTGTCTTAATCTCGGGCTTATTGATAGCTCGGTCAACTACAAAAACCAAAATATTATCCGCTTCAATCTGTCTAACAATCTTTTCCGTAGATTTTACCTTTTCCAAAATTATTGTTTTACCCATATTACTTAAATCTCTCCCCAATTTCTTTAATTGCTTTTTCAGTATAACAAACTAATCTCCCGGGTTCACCATTCGGCGACAAGTCCTTAACAGTTAAATCGTTTACATTGATAACTTCGATCCCTTTTCTATTCATCTTCTCTTCATTTCCTAAGACAAATAACATTCCAGCATTAGACTTGTATTTTCGCCCACGCATCTTCCCAATTCCTGCCCGAACAGATTTATGCTTTAAAACTGTACTAAATCCTTTACCAAAAATCTTTTTCATTACTACAATAAATTCTTTAGTCTTAACTTCTAAAATTTTATCCTCAAATACAAATCCTGATTCAACTTTCTGGCCATATTTCTTCTCTAAAAATTTAGCATCTACCGTCCCTGCAAACGCAGAATTAAATGCAATCAAAAGTTCTTTCTTGTTAATCTTATTAAACGGATTTTTCGCACTTCGCGGAGCATGTGGTCTTCGTCCACCTCGCGTACTTGAAACAGTCGCACCAATCCAATTAAAACTAGTTCCATGTCGAGACATGATCTTTCGAGGAATTCTTGAGATTCCCTTACCATAAGTTCCTTTCCAAGCATGTCGTTTCTTTCTAGAGATCCCTGATGCGGAATATTGAGCCCCCGCACCTTCCATTGAACCATAAGCTTGAGCATAAATTCCCTTCTGCGCCTCAAATACCTTCGACAAAATATCTTCTCGAATTCTAACTGAAAAATTCTTAGGCAAGTCTACCGAGCCCTTTTCCTTTCCAGATTTATCAATTAATTTTGTTTTCATCGTAACTCAAGCACCTCGAACTTTTTCTTAACCGTAGATTTAGTTGGTCGAATAGCAGTTGTTATCACAAGTCCCCTCTTCTGTGGACCCGGGATTGAACCTTTCAAAATAATATAATCGGTCTTAATAACTCCATAATGTTCAAATCCACCTTTTTGGTTAATATCTTTTTCAGAAATTTTTCCCACTTCCAAAATTAAACTATTATAGGTAACCCTGCTAAAGTATCCAGTCTGTCCCGCTTGGGGTGCTCTGAATGTAACTCGGCAAGGATGCCATGGAGCTAATGAACCCGGTCTTCTAACTCCCTTCTCAGACTTATGAGATTTTAATGAAATCCCAAATCGCTTCACAGGTCCGCTAGTTCCAAAACCTTTAGTAACCCCTCGAACATCAACTAAACCTTTCGGGAAAACCTCTGTAATAGAAATTTCCTTTCCAATCTTTTCCTTGATAAAATTCAATTTTTCTTCAACCGAACCAGAAACACCAATCTCAAGTAAATCCGCCCTATTTTTATCCACACAAGTATTCTTCACCCCGGAATACAGAATCACACGAACATCATCGAAGTCCAAATCGTTCTTAATTTCCCCAACTTTTTTAGGAATCTTCACACTCCTCTTCAAGTCCTTATTATTTGAAACAACCACATCTTTCATAACCTTGTTATTTTTATAAAACCTAACTGAATAAATTTTCATAGCCGGGCACTCAATAACTGTTGCTGGGACCACAATTTTCTTACCTTTTGTCAAAGAAGCCTCAGTATCATCTTTTACCCAGACAGAAATCATCCCAACCTTATATCCTACAAAACCCATAAATCCAATACCTTCTTTAGAAACTGGCTTCCAATTCACCCTCGGGATAATTTTCTTAGCTCGCACCCTCGGGTAAAACTGTAAACTTCCACTGTGTATTCCATTATTATCTGTCATTTTTATATTCTTGTCCCTGATAGTTTCAACTATCGGATAATTAACTTGATAGCACTCAAGCGCTTTATCGTGACCAACCAATCACAAAATTCTCATCATCCAAACATTTAAGTTTTGGATGGAACCTTAAAAATAATCAGAAATTAAGGTATTTAAACGTTATGCTGTCATCCTTTCAGTATATCTTTTCCAATAACCAGATTCCCAATCAGTCCCCATAAAATTATCTGGAAAAAACCATCTCATTTCCTTATGAATATTACTTTTCGCTTTTCGCCTTTCAAAATCTTCCCTTCTATCAATAATATGCTCCGTCTTAGGGCCCGTTCCAATCAATGTAATAGGAATATTCGACTCATCCTCTAATTCAAAAACATATCGCCGAGATTCTTCTGACAAATCCTCAAACTGGCTTTTGCCGTAGTCCTCATGATTGATATAATCAATAAACATCAGAGCAATTTGGTCTGGTTGGTTTACCTTCACGGCCTTTTCCAAAGATTCAGAAGATTGTTCAAAGATTCTTCTCTGTCTTCCAGTTAATGTTGTATACTCACAAATAGATTTTGGTGAGCCACTTCGTTTTGCAATCTCTTCCCAAGTCAATTCATCAGACCCAGTCGGACCGCTATTCCCCCCAACCCTTATCGGATAAGTCCTCATAACTCCAATTGTCTGGCCATGAAACTTCGGAGCGATCCCCGCATCAGCAAGAAGCGCGGAAGAAGTAACATCCCGGCTCGTGACATAAGGATAATCTCCGTGATTCAAACTAAGACCAAATCCTTGGGTTCCCTCTAACAAGATCGTATGTCCGGCCAGTATCTGATGATCAATCGCACTTTCGGTATCATTGCAAAAAAAGTATAGCTCTGGAATTTCGCTCGCATATGAATCAAATACTTTCGCTTCTCTCCAAACTTTTTCAACCTGTGCCGCACCGACTCCCTCAAGAGTAGAAGCCAACCTCTCTTTCAATTTTCTTTCTCCTTCTAACTTGACGTGCTTATCCGTCACAACCATAGCATGATTATCAATCATCAACCTATCCGGGCAAATCCCATATCTCTGAATCTCCTCATTCAAAACATCTAAATTAATTAGACTACTCGCAGATAAATAAAAGTAACAATCCGGGTTAAACACCCCGCAAGGAATTTGCCGATTAACAAATTTTTTATCTCCAACATAAAAACTATGTCCTGCCTGGGGTCCTCCTGACCGAATCATCGCATTATATTCTCTCGCAAGATAAGCCGAAATTTTTCCTTTTCCCTCAGAACCCCATTGCAATCCGACCAAACAATCAACTGAACCTTTTCTCATAAAATTCAATCCTAGAAGATATTAATAAGGATTATTGTGGTCGATTTCAGCCCAAAATAAAGAAGCTAACTCCAATTCCAATCCCACCAAATACTATTCCAAAAAATATCTTCTTCAGATCTTCTTTTAGGTAAAACAAACTAACCAAAAGAAGAACATACGCACCGACCCCGAATATAACATACATCAAATCCTGATAATATAGCGAAGTAAATGTCAAAATAATCAAACCCAATCCCGCGTAAAGATTTTGTTTAAACAAAAAGAAAAGTGCCACAAATAAGACTCCCGAAATAACAAACTGACTAAAGTATGTTGGGTTGTTCAGCATATATACTCTAACTAATACTAAAATAAAAAAAGGAATCCCGCCAATCGCAATAATGTCTCGCGCAGCAGTTTTAATCCAACTATGAGCCTCTTTTTTCATATTTTATCGACGATTCCAGGATATAAAACTCTTTCGACGCCAACCTTTATAAAACAAATTCGCGTTTACATATCATGGCCATCAAAACCCCGGATATTCTCCCTGGAGAGGAAGGATATCTTTCTAGAAAAGAAAAAACTATGAAGAAAAAAAATACTGAACGAAAGGCAAGAAAGTCTAAAGAAAAAAAAGAGATGAATCTTGGAAAAATCAAAACTGGATTTAAATGGTATCGTATAGGTAAGCCAAAAACTATGCCCAATAAAGAAAGAAAATATCCGATTTGGAGATACTCAAAAAAGATTGGAGAAATTACAATAAAAAACAAAGGCACTCCCCAAGAAGAATTAATCTTGACTTTTCAAAGATTCGGAGGAATCGGAAATTTCAAACACTTAATTCAAGATGCAGATTTCCAACTTCAATGGGCGATCCGAGAGCAAGAACTTTTAATGACTCAGGAAAAATGCAAACTTTGCGGGAAAAACATTTCAAAAACTGCAAAACCCAATCTATACCATTTTAAAATGTTCCAGAAAAGGATGGGCCTTCTGGAAAAAGCTTCAAAAGTTCCCGAAGAAGTGATTTCCGGAAAATTAACTATCGAAAAGGGATGGGAAAAATTCAATAACATTCTAGAAGAAGGGAACCGATATTATATGTCTCTGAAGGACACTGCATTAATTTGTCCCGCTTGTGCAAAAAGCAAAGGTCTAGATTTCTGATGGAAAAATCTTGGTTCGTTTACATTCTCGAATGCCAGGACGGCTCTTTCTATACTGGCGTTACAAACAACTTAGATAAACGAATGAAAGCTCACGCCGAAGGCAAGGGAAGCAAATACGTCTGCCACAAAAAATTCAAATGTCTCCTAAGATCTAAGGAATGCAAAAACAAATCCGATGCATGCAAGGCCGAGTGCCATATTAAAACATTAGAAAAATGGGATAAGTTGGATTGGTTCAAGCAACAAACCCAGATTCACTAACTTGCTGAACACCGTCCACCGTAGCAGTCCGAGTAACAACACCTTTTCTCTTTGCCAACTCACGAACTTCTACCGGTTTCAACTCTTCAATATTCTCCGGATAAACAATCTCTGTAACATTAATAGTATGGTTAATCTTAACTTCACTAAACTCCCCAACTCCGAAAAACAAATAATCAATAAGACTTCTATCTCCTGTTTTCAGAGAACAAAAATCTACAACAGGTCCCTCGTCTTTTTCCTTACCTGGTTTCCCGCTTGCCGGAGCCTTAGGTTTAATCTTCAAAACAAAATCATCACTTTTAAAAGTCAATGCAAAAAATGCCTTAGGATATTTATCCATCAATTCAAAAATCTGGGCCGGCTCAACCTCACCGTCAATCACGTGCTTCCGAACCCCCTGAAAATTACTAACCTTCTTAATATCAAATTTAATTTTATCCCTTAAGTCCAAGGTCGAAACAATTACTCCAGTGACAGCAATAGGTCCATTAACTTTTTCTAAACATTTTCTGACTAAAAGATTCGCATACTCTGCTCCTGCTTTAATCCCCCATTTCTTCACCTGCTTTTTTCCTTCAAGTAAATATTTATTCTTATATTCTCCTCGACCAAACTTCAAAAAATTAGCATGCACTTCATCATCAAAAATTCTTTCAAAGATTTTTTTCATAACCATAAATTCAAAACTTTAGTTTTTAATTTCGCAAGGACTTTGTCATTGCATAATCTAAAAACTCTTACCCCCAATAATTTTTTCATCATCCTTAAAAAATGGAAATTCTATTTATAAAACTTACCTTCTCCGAGGGAAGGTATGCCCGAAGGCAGCCCAAGAATTACACAGATTTATAAATTCTTAATCGCTATAATTGTATGGAAAAGAGCCACATCGTAAAACAAGGACTGGCAAGTTTATTCATCCTAGGAATTTTCATTTTAGCCTTCATTGTTCTAAAACCTATCCTCATCCCAATCATCTTTGGACTTTTATTCGGATACATTTTCAGCCCGGTCTATAAAAGAATAAAACACGTTCTCAGAGGAAGCAATATTTCCGCATTTATCTTACTGGGAGGATTGACTGTCTTGATTGTAGTTCCATTAATCTTTCTAATCCCGGTACTTGGACGTCAAATTTTTGAGTTATATGTGCTTCTTCAAAACACGAATTTTAGTGAGGTTCTCGGAAGATTCTTTGAAGGAGACCTTGCGACAAGTATGGCAATACAGTTAGATAATATCTTTGGTAATATCTTCCCAACATTAGTCGGAGGAGTTTCAGACTTTCTAAGGGATCTTCCAAGGTTTCTTCTTCAATTTGCAGTTTTCCTTTTTACTTTTTACTTTGTAGTAAGGGACTTAGATAAACTAACTCAATTCATTTCAGATTTATCCCCATTTTCAAAATCTACTGAAAAGAAGTTCTTAAAGGAGTTCCGGGGGATAACAAACGCGATTGTATTTGGACAGGTATTCATCGGAATCGTACAGGGTCTTACACTTGGTGCCGGATTATTTTTCTTAGGAGTTCCAAAAGCATTATTATTGACCGTTATCACTTGCATCGTCTCCATAATTCCAGTACTAGGTTCTTGGCTTGTCTGGCTACCCCTGGGGATAATTCTTCTAGCAACTGGAAAAGTATTCTCCGGAATCTTCATCCTTCTTTACGGGGCACTATTCGTATCTATAATCGATAACTTCTTGAGACCTTATTTCCTCTCACGAAACTCAAATCTCCCCATCGTCTTAAGCGTTATAGGAACTATTGGGGGCCTATTTGTCTTCGGAATCGCAGGCCTTGTTTTAGGTCCACTAATTTTAGCTTATGTATTGATTATTCTCGAATTTTACAAACAAGGTAAATTAAACGAATTATTTACACCAAGGTAATCGTTCAAAAGAGAGATGAAACTTAGAATAAAAAATCTTAATTGGTTGGCTGGAAGGCCCGTAGCAATTCTTAATGATAATACTGCAAAAAAATTAAACGTATTTGCAAATGACCGGGTTGAAATTAATAATTCCAAAAAAGTTTATGCTATTGTAGATATCTTTCCAAAGGTAATTAAAAATGGAGAAATCGGATTATCTGAGGAACTATCGAATGTTCTCCGATTAAAAAATAAATCTTATGTCAAGGTGAGAACTTCTGAACTTTCCGATGCCACACACTTAATCCAAAAGAAAGTCGCAGGAAAAAAATTATCTCAAACAGAAATAACTTATCTAATTTCAGAAATCGTCCACAATAATTTGACTGAAGCAGAGATTGCATATTTTACTGCAGCAGAAAAACTAAATGGAATGTCTATAGAAGAAACTATCGATTTAACTCGGGCAATGGTAAAAACTGGTGCTAGATTAAAGTTCAGCGGGAAGTACATCGCAGACAAACACTGCATTGGTGGAATCGCAGGGAATAGAACAACACCCTTGGTCGTTGCAATTTGCGCGGCTGCCGGATTAACTCTCCCAAAAACCTCTTCTCGTGCAATTACTTCCGCATCCGGAACAGCTGACGTGATCGAGACGATTTCTAATGTGGATCTTTCTATAAATGAAATAAAAACTATAGTAAAAAAAACTGGAGCATGTCTCGCCTGGGGAGGTTCATTAGGACTCGCTCCCTCGGACGATAAAATTATTCGTGTCGAACGACTTCTAAACCTAGATATTGAACCCCAACTCCTAGCATCAATAATCTCGAAGAAAGTTGCCGCTGGATCAAAATATATTCTGATTGATATTCCTTATGGGAAAGGCTCGAAGAGAACAACCCTAAAAAAAGCCGAAGCTCTTGGAAAAAAGTTTAAACTACTCGGAAAAAGTTTCAACCTTAAATTAAAGGTGGTCCACACAAAAGGTTCAGAACCGATTGGAAATGGATTCGGCCCAGCACTAGAAATGTTAGATGTTATCTCCGTATTACAGAATAAGTTCGATCAGCCAAAAGACTTAAGGGAGAAATCATTATTCCTCGCTTCTGAACTTATGGGTCTTTGCAAAATAAAAAACTCCAAGAAAAAAGCAGAAGAAATATTATCTTCCGGACAAGCATATGAAAAATTCAAAGAAATAATTAATGCCCAAAATGGGAAAAATAATTTTGATAAAAAAGTTAGGGATCTACATTTAGCAAAATACAAAAAAATGATCAAGGCAAATAAAACTGGAAGGATAATTGAAATTAGTAACAAGGGAATTAACTCCTTATGTAGGACTCTCGGCACCCCCGAAACAGTTTCATCAGGGGCATATCTCCACAAACATGTTGGAAAAATAAGGAAAGGAGAACCATTAATTACTATTTACAGCGAGAGTAAAACAAAACTAAAAGAAGCTGTTGAATATCTAAAGGAATTTAAACCAATTAAAATAAGATGAAAACTAAAACTTTAGTTCCACTTTTTTGGACACATCTATTCCTAATAATTTTAATTTGGACATCACCCCTTTTTATTAATTGGAAAATAATATTACTTTTCATTTTATTTTATTATTCGCAACTTCTTATATTCGGCGATTGTGTAATAACAAAAAAACAATTCAAAACGAAAAAAAGAGAAATGACATTTTACTCCTACTTATTAGAAAAAGCAGGGTATAATTTCAGTAGAAAGAAAATAAGATATTTAGCAGATTATATTTTCCCATGGATAATCTTGACTATTGCATTAGTGTGGCAGTTAGTTATCAAATAACTGTCGCCTTAATTATCTTAATTTCTTGAATTGGTTTATCTCTCGAACCCGTTGCAGCTTCACTAATACCTACTACAATTTCCATCCCCTCAACAACTTCTCCAAAAACCGGATGCTTACTATCTGGTTGTCTCATATCATCATAATCTAGCGGAGAATTATCCCTCAAATTAATAAAGAACTGACTCCCCCCACTATTCGGCCCAGAATTTGCCATTGCGATTGTCCCACGAACATTTGAATGCCCCGCAACAAACTCATCCTTAATTACATACCCGGGTCCACCCGCGCCAGTTCCTGTCGGATCGCCCCCCTGAATCATAAAATCCTTAATCACTCTATGAAAAATAATTCCATCATAAAATCCCCCCCGAACTAATTTCTCAAAATTCCCGGCGGTAACTGGCATATCCGAATACAACTCAATCACTATATCTCCTACATTCGTCTCTAATTTCACTTTCGTATTTCCGGGAAAAATATTATCTACCATTTTCATTACAAAGAATGTAAAACCAACAAGCAAGACAGCTATTATAAATATTGCGACTGCCTTATTCTTCAAAATTTTATTCAAACTCTTTTTCATTATTTATATCTCGACATAATAATTAATATCAAAATACCCGCCAATATAGTCGTAATAGCACTCCAAATATAGTTATTTGGGAACACAAATATATCCATTAAATGCCACACCCCCCTCCAAAAACCTACGATAGCAATAGATGCAATAAGTATGAACAAAACGTCAAAAAGATTCACCCTCTTCAAAATATTTTCTAACATAAAATATGTTTGTTAAACAAATTTAAAAACCTTCTTCTCCCAAGACAATTAGGCCTCTATCGTATAGTCGGAGTAAATCCTCTCGCTTTGCGAATGCAATTGGCAAGGCCCGCATCGTATAATGGTATTGCACTGGACTTGAAATCCAGGCCCTCCGGGGCATCCCAGTTCGATTCTGGGTGCGGGCGTAGGATTTCAAGTTCTTGAAAGTCAGGCTATTTCGGGGTGAGCAATTAGGTCTTCGACAATTTATCATATTCCGAAGACATGATTGTGAATAATCCCAGTTCGATTCTGGGTGCGGGCGTAGGATTTCAAGTTCTTGAAATCCAGGCTGTTTCGGGGTGAGCAATTAGGTCTTCGACAATTTATCATATTCCGAAGACATGATTGTGAATAATCCCAGTTCGATTCTGGGTGGAGGCGTAGAATTCAATGTTTCCACTTAAGATTAGCTTGGACATTAAAATTAGAAATATTATTTCTCCACCAACCCACTAAGACCAATATCCCCGCAATACCTAATCCTAATGCAAGAAGAAATATCCAAAATCCAGCCTCAAAGCCTATTAGTTCCCCGATTTCTGGAGAGAATCTGAATGTAAGTAAAGATGCTATAATAAGTAAAACTCCTGTTGCCAGAGGATGCCTTCTCGTGAAAAAACTAATCTTTAATAGTTTCGAATGATTCCGGTGGGGATTGTTGTGCCTCCGAGGTCTTCGATGACTTCTTCTTTTCATAAAACAAATAGACTGATTAACTTTAAAAACATTCCCAAAACTTCTCCCCCCAACTACCTCCATCATTCATTCCAAAGACAAAGCTACAAAGGCCTCATCCTCGTAAGCAACAAGTCTAACTAGACCTCACTGCTTCCAAATTTAGTAATCTAAATTTATCCGAACAATGAAGCCAAACCTTCAGCTGCTTCAGCCCTTGGTTCTTCTTTCTTTTCTTCTGCTACTTCTGCTACTGCTGCGCCTGCGCTAGCTGCCGGAGCTGCCGCGATAGATGCATTTGCAAGCTTGTCCGCAATATCTACGCCTTTCAAAGATGCAACCATTACCTTAACTTTCGCTTCGTCAACCTCAGCGCCAGTCGCGGAAATAACTGCCTTCAAGTTATCAGCATTGATATCCTTTCCAACCTTGTGCAACAAAAGAGCTGCATATGTGTATTCCATTTTTTGTTTTGTTTGCAAATCAAAAACATGAAAGTCTTTGACTTACTTTTTTTTATTGTGATTCAGTAACTGCCTCGTCAGCCTTTACTTCATCAGTATTTTCTACAGGGGCTTCTTTTTCCTCTGTGACTTCTTCAACTTTTTCCTCTCCGATCAAAGCATCAATTGCGTCCCCTTGAATTGCTGCTTTCCCTAAAATAAAACTAATTGTGTCCGCCGAAGGATAAGCAATCTCAACAGCAAAAGCCAATCCTCGAGCATAATCGCTCATAATCGCTTCAATCATTGCTTCTTTGTCAATCTTAATATCTGCATAAACTTTCTTCTCATCCCCATCAAAAGCAGCAACAGGATCAACTCCAACCTCGAAAGGAATAATGTCTAACTTTGCCATAATCGAAGCGTGAGCATCACTAATCTCCTGACCTTTCTTAACAATAATCTTATCTTTCATCACCGCAATTTTACCATTCTCTACCTTTGGGATTAAACCCACCGCACTCAATGCAGAAATATCTGGCCCGGGTAACAAACTTGTCGGACCCGCCTTAACTTCAATATCGCTCGGAGCAATCTGTCCAGCCTTAGCTTTTGCCGGACTTTTCTCATCCGCTAAAATCCCCGAAATCTCAAAAGCATCCCTATCAGAAAATAACATTGCAGTAGAATCCTCAACATACTTAACAAGACCATGTAGTTCTTTTATTCCACAGTGATCTAAAGCAAACTTAACTAAACTCTTCTTAACTACCTGAATTTTCGCTTTGCTTCTCAACTTTTTCTTAATATCCTGAAACTGCGCCGACGGCAAACCCTTAACTGAAATAACCATAACAGTTTTCTTTTTCATCAACTCCGCCAACTCCTTAACTTTCGCTTTCTTTGCTTCACTCACATGGGTAGTAGTATCATGTTCCGGAGCAGTATTTTCGATAACTAAATTTTTCATCTTACTTCTTTGCCCCCACTTCAGTTGGGGTACGCTTGGTAGCACTAACGACTGCAATTGGTTTGGTCATCGTGAATTTAATTAAAACTTCCCTAACATTATCATTCCCTCGTGGAAGAATCTTAGTAAGACCTTTAATAACTGCCTCGATATTCTCCTTCAAATCATCGTCGCTCATATTTTCTTTTCCGACTGGCAACTTAATCGCCATCTCTTTATTCTTAACTCGGATAGACTTCTTCATTTTTCCAATCATCATATTAATCATCTCTTCCTCTTCCTTCGGGATAATCCCTGCTTGCGGAGAAGGCATTCGATTCATCGGACCAAATACTCGGCCAAATGTTGTAGCAATTTTTCCCATCAATGGAGCAACCGCGATAAACGCATCATACTTCTTCGCTAATTTCTTGATATCCTTCGATTCCTTGTACTTAACAAAATCTTCAGGAGTAATCGTATCAATTAACTTACTTCGCTTAGTAAAAAACGCCGCCAATTTCTTCTCACTTGGATGAGGAACTGTAATAAAAGTATTAAGAGCCTCTTTTCGAACATCAAAATTCTTCAAGTTCATAACTAGGTCTACCGTCTGTACAAACTTTCGTTTCTTTTCCTTTCTTAATTCAGCCAATGCCGCTTTGATTTCCATGATATTTAAGACTGTTAGAATTAACGATTTCTCGCGCGGTATTAAACCTTCTACTAACAGTAGTAATAACCTAGTGAAAATTTGGTTTATAAAACTTGCCCTTGCTCGCAGCAGGGGTATGCCCGAAGGCGACCTTATAACAAATCACATAAAATTCGCAGCAAGTTTCAACGAGAACGAATTACTCGCGTGGCTCTGCCATAAGACTAATAAAACCATCACATAAATCATTATAAACTAAAAATATTTTCTTAAACTATGTATACCGAGCGTAGTGGACTAATTCAGCGGGAAGGTGAAGCCTTAGGAAACCGGAGGTGTCCTAGGCAATGGAATTAGTAGCATTATTATCGACCGGAAAAGGAACTTGGGGACAAGTCGCAGGCCTAATCCAAAAAGGTGAATGGGAAAAAGTAATAGTCCTCGGCCCAGCATTCGCAAAAGAATTCACAGTCCAAGGAGAAGCTTTCGACTTTATCGAATTTGACACAGATAAACCTCTTATTCCATTAAAGAAAGAACTTGAAAAAAAACTCGCAGGGAAATTCAACAACCTAGAGGTCGCACTCTCTATCGCATCTGGAAATGGAAAGGAACATATGGCTCTCCAATCTGCATTACTTTCTCTACCTGTCGGAATCAGGTTTACCGCGCTTACTAAGGACGGTGTTATATTTTTGTAAAATGAAAAACCCTAGTTCTCAATTCTATTCAAATAAAATGAAAGAGATAAAATCTGAAAGAGATAAATTAAATTCTCTACAAAGAAAACTGAAAGAACAATATGCAAATTTTCAATCCTTAATGAAAAGAATTGGAATAGAAAATGCTACCCTTGCAAGTGGGAGGAAGTATAGTGAAGGAAAAGAAACGCCCATATTGGGAGACGATGAAGAATTCAACCAAAAGATGAAAGGTATGATTTATTGTGGGTATTTTAATAATTCGACCGAAGAAATCTTTCCCATAATAAATGAATGGATAAGAAATCGGACATTAAAGGAGAGTGTTTATAATGTTATAATGGAAAATGACCCTGAGAGTATTTGTTACTTAATTGATTTTTCTGGGCATGGCAGTCGTCCTCTAAAGTCAGAAGATGTTGAGAAAATTGGAATTTAGGCTAAGTCCAAATAAATTCATTCCATCCTAAACCTTATCAATCTTCAAATCTATTCCACCTTTCCGCTTCAACATAACAACACAACATCTCTCATCTTCCGCCGCAACCTCATAATCCTCTAACTTTTTCTCAATCTTCAAAGCATATTCCTTAACCGCTTCAAACCAAGGCTGATTATCATAACCCATCCGAGGACGAGCATACCCAACAGACTTATATCCCTTAACATGAACAAAATCAGGCTCCGCCTTCCTAATCAAATCGCAATACTCTCCTACATTCTCCTCAGTCATATTCGTCATATCTTTAAATTTCCCTTCTTTTCCCTTATCAACCAAAGTCAATCTAATCACCCGCCTAACTTTGCCCTCCTCAGAGGGTATGCCCGAGGGCGCCCTTCCCAATCCTCGAATAACATCAAGCGTTTCATTAAAAACATTCCAAGCCTCTTTCTTCGTAGATCGATGCCACTTCAAAAACAATTTCTCATTCGGAGCATTTGTAGAAACAGTAATCTGTGTCGGAAGAGTAGAAAGATTTCTAATTACTTCTGGATTCAAACCATTTGTAACTAAAAAACTAACAGCGCCTCGCTTCCGAATCTCCGCAAACATCTCGCCAAGCCGGGGATAAAGCGTAGGCTCTCCAGACAAACTCAGCGTATACAACTTTGGCTCAAGTGCTTCCTCAAACTTCTTCATATCAATTCCCTCACGACCCTTAAATCCCATCAACAAATCTTTCCGAACTGCAACAATTCCATCAAGAATTTTTTTAGGGTCATCAGGATTCTCAATACTTTTATTAAATGTATACGTTAAGTCTCTCCAGCAGTGAAGACATTTGTTCTCACAATGAAATAAACTCGGCGTCATTTGACAACACCCGGCAGAGCTAATTCCATAAAACTTTTCTTTCCAACAACCCCTATCTCCACGAATTGAATGCTTAGTCCAAAGACATACTTTTACGGCACTATGATCCCCGACCATCCCATAACCTTCTTTGGTCATTTTTTCCTTAGCTAATTCTAAACCAGCTTTTTTAATTCCTGAATTACTTTTCTCCCCCATTTTTTTCAAAGTATCCTTAACTTTTTTCATATTAATTAGAAAAATCCCCGACTTTTAAATAATCCTAATGAACCAGAAATACATCAACAACACGAAGACTGCCAAGATAAAGTACTTCATCACCTTAGACGCAATTTTTCCCACTTTTTCCGAACGAGTAATTCCCCAAATTGTCAGATAGAAGAACCTCCCGCCATCAAGCATTCCAAGCGGCAACATATTAAAAATAGCAACGAGTAAGTTGATAATCATAATCCACCAAAGTAAATGGTAGAAGAAATAAACAAACTCCCCATCCCAAGTCGGCGCATAATAAGTTGAACGATCTTTGAACGACATAAAAAATATCAAAGCATTTTGGATAAATCCCTTAGGCGCGACCTGCCCATAACCTATTCCTAAATACCCAAGTCCATTTCCTAAAGGATGCTCGCCAAGCACAATATTATATTCTATTTGTTCCCCTTCGTCTTCGGTAATAACTTTAACCATATCTCCCGGTTCAGTGTTTTGCATAAATGTAACAATATCTTCTTGTTCTCGAATCTTCGCATCATTCATCTGCACAATTGCACCTTCCATCCTAATTTTTACTGCGGGCGCATCATAATAAACCGGGATTAATTCATATGAGCTAAGATTAATCTGTTCAAGCATTGCTGTATTCGCATAGAAATCTTTTCCACTCGTTGTCATTATCCTTGTAAGGTTCCCTTGAATCTCCATACCAGTTATATTCGCAGTAGGAATTGCAACATCTGCATAAGCATTAAACGCGTAACCCGATGCACTAAATGAAATAAAGAAGAATGCAACATAAAGTCCATAAAATATCAAAGCGAAAAATACATTAGCAAAAACCCCTGCACCAAGAACCGACATCTGCTCAATTTTCGTCTTCTTCTCAAAATCCTTCCGATCTTCCTCAACAAAAGCTCCTAAAATCGGGCCAAGAAAAACTAACCCTGTAGACTTAATCTTAATCTTAAACAACCTCATAAAAATTCCGTGGCTAAACTCATGAACAATCGCAACAATCGCAAGAGCTAAAATAAAATAAGTGAAATAAAACGGGGGGAAGAAACTCTGCATCCCAAATAGCTTCGGGAAATACGGAATCAATGGGGCAATCGGCGGTGCCTTAATCACTTTCGTAATCTCTGGATGCAAAATATAAATCGAAAGCGTCGTCCATAACATCCAAATCATCGTCCCCATCAGAGCAAGCCCAACAGTGATAATAACATATTTCAACGCATGAAGCATTTTTTTGAAATTATCCCCGATATATTTAATCGCTTTAACTCCTAATTGAGTTCGATACATAAAAATAATCCCTTCACGACTCAACGATTTCTTCCTAGAACGCAAAAACCAAGCCACCCAAACACTAAACAGAATCAAAAAACCAACATCATAAACCCAAAAGCTCACCATAAATTCAAAACTTTAGTTTTTAATTTCGCAAGGACTTTGCCATTGCATAATCTAAAAATTATTGCCTTCGGCATTCTGTATATCATAATAATGATTATAGAAAAGAGTTTAAAAAACTATTCAAACCCCTCGATAAAATCTCTGTCTACTTCTTCCTAACCGGCCTAAAATCTTTTCCACCACATTTTCTACATCGAGCCTTTCCTGTCAAAATCTTTAAGGGCTCAAGTTTCATCTTGTGCTTACAAACTTTACATATAAAAGAATTCTTAAACAATCTATTTTGTGCTGCCGGAATTTTTGTTGCCATATTATTTTTAGATTACATTACCTTCTTGATTAATTTATCGCCTTCAACATTCCAATATTCTACAGTAACGCCTTCGTTCAATGTTCCCCGTAGTTCTCCAGGAATTATCAAATCAAAATTCTCATAATTCTCACTATCCATAATGCTCGCAGTTTCTCCAGAAACGGACAATACTTGCGCCTGTCTCTTATCAATCATTGGAACTTCAAATTTATCATGCCCAGGAACAACTTGAACTTTTTTCTTTCCACTCACAATGTTAACTGCCTCAAATCGAACTTTCGCATGACCATGCTTACCAGTTTTAGAAGTGTCTGTCTTTTTGACTTGATGTGCAACACCATCGAGTAAAATGTATGTTCCAACACGCATCTCCGTTGCATCAATAACTTTAGATACCATGACAACAAGAAAAAAAATCAATTTATAAAACTTTGCTAAATCCCCGCCACATAAAATTCGCAGCGAGTTTCAACGAGAACGAATTTACTACACGGCTCCGCCGTAAGACTAACTAAACATCAAACTACATAAATAAATATAAATCTCCCTAGTTTTTACAGATTATGAAAATCGTACCCCTGGGCCCTCCCGGAGTTGGGAAGGGAACTCTTGCAAAAAAAATCTCCGAGAATTTTCAGATTCCCCATATTTCTACAGGGGATATCTTCCGAAGATTAGCAGAAGAAGGAGATCCAATAGGGGCAAAAGCCCGAGACGAATATTGGGGTCACGGAAACCTCGTCCCGGACGAAATTACAAATGAATTAGTAAGGATAACATTAGCAAAACCCGAATACCGGGAAAATTTTATTCTCGATGGATTCCCAAGAACACGTGATCAGGCTGAAGCACTCGACACCTTCGTAGGAGATTATATCCCATTACTATTAACCGCAAGCGACCAAACAATAAGAACAAGAATCTTAAATCGGCTTACATGTTCAAACAAAGATTGCGAGGGAATTTACAATTCCGTAACCAAGGTTCCAAAATACGCAAGAAAATGCGATTGTGGTTCAGAGCTAATAAGAAGAAAAGATGACAACAAAAAAGCACTTCCAATACGGATGGCAGAATACCAAAAGAATAGCCCTGGAGTTTTGGCATACTATGGGGGCAGAGTCTTAGAAATCGATGCAGAACAATCTTCCGAAAAAATCTATCAGGAAGTAATAAATCTCTTCTCCTAAACTCTTAACTCACCAGAGTTACCTACTGGGTAAAAATCTTGGTTTTTAAGGAACCCACCAAACTTAATTCCCCAGACTTACCTACTGGGTAAAAATCTTGGTTTTTAAGGAACCCACCAAACTTAACTCACCAGAGTTACCTACTGGGTAAAAATCTTGGTTTTTAAGGAACCCACCAAACTTAACTCACCAGAGTTACCTACTGGGTAAAAATCTTGGTTTTTAAGGAACCCACCAAACTTAAAAACTCAATTTCCCCAAAACTTCTATGGCAATTAAGAAAAATGATTTCATCGAAATTGAATTCACTGGAAATATAACAAATACAGATGAAATCTTCGACACAAATATCAAAGAAGATGTAGAAAAAGGTGGACTAGATATTAAAGATATCAAACCATTTGTTTTATCTGTGGGACATAAAATGCTTCCAAGCGGATTCGATAAAGATATTGAAGGAAAAGAACCCGGAAAGTCTTTCACCGTGGATATCAAACCCGAAGATGCATTTGGAAAAAGAAATCCTCAAATGGTTAGGATGATTCCTACAAAATTATTCCATGAACAGAAAATCGAACCACAAAGAGGAATGCAACTCGCCTTAGATGGACAATTAGTGAAAATCTTATCAAGCGACAGGGGCCGAACATTAGTCGATTTTAACAATCCCCTAGCCGGAAAAAAAATTACTTACAAATATAAGATTAACAAATTAATAACTGACGAAAAGGAAAAAATAGATGCATTACAAGAATTCCTCTTCCGAAAGAAATTCGATTTCGACAAAACAGATAAGACAGTAACTTTTAAGATTCCAAAAGAACTTGAACCTTTCGTAAAAATGTTTGCACCAAAGTTCGAAGAGATTCTAGGACTAAAAGTTGAAAGCAAAATTGTCGAAGCGAAATCCGAAGAGAAGAAAAGTCCGAAGACAAATAATTTATAAACATCTAATTCTTTAATCAAATATGGATAATACAGGGGATATAAAAAGATTTTTCTTGATAGTTCTGATTGGCTCCCTACTCATTATGGCTGCTACAAGTATCCTAATTTTTCTTTTTGGAAGCTTCAATGAGGTAGAGGTGAGAATTCTCATGACGATGGCTTCAATTTCGGCTGCAAGCTTATTTGGAATACTTTTCTCCAAGCTAAAAACAGATTACGTCCGAATTCTCGGAATAACTCTCATTGGAATAATGTTCGCAATAACTGTTGGAACAATTTGGGAAATTTTAGACGAGGAGTTTTTCTACAAGGGCTTTTTGACTTCGTTAATCCTAATAGTTCTATTAATACAATCTCCCTGGGTGCTCCGACCCCAAAACAATAAGACACTTCGTTCAGTCGCAATCGGAACTTTCATTAGCGCGAGCATAGTCGCATTAATGGTAATTCAACTTATTTTAGACTTCATGGATTTCGAAGAATTTTATTTCAGAGTTCTGGGGGTATTTGGTGTCTTATATTTACTAGGATTAATCCTCGGTCCAATCCTCAAGAAAATTCTTCCCCGAATGTAACGATATTACTAAATCCTATAAATCCTAAAATTCGTAGCAAGCGTGAGCAATTCGCTTTTGCCTAAAACAACGATTTGCAAATGCAAATTGCGAATTAGGTGCGACCGAATTTATCGCACAGCTCTGTCGTAAGACTATCATTCCCTTTATTGTGTTCTATCACAATATTCTTTAAAAACTCTTCTGACCAGATTTAATCATGGAGGATATATTAAGAGAGAACCATATGACTGAGGTTCAACATATTTCGCAGGGCAGTGGAAATTCTGAGATTGATAGAGAACTTGAGGAAATTCTAAGAAAACAATCTGCGCGAATAAAAGTGGTAGGTGTTGGTGGTGCTGGAGGAAACACAACTTCCAGAATGCGAGAAGTTGGAATCAAGGGTGGAGAAATTATCGCGATAAATACCGACGCACAAGACCTTCTTTATACAAACGCCGACCAAAAAATCTTAATCGGACGAGAACTTTCTAAAGGTCTTGGTGCAGGTTCAAATCCACGAATCGGAGCAGAAGCAGCGAAGGAACAACAACAAGAGATAAAAAAGAAATTATCAAATTCCGATTTAGTTTTTGTGACTTGTGGTCTTGGTGGTGGATGTCTAAGGGGGGACTCTTTAGTCTCAACTATAAAAGGTCCCAAAAAAATTTCCTCAATAAAAAAAGGAGAAGAAGTATTTACATTTTATAAAAACAAACTCGTAAAAAGAAAAGTAATAGCCTCTATGAAAACCGGCATCAAAAAAGTATATGAAATAAAAACCAAAAATAGAACACTCAATGCTTCATTTGACCACCCATTCCTAAAAGTTAAACCACTAAATAAATTAAGCAGTAACCGTTTTTCAAAATTCGGACTAGAGTGGGTCCAAGCAAAAAATCTAAAGAAAGAGGACTTAGTAATTATATTAAGAGATGTCTTAATCGAAGGCACTCCCATAAATATCCCTCTAGGAGAAAGCGATGAAGACTTTTGTAAACTATTCGGTTTTCTTATGGGGGATGGCTGGATAAGTAAAACAAAAAACTCATGGAAAATTTACTTTTCTCCTTCGATAAACAAGAAACAAAATAATTATTATATAAAACTAATAGAAAAATATTTTAACATAAAAATGAAAACCACTCCCTCTGCAAATTGGCTATATGGCAATTCAAAAAAAGCCTATGAGTTTCTTGACAAAATAGGATTAAATCACCCAGCCAATAAAAAAGAAATTCCGAATTGGGTATTCAACTTACCAAAAGAACAAAAGAAGGCATTTATTATTGGTTTAGCCGATGCAGATGGTCACTATCTGACTCAAAAAGGGAAATCAGGTCTTCCAAAAAAAGAAATAAGATTCGAAATGTCAAGCGAAAAATTAATCAAACAACTCAAAATACTATGCGATGAAATCGGGCTTAGAACTTGCAATGTATCATCAAGAACAAGATCAATCAAAGCACCAAATTCAAAAATGGCCAAAGATTTCACTGCGTGGAATCTTTGTATATACAAAACCCATGAATTACTTGAAGAATTACCCCATCCAAAAACAAGAAATGGTTTAAGCTTTATGTATAAATATAGAAGCAGAAAAAAACACGAAATATTTGAAAACTTCGGATTCAATAGAATAACCTCCACCAAAAAATTAGGAGACGAAGGAGTTTACGATATAACGGTCGATAAAAGCCACAATTTTATTGCAGAAGGGTTTGTAGTTCATAATACGGGTACCGGCGCAGCACCAGTCGTAGCAGAAATTGCAAAAAAACAAGGCGCGTTAGTTATCGGGGTCGTGACATTACCATTCACAGTCGAAGGAGCAAAAAGGATCGAGAACGCAATGGAAGGTCTAGAACGAATGGAAGGAATCGTAGACACATTAATTGTAATTCCTAATGACAAACTATTAGACTTAGCACCAGACTTACCATTACCTACTGCGTTCAGGGTTGCAGACGAAATCCTAACTAATGCTGTAAAAGGAATAACTGAGTTGGTGACAAATTCAGGGTTAGTTAACCTAGATTTTGCGGATATCAAAGCTGTCATGGCGAATGGGGGGGTATCATTAATTGGGATGGGAGAATCAGACTCAACCAACCGGGCAATGGAGGCTGTAGAAAAAGCACTCAATAATCCTCTACTTGATGTAGATATCAAGAACGCACGGGGCGCCCTAGTGAACGTAATTGGAGGAACCGACTTAGCATTAGATGAATATAAGGAAATAATCCAGAAGATTGGAGAACAACTCTCTCCGGACGCAAAACTAATCTCTGGAGCCCAAATCTCAAAAGACATGGAAAAAAGCCTGAAGGTTATGGTAATCATCACCGGAGTAAAATCTCCCCAGATTTCAGGAGAACGATTACCTATCGAAGAAGCTCGAAGAAAAGACATGGAAGGAGAACTCGGAATAGAATTCTTTGAGGAATAAGACTTAGATCACCAGATCTACCTACTGGGTAAAAACCCTAAATTTAAAAAGCCTTCCAGATTCTAATTATTATGGCAGGAAAATTAACAAGAGCATTATCTTCACAATATCACAAATACTTGAGAGTATGGAGACTTCTTAAAAAACCGAGCATGGCCGAGTTCAAAACAATCTCAAAAGTTTCAGCAATTGGTATTTTGATAATCGGGGCTGTCGGATTCGCTATTTCTGTCGCAATGAAGACTGTGTTTTAACATAGAAATATTTAAAAACCAATAATTTCTAGTTTAGTTATCTAGTTCTTAGATATCTTTGAGCTGGCTGGGGCACGACCCCTAAATCACACTTGAAAAAAGATCAAAACGCAGTTTTGGAAATTAAGTTTTTCTACTTGCGGGAAATTTCTTTTTTCTAAAAAGAAAGAAACCATGGCAATCGGATATGACGATGAATTTGACTACCTCGAAGAAGGGGATGATAGCAACGCTGCTGAAGAATCTTTTGCACCAAAGATTAAAGGCTCAAAAAAGCAATCTTTAATTCCTGAAGAAGAGGCAAATGAAGAATCTACAGCAGAATTAGCTGAAGAAGAAAAAGAAATTGAAAAAGAAGTTACTGAAAAAGATAAAGCTATCGCTCGTGAGGAAGCTAGGGCAAATAAGCCAAAGAGAGAGTTTGAGAATGTTATTTATGTAGTAAAAGTTACAACCAACAAAGAAGATAAGGCACTTGAGATGATCGCAGACAAAGTCAAGAAAAAGAAGGTTGGGATTTATGCTTTAGCAAGACCTCACGGACTTCGGGGATATGTATTCTTAGAATCTCCAGACAGAGAACATGCTGAAGAAGCCGTTTTCAATTTACCTTATGTTAAAGGAATAATCGGAAAGACAGTTACATACGACGAAATAAAACAAATGCTCGAGCCAGTCGCAGCAGACATCAAGATTGAGAAGAATGATATCATCGAAATTATCTCCGAACCTTTCAAGAATGAGAAAGCAAAAGTTGTCCGAATCGACAAAGCAAAAGGAGAAGTTGTTGTATCATTACTTGGTGCGGTAGTTCCAATCCCAGTTACAGTTAAGTTAGATAACATCAGAGTAATTCGAAGGGAGGAACTCGAAGAAGAGTAGTTTCAGGTCACCAGACCTACCTACAGGATAAAAACTTTAATTTTTAATTATCCTTTAGGAATAATTTAAAAACTAACTTTTCAAAAAATTAATATGGTATTAATCAAACTATTGGTCGAAGGCGGAAAAATGAGTCCAGGTCCAGCAGTTGCTCAGCAATTGGGCCCTATGGGAATAAACATGGGACAAGTTATTTCTGACGTTAATGAAGCAACATCCGAGTTCAAGGGAGTCACAGTTCCAGTCCATTTAACAGTTGATCCAAAGACAAAAAAGTTCTCAATCAAAGTTCTATCTCCACCAACATCTGAATTAATCAAAAAAGAATTGAAAATCGAAAAAGCTTCGGGTGCAAGATTAAAGCAGAAAGTTGGAAATCTTGCAATTGAACAAGTAATCGCTGTTTCAAAAGCTAAACACAATAGCATGCTTTCAAATGAATTTATCTCTACGGTAAAATCTGTTATAGGAACTTGCCAGGCTCTTGGAGTTTTAATCGAGAGTAAGCAACCTATGGAAATTCTTGATGAAATTGCAGAAGGAAAGTATAAGGAAGAAATTGAAGCACAAAAAACTGATGTTAACCCTGAAAAGAAGAAAGAATTAGACACGTTCTTCAAGGGAGTAGAAGCCGAACAAGAAGCTATAAAGAAGGCTGAAGAAGCAGAAGCCGCTGCAGCAGAAGAAGCTAAGGCAGCAACGGCTGTAGCCGGAACTGAGACAAAGAAAGAAGGAGAAACACCTGCAGTAGCAGCTCCAGAAGTAGCAGCAAAAGCTTAACTTTATTAATCAAAAAATCACCTCATAATCGTGGGGCCATGGTCTAGTCTGGTATGATTCGAGGTTTGGGACTTCGCGACCGCAGTTCAAATCTGCGTGGCCCCATAATATTCACAAACCCAAGGATTTGAACAAATCCCGAGCAATTCGCTTTGAGCAAACCAAAGGGTTTAAATCCGTTTGCGAAATGCAAATTGTGAGAGTGGCCCCATAATATTCAAAACAAAATGGCAGTAAAAAGAAAAAAAATCGGCGCAGCAGGAAGATTTGGCGCAGGATACGGAAGAGTAAAGAATAAACTTATAGCGGTAGAAGCAAAACAGCGAACTAAGCAGGACTGTCCGTTCTGTAAAGGCCGAGCAAAAAGACAAGCAAGAGCAATCTGGCTATGTTCAAAATGTGGAAAGAAATTCGCCGGAGGAACCTTCCACCTAAAGGATTAAATAGAATAAAAAATAAAAAATATCATGAGTACATACAAATGTTTCCACTGTGGCGCGAAAATAAAATCAGACGATTTAGACAAGAGATTCGTATGCATAAAATGTGGCGAGAGAATTTTTTACAAACCGAGAACTAAAATGAAGACGGTTACATCTGATTAAAAATGGCAAAAAAAGAGAATAACTCTACAAATCCTTTAGCAAATTTAGATGAAGATACTCAGAGGAAAATTCAAGAGCTCCAAATGCTCGAACAAAGTTTTCAGCAGTTACTAATGCAAAAAAATGCATTTTCTATGGAAGCAAATGAAACAGATTACATTATCGCTGAAGTCGGAAAAACTGAGGGCGAAGTTTCTAGAATTATTGGGAACCAGGTTATGATAAAATCTACAAAAGAAGCAGTTCTTGAAGATATGAAAAAGAAGAAAAAATTAATTGATACTCGGATGAAATCTATCGACGAACAGGAAAAAATATTCTCTGAAAAAATCGAATCTATCCGTGACGAAGTCATGAAAGCAATTCAAGGATAAGTTTAAATAATCCTCCGACACAAAAAATTATGGCTCTCGAAGATATAGAATACCCTTATGAATTATTTGGAAAGAATCCTCTCCCGAAAGAATTTTATGAAACTTATTTAGCAACACCTTCAATTGGAGATAATCGGATTATAGCATTTGATAAAGATCCGGTGGTCGCAAAAGAAAAAGCAATAGAGGCCGGATTTCCGAATCCAAAAATTACCTATTACCCAGACCCGGCAGTTAGTGATCGACACTCCACTTTTTGATAATCCCTTAACTTCCCACAATTTATTTAACTTACTATTTTACCACATAAATATTTAAATACTGAGTCCATGAAATTATATTATGGTATTTGACAGATTCAAAAGGATGATGGGGCGGGATGAAGATTTATCTCCAGATTTCATTGAGATTGATTTAGAACAAGAAAAATCTAGCTCAAAGATTTTTATAAAAACTTTTGTTTTAAAGGTATACGAAGACATAAATCCAATTCTAAATGCACTCCGAGAAGGATATACTATCGCAGTTATCGATATCAAACATTTGAAGTCAAAGGATGTTGTCGAATTAAAGCGAGCAATCTCGAAGATCAAGAAAACTGTTGAAGCCCTTGAAGGCAAGATTGCAGGATTCGGAGAGAACACTGTTATCGCAACACCTTCAAAGGTTTTTGATATTCAGAAAGGTGCAGCAGAACCTGAAGTACAAAAATCTAGTGATATTGAACGATTCTAGGGGTGAGTCTAAACTCTTAAAAACCAATTTTTCTACCTTATATTATGAAAACCCAGTGTGCCCCAACCAATAATAGCTCCAAATCCGTGAGGGTATTGTTTATAGAAACTCGTAGAAAGTTCAAAGATTCGGACATTCAGTTAAAACTCTTAGATAAATTACCTGGAAAGACCATCTCCCTGGCCGCAACAATACAATATATAGGGCTAATTCCAAAAGTCAAGAAATACTTAGAGTCTAAAGGAAAGGAAGTAACCATAAAAAAAGGCGCATATTACGAAGGCCATGTGTTAGGTTGTAACTCTTCAGCACTAGATAGCTCTTCCGACACGAGACTAATAATCACTGATGGAAAATTCCACGCTATGAACAACGCAATCCAACTCCAAAAAGAAATCTATATCTTCACCACAAAAACCCTAGAAAAAATCGAACAAAAAGAGATTGATGAATACAATAAAAAGACCGAAACCAAGAAGAAGAAATTCCTAATGGCTAAGAATATAGGACTATTAGTTTCCACAAAACATGGCCAACACCTCGGCAGAGGTTCTCGTGCCCCGGAGGGGTATCAAAAAGCGATTCAAAAGATAGCCGAAAAAATAGAAAAATCTGGGAAAGAAGTATATCTATTCGAAGCAAACAACATTGACACTTCAGAGTTTGAAAATTTTCCGCAAATTCAAATGTGGGTAAACACCGCTTGTTTCGGTCTCGCAAGAGACGACATGCGAATTATTAACCTTGCAGATGTTTTAGAATTTCTCTAATCCGTATTTTCATATAATTTTGCAGAAACAAACTCCAAATAATCTTGGATATATGCATCAGGTGATTCAACTTTTTCAGGTGTATCTTTTAACATCATTGCCGCTACGCCTATTTCTGTTTGATTTTCTTGCGCAATGATATCTTCAAAAAGAAAGTTATCACAAGGCTTCTCTCGATTAAAATCTATATTAAAATGAGAATACAAACCCTTAACAACCAATTTACTCCCCCCATAGACTTCTCCTCTTCTAGTTGGATTTAAAACATACTCTTCATTATGCCAATCCTTAATAGAGTGGGAAAATTCCATCTCATTCGCAGCATAAATCAAAGCCTCTTCTAACTCGCCTCCCAAAACACTCTTTCCAATATTAACTCTTATCATAATAAATACCTTCAAAATATCTTTTTAATTATTATTACACTCCAGCCCACAAGTCGCGAATAAAATTTTAGCGATAGGGTCGTTGCAAGGCAATGACAAGCGCGTCAAGAAATTTTATGAGCTTACATGCGATAATCTAAAATAAATTTTCTATGAAAAATTTATTTTAGATTATCGTTAAATAAGAGGGTACACAGCTGAGGGAGATATCTCCCTGAGCTAAATCTTCGCCATAGAAAAGACAGTCTTCAACGCAACAATAATTGTCGCCGGAACAAACATTACCAACAGAGATGTCAAAATACTACTCAATGCCTTGACGGCATAATTATTCAGGGCAATATACTTCAGAGGATCCGAGCCAAGTGCACCAACAACCACCAAAGAAAGACTTGCAGCAAGGAAAGTCATAGAATTTTTATCACCCACATTCATGAATCCTACAATTAAACCAATTATCACCAAAACTGAATAGATCCAGCCCCCCGAAGATTGAAGAGGCTCACTAAACAATCCGATAACTACCGCAAGAACTACACCTATCAAAAACGCATACGCTCCAACCAAATTCTCCTTCGACCTAACCATCAGCGAAAATCTTTAGATTTTTGCTCCGCAAGGACCTTGTCATTGCATAATCTAAAACTCCTTTCATTAGTACACATATGTATCATCTGATAATAACTATCTAAAGGTATTTAAACTTTTCTTCGTCGCTGAAACCTCAAAAACTCCAAAATCAATTTATCTTTTCAATAATAGAAATCTTTATAAACCAGTGTAACTCCAGAATTACAACATGGTAAAGAACGCATCCGCAGTTATCGGAATTCTTGCAGTTTTAGTATTTAGTTTAGCGATGGTGAGTGCAACATCTCTACAAGATATTACAGAATATACAATCCCTGCAAATGTTAATCATAATGTAGGTTCATTTGACATTATTTTTAATCTTAAAAACACTGGGACAAATGGAACTTTAGATTTTAGCAGTTCTACAATCTCCCTCGGGACAGCAGTAATTAATATTGATTTTAATGATTTTTATATCGAAAATGGAACAGCTACTCCAGTTATTGAAACAATAAAAGCAACGGTAACTTTTGAAAAATACCAACTTGGAAATATCGAGGGAATAATTTCCGTAATCGGGGAAGGTATGGATGTTGGGAACTATAAAACTCTCCCCTTTACAATAACAATAAACTCCTCCTCAGAACTAACAATCTCCCTAGAAAGTCCATTAACAAAAACCCAAAACGGAACGATAAAAGTAATGAATATTGGGAACACAAACTTAACAGGTATAAAATTGGTAGAGACAACTACTGCAGACTTTGATGTTCAATTTAATGAATCCATTTTCAATTTAAACCCCGGACAATTTATCTTAATAGAAGTTTCATCCACAAATATTGATGATTTAGATTTCAATGACGATTGTTCAATGAATATAAAAGCAACAGATGGAACAACCCACAGCAACGAGGTAATCACCTTATCTACTTCGTCTGAGTTTTACTCAGGAAAAAATGAGGGAGAATTGGAAGTTTCATTTGATGATATAAACACTCTTGAAGGTTTTGGGGATGATGAAGCTTATTGGTACCCTCTTGATGAAGTAGAATTAGAAATTAAAGTGGACAATAAAGGGGACTGGGATATAAAGGATATAGAAATTGGATTTTGTTTACTAGATGAATCAAAAAATCGTTGTATCTTAGATGAAAGTGATGTAGAAATTGATGAAGAGGATTTTGACCTAGATTTCGGCGACGATAAAACAATAAGAATTTCATTTATAGTTCACCCTAGAGATTTAAGAAAAGATTCAGATTATGTCTTATATGTTAGTGCTATCGGAAAGATTGATGATTCTTCTAGTCCTTATGACGACGAAAAGACAGGAGATTCTTCTTCAAAAGAAATTGAGATTAGAACTGACGAGGAATTTGTAGTCATTGAAGATATAGAATTTACTTCTTCCGATTTCTCTTTAGTTGATGGAGAATTTCCAAAAGGGGGAAAAGTAGAAATGACTGCGACAGTTTGGAACATAGGGGATAAAGATATCAAAAATGACGAGATATTTGTTTTGGTTTATAATGGAGAGTTAGGAATTAAAGAAGTAATTGAATTTAATAAGGATTTGGATTCCCTTGACAGCCAAAAAATTACTTATTCGTTTGAAATCCCTTCAGATGCGGAATCAAAAACCTATGCGATTGAACTTTCAGCTTATGACGATAAGGGGATTGCAGACAAGGATATTTATGAAAATAGTGAAGATGATGAAGCAATATTTAATGGTTTTTTAAAGGTAACTGAAGGAATTGAAGTTATCCCTAAACCAACAATCAGCGCATCTCTTGAATCCGAAGCAAAGGTGGGCGAAGAAATGGTAATCGTTGCAACAATAATTAATAACGGAAAAGATGGCAGTTATGACATCTCAGTTTCTGGGTATGAAAGCTGGGCAGAACTTGTCAGTGTATCTCCACAATCTTTATCTTTAGATGAAGACGAAGAAGGAACCGTTACAATCACATTTATTCCTAATAAGCCCGGAGTTCAAACATTCAAGGTTAACGCAGAATCCGATGGGGAGTCGTACGATCAAGCAGTTTCTGTAAACATTACAGAGAAGAAAGGTCTTTTCGAAGACATAAGCAAAACAGTACTTTACAGCGCAGCAGGAATAGCATTATTAGTTGTCTTAATCTTACTAACTTTAATTGTTAAGGTTTCTCGAAGGTCAAGAAAAGTTCCTCAATTCTAATTATAAAGTTTTTTAAACTTCCTTTCTATTGACTTATATGAATAATCAATCTAAAAAGATTATAGGCCTGTTCGCAAGATACTTATCGTTATTACTTCTCGGAGCAAATCTTTACTTTTTTCGTGATAAAATTTTAACCCCATTAACAATTAAGGCTTCAAGCGGGATTTTATCAATATTCTCTCCAACCACTGTGGCAGATAACATCATTCGTTTCAAAGGAATAATGATAGAAATTATCCCTGCATGTGTGGCCGCCTCAGCATTCTTCCTATTATTATTTTTGATTCTATCTGCTACAGAAATAAAACCTGGGAAGAGGGCGCTTATCATTATCTTATCGACACTAACTCTTTTCATAATAAATATTCTAAGAATTGTTTTATTGGCAGGATTAGCTAGAACCTCTTTTTTCCAATTAGCGCATTTGTTTTTTTGGCACTTAATTTCCACCATATTCGTAGTCGGGATTTGGTTCTCTATGGTAAAAATATTCAAAATAAAATCAATCCCAGTTTATTCAGATATAATGTATTTCAGAAGTCTAATTAAGCCAAGAAAGAAGTCCAAACGAAGCAAAAAGCACAAGTAAACCTGCAATGACTACTCCTGCTGAAATAGCTAAGAAACTCTTCCATCGATTTAATCCTAATGCCCAAGCAATTAGTGAGCCAGACCAAGCTCCGGTGATTGGGAGAGGAATCCCCACGAATAAAATAAGTGCAAAATAGCCCCAACGGTCCATTCGTTCCTTAACCCTATCAACTCTTTTCTGCAGCCTAGCCAAAACCTTTCCGACAAATTTCTGGTACCATCTCATTCGCATAAATACCTCGTGAAGCAAATCAAAAAACATGAATATCAATAGAATAACTAAAATATTCAAGATAACAACTATGAAAAAATACGGCCAAATCGATTGACCATTTCGGATAGCATAATCAACAATAACAGGCAATCCTCCCCTAAGTTCAATAAACGGAAGAACGGTTAAAATAAGCCCTATAAAAATTTGTAAATCCATAAGATGAATTTCGGAAACAATCTTTTTAAAGTTGTTGAGAAGATTCCGTGTTGCGAGGATTTCCAATCCGACGTCAAGATGAATTTCGGAAACAATCTTTTTAAAGTTGTTGAGAAGATTCCATATTGTCAGGATTTCAAATCTTGCAGTTCTTTAATCCGGAGACTATTATCCTCAAGAGTTTTTATAATAAACTTCTCAATCGGTTTAACACTCTCACAATCTCGTATGGTCACAATATAACAATAAGGATTATGTCCTGATTGAATTACTGAGGGCTCGCCCATCTCCAATAAAATGACCGTTCGGTTAGGAGTTGTAAGACAATTCACGAAAGGAAACCCTAGCTTTTCGGCAAATTCTGGAGTTAAACCGGCATTAGCTATATTTCCTACTCCTACACCCGTTCTAACAAAAGACGTTAAGTCTGAAGCTGCACGAAGAACCTGGCCACCCCTGCAGGATTCAATATCTTCTCCCCATGAAAGATAACCCCCCACCTTAAAATATCGAAAATCTCCTTCTGTATAAACATCATTTTCCCGAGGATCATTCCTCAGATAAACATTATAATTAATATTAGCACCATTGAGTGCAGGAAACTCTGTATGGTAAAACGTTATAATTTCATCTTCATCGTCAATATTCCAATCCACCCCCCCAAACTCAAACGTTTTTGAACTCTGAATCCAAAAATAAGGAACCAAAAAAGAAGCAAAAATTACTATCACAATAACAAAAAACCATATTAATTGGTGATTCTCACTCTCACGAACTTCCTTCTCCGGAAGTTCTCCTTCAGCCTTTAACTCTTCCTTCTCATCCTTGCTGAGCTTTGAGGATTTTTTCTTAAAAGTTTTTTTTGCTTTTTTCTTCGCCATTATTTTGTTTGTGTATCTTGGTACTCTTTGAGCGCCATTATTTTGTTTGTGTATCTTGGTACTCTTTGAGCGCCATTTTAAATATGTAATGTTTCATAAAGAAACGCATCGGCTGCCATTATCGCATCACCGACGAGATAAACACAACTTTGGTTTTTATAAACTTTTGTATCATTTCCAGCCTCATAAATAATAACGTTGCTACTACAATCCTTCAAGGGAAAATCTTCGCCACAAGCAGATTCATTTATACAAGCTTCCTGATATCGCATAATATACCTCTGCAAATTATTCAAAATCTCGGGGGCAGCTTCATTTACATTAACAAAATAAAGCGGCTGACTTGCATAACCCCCTAAATCAAAAATCCCTTCCACTGGAACACTTTCAACTTCTGAAGGAAGATACTGAAAACCAAATTCTTGTCCATCAATAACTGCCCTCCAAAGACCACCCCCCTTGTAAAAATCTAATCCATTTTCGTTTACCTTTGTATCCCTATCGTCATCATTATTCATCAACGAATAGCCCAGTGTAGAAAAGACTAACAGAAAGACTAAAACAACTCCCATAATAATTTTATTTTTCCGAGCCTTACGCTTCAAAATATCTGCAGTCTGAATTCTTTTCATACCTAACCGTCGGAAATTGACTTTATAAAAATTACGCCCATGGTTTCCATCAACAAAACAACATAAAAAAAGCCCGACCTTTTTTTCGAGCCTGAGAGAAAAACATGAAGGTCTTCCTCGACCAATTTTTTTCGAGCCTGAGAGAAAAACATGAAGGTCTTCCTCGACCAATTTTTTTCGAGCCTGAGAGAAAAACATGAAGGTCTTTCTCGGCCTACTTTTTTCGAGCCGAGCAAGTCGCCCCAACATTCCCCTAAGCGTCCCACGAAATAATATTTTAGGCGCAGGTTGTCCGGCCCGAAGGGAGAGGACGAAGTCGTCAAGAAATCTTATTTCGCCTTGTATACGATAAGACCAAATTGATTTTTCACGCAAGGTTTTTGTACAACAAAAACAAATGAAAAATCGATTTTTGATTATCGCTATCTGGGGAGGCTACTTGTAGGGAACCTTAGGTTCCGTCGAACATAAAAAAAGCCCGACCTTTTTGGGGTCGGGCGTGTTAAAATTAAATTTTTGTTTTACTTTTTCTTTTGGATTATCTAAGCTATAACCGTGATTGCTTCAGTAGAAGAAACACCTTTGTATTCCTTTCCTACAGCTGTGTTGATTACTTCGTTAAGAAGAACCTTC
The DNA here is from genome assembly GCA_018830525.1 of Nanobdellota archaeon. GTDB lineage: Archaea > Nanobdellota > Nanobdellia > Pacearchaeales > GW2011-AR1 > JAGVXH01. Next base: position 40,847 of record JAHJSH010000029.1, on the reverse strand, counting down.
GCAGCCTTTTCAGTATCAGCAGCATTGTAACCAGCGACTAATAGAGCAGTCTTACCAGATCTATCGTAAGATTTGATTAAGAATTCTCCAGCACCGATTCCAGTAGCAGTAGTAAACGCACCTTCACTGTAAGCACTACCAAGTAACTCAGCAGCAATTGCGTTGATAGCAGAACCACCAACAACAACTAAATTCATTCCAGCGAATGAAGCAGCCTCAGTATCAGCGTAAGTTTTTACACCTACACTAGTACCGTCTCCACCAATAGTAGCATCCGCTTCACCAACATATACTTGCGCATATATTTGGCTACCTGGATAACTTATCGAGACTGTCTTCTGGTCGGAATCATCAGCATTTAATGTTGTGATTGTCCCCCAGAAATCAGCATCCTGTGTAAGGTCACTGTCACTGTTAAGAGTTGCAGAAGCATGGTAGTAGTCAGAACTAAACAATACATCATTCACTCCAACACCGTTCGAGCTAGTAGCCGCAGAATTATCTTCTAAATCTACAACAACAGCATGATACTCATTCTTATCGTCTTTTCCTTCGAAAAGAACAATAGCCGGTTGATCAATGTTAGCAGTTCCTTCAGGATCGATAAGGTATAACGTAGTTGCGTTAGCAGTACCTGATGTACTTAGGTTATAGGTTAATTGTCCTATAACAAGAGTAGCGGAATCTCCCACCGAAGTATTCAAAGTATCGGCAACAGCACCACTAAGTGTCCACACAGCATCAGTTACATTACCTGCAAAGGTAGCAACTAAATCCGTATATCCATCACCATCAGGGAATCTAAGTGTTGTAACAGAATTTGCTCCACCGGAAGTAGTCCGATTATTACCTAATACGATATTCAATGGCTCATAAACAGCAAGCAATCCATTATTTTTAGTTCTCACAGTAGGATAAACTACGAATGTGTTTGCATTAGCAGACTCTCCAGTAGGATTCTTAATAGTTGCCCATCCAGTATCATCTGAACCAGAGAAAGTAACAGTATACTCCTTACCCTCTACAGTAAGAGTTCCTGATCCTTCAGTAGTTGTAAACACAGTATTATAAGTATCTGTGCTATCCATAACATTCTGGAATTTTACCCTATCATTTGTTTTAGATGTGGTACCTGTTGTCTGATTGTATATATCAGTCAATTGAAGAATTTTTCCGTATTCTTCGTTTCCGATAATAATGTAATCATTCTCTGTCAAGTTAGCCATTTCCATCACATGCATAGTGTAGTTGTTATCATCAGCTAAGTAAAACAATCCACTTGCGTTGTGTGCAAATTCAACAGTTCCAGCGTTTGCATTAGCATCTGTAAATTTCACAGATATTGTGTCGTCTCCAGAATTCTGAACAGAAATAGTTTCCCTGTCATCAGAATTATCTGCGATATTCATTCCAGCAAAATCTACCTTGAAACTTCCAAAGACTGGGTCTACGAAAGACTGTCCGGGAAGAATAGCATCAGTGCTTGAGTCTGGTCTGAATGTAGCAATAGTTAAACCTGTTAATGAATCTGGAGTTCCAGTTAGATAAACATAAGTTCCATCTACAGGATCATCATCTGAACCCATAAGAACCTGGCTAGAAGCCTGGAATGTTATCTTATTAGAACCCACAAGAATACTTGCAGTAACTGTACTAAGAGCAGTGGATTCTGTAACTGATTTAACAGCAACATCGATTCCATTGATCTTCTTTGAAGAACCTTCAGTAACTTCTTTACTTTCACCATTTACAGCGATTGTAGCAGTTGTACTTGTACCTGTAACTAACTCAACTTCATAAGAAGTTCCATCAATCACAACTGTAGAACTTGGATTAGCACTAGCCCCCCCCGCAACTAAGTTTATTTCAGTAGCAGAAGAAAATAATACCAATTTACTAGCAGTAGTAGCAGTACTAACAACAAAATCCTTTCCAAATAATCTTATATTTTCACCTGTTGAATCAGTGTGATTAAACATCACAGCAGTTCCAAAAGTAACAGAAGCATTGTAAAGAATATCATCAGAATGCGAAGTTCCCAAACTAATACCAAACTTAGGGTCTGTATTACTACTTGGTTGTTTCGCAAAAATTACCTTACCACTATTATCGTCACCTGCAGCTGCGCCAGCAGCAAACTTAATTGTTTGAGTCATAGCAGCATCTACATTTCCTGAGAAAGTCTCATCAGCAAGAACCACTGGTAAAGCAGTTTTTGTAAATACTGATTTCGCAGTATTTAACGATGTATTCAAATAGATACGGGTAGAACCAGTATCTAATGAAACTATATCTCCAGAAGTTGTAGTCACAGCACCTCCTGCAGAAACTGCAGTAGCTGCGTCAATATTTTCAGCAATGTCTGTAACTGCAGCTCTATCGGATAAAGCAGCATTAGAACCGTAAACAATAGCAGTATTACTTGTAAAAGGAGATGGGTAAGAAGCAGCAGCCGCCGCACCTACAGTCATTCCAATCAAAGCAGCACTTCCTAAAATTGTAATAGCTTTTCTAAATATTTTATTCATTATTTTTTAAACCTCCTTTCAGTACCATTAGTTTAGCCGCCTTCTTCAAGGCCTCGCAAATGCGAGTTCGGATTTTCTAATAGCCTGGCCGGAAAAATTTTTGCTCTTCACGACAATTTTGTCATAACGAAAGTTAAACTTTCGAAGAGTAAAAGTTTTTGGACTTATAACTAGGGAGCGTTATAAGTGTCATCACTAGGGTCCCTATATGAACACTGACTAGTCAGCATTATTGATTAACAATAACGCCTAATTATCTAACCCATTTTTCATTTATAAAGTTTGCCCTCCGCCCCCAGAATCTCTCCAAAATGCTCTTAAAATCTTCTGTTTCCACCAGTTTCTTTATAAAGTTTGTGTTATTACATTAAAGTACAACACTTTTATAAATTGATTATCTAGAGATATAGCTCGAGAATACAAATAGAGGGTATAAAATCCCACATATATCTAAAACATAAGATTTATATATCTAGACAACATCACCCCATATATAAAAAGGAGCTTAAAAAGCCAAATATTTTCATATGGCAACAAAAAAAAGAATAAAAGTAAGATATGTTGAAGTCAATGTAAAAAGTGGGAACTTCGTCTCGAAACTTATCGGAGAAAAAACTCCCCACGATTTTTCGGACATTAAACTCTTGCGAAATCTTCTCAGTAATGAAAAATCAAGAATCCTTTATGTATTAAAATCCAAGAATCCTAGATCAATCTATGAACTGGCAAAAATTCTTGGCAGGGATTTTAAGTCTGTAAGGGAAGACATAAAAGTCTTAGAAAGATTCGGATTCATTGAATTCCATGCAGAAAAAACCGGAAATCGGGAGTCCCTAAAACCCGTATTAGTTATAGATAGTTTGCAAATCCAAATTGAAATCTAATAGGTAGGTTTAAATAACTAGTAAGACCAATCTTACTATGAATATAGATGTAACTCGATTAAGTTCTAAAGGACAAATTGTGATCCCCCGAGAAATGAGACAACAGTTCAGTAATGGGGAAAAATTAATAATTATCCAAGATAATGATCAACTAATTCTTAAAAAAGCAAGCGCATTTAGAAAAAATCTTGAAGAGGATTTAATATTTGCTAAACGAACAGAAGAAGCGTGGAGGCGATATGATGCGGGAAAGTTTATTTCTATGGATTCTGATAAGTTTTTAGAAAAAATAAACAAATGGTAGAAATTCTTTTTGATGAAAAATTTAAAAAATATTTTTCTAAAATAAAAGACAATCTTCTAAAAACAAAAATTATTAAACAATTAGAAAAATTAAAAGATAATCCTTCGTTTGGAAAACCAATGCGAAATGTTCGGAAAGGAACAAGAGAACTATACATTAAACCATTCCGTCTTTCATATGCTTATCTTTCAAATGAAAACAAGATAATTATCTTAAATTTATATCATAAAAATTTTCAATAAGCAGAACCTTTAAAATCGCAGCAAGCGACTGGGCGAACACGCAATTCGCTTTCGCGCAAATATGAAAATAATGCGAATGCAAATTGTGGGCAGATTTTCACGCATGACTTTGCCCGTTTTAATCTTGAGATTATGAATCTCCTAAAAAGGGTACACCTTGTATGCGCCATAAGACTATCTAATCTTCTCCCTTACAAATCCTCAATTGAATAATCAAATCTTCTGCTCCCGCGCTAATTTTTCTCTGAGCACCCAAAGCAGTTCCAGTACAATTTCCTTCAAAAATTCTTAAAAGACCTTCTTGTCCTTCATCCCCTGCAACCAAGATATCCATTTGATAAGCACTAACCGTGGCTTCCGTGTCCATCAAGTCCGCCAAAATCTCTCTCAATGTCTCATTAAGATATTCACACGCGGGGCGATTAACTCCAGCGCAATCATCATTCTCATAACAACTCTTAAACAAATCTTCAAAAGTCTCATAATACGGAATCGCCGGAATCGCGCAATCAGTAGTATGCATCATAATAGCATTTAACATATTCCCAACTTCAAGACTATCCAATTTTTCCGGAGAAGTTCTTAGTGAAATAATTAAAAAGACCATCAATCCAATCATCACAATTACAACTATCAAAATAAAACCAACCATCTCTTGCTGGCCCCTATCCGTCAACATCAATCACCCCCAAAACCAATTTACCCGCCTCGCATTTATCATAAGTATATCCAGATTCCCGAACCTTTTTACAAATAGACACATAAGCCGAATACTCCTGCACATTCGTCTGCCCACTATCATAAACCTCAAAATAATTACAATCTACCGCAGGACATTTCACAAAACTCTCTGGCTTCGGATAAATCTTATACGCTTTTATGGAAGCAACCGGCCAAAAATTCGCATAATCTTCACTCAGATTACCGGACATAACCCTCAACTTATCCTCATCCAAAGCCATTGACGTCACCGAATTAAAATTCAACTCAGGCATATCCGCAATAACTTCTAAGGACGAAAGTGCCTGCTCCCTTTGCAATTGTTGCGCACTATCTTCAACACCCCTAAACGAAATCCCCAAAAAGAAAAGCCCAACCAATACAAAAAAGAAAAACACTGCCATTAACATAAACGCCATCTGCTGGATTTTCATTTGCGCCTTCATTGTGATTTCTTTACCTCGATCCAAGAATCTGACTTCTTGAATTTACATGATTTAATATAAAATGGAATATGTTCCTCCGTAATCTGAGCATAAATATCCTTCACACCTTTCTTAAAAATTCTTTTACAAAATTCATCAACAAGTGCCTTTCCAATACCTTTCTTTTGATATTTTTTATGGACTCTTGTTTCATGCAACATCGCATCAGTTCTTTTACTGGGAGTAATAAAACCAAGGATAGAACCAACAATATGTTCTTCTTCGGCAACTAAAAAAATAACCAGTTTATCCTTAATTGCTCGCTCAAAATCTTCTTCCTTCCAGTAAGATTCACTATAAGATTTTTGCAATTCTAAAATTTCTTTAATATCCTTTTTTTGTGCCTTCCTAATCTTCAGTCCCATATCCCGCAATCCTCCCGATCATTTTTATTCCCCAAGGTCTCTGCAATAGAGTTCAAAGACATAAGATTTTCTACACCCGCACCAGTAGTCTGTCCAGCCCACATCACCAAATCAGGTTTCAAATTAGTATTACAGCCCCGCGCATCCATCAAATCTGCTTTATCTGCAAATCCTTCCGCAATCTTCCCTGTCCGATACATTAAACGATTAACATTACACTCGTAAATTTCCTTTTCCGAAAAAATCGCAGCCCACATCAAATTCCCGACATATTTCATAGTCGAACCAAATTTCTCAACAGTCCCCATATCATAAACAGAATCACAGCCAGAAGTGCATGCACCATAAACAGTGATATCACAATTATTTCCTGATCCAAAACAAACATTAATCATCCCCTTTTCCGAGCAATTTTCTACCTGAATATTCTTAACATTAAAATTAATTTCCTCCGCAATTTCCTCCGGTGCATTCACCAAACAATATTCCTCTGGAATCATCATCGTCAAATCCGCGACCTTATATGGAAATTCAAATGGCTTAGAAAAAACATAGTATTCCTTTCCTGTACTTCTCTCAGAAGAAAAAATATACTTATTGTGCACCGGAACTTCCTCTCCAGGGATATTCCATTCCTGACCAATGTTCAAACGGGTAGAAACAGAAATCTTATGCCGACCAAACTTTCCATCAAGACAAACATTATTTATTCGCGTTTCCTGTCTAAATATAATTTTTCCAAACGAACCTTCTGCAAATCCTGCTTGCAACGGGTCCGTAATTATCGCGAGGCTTTTCGCAATCTCCGTATCTGTCTGAAACCTCATAGTATCTCCAGCCTTAGTCGCCCCATAAATCGCCAGGACCAAAACCGCCGCTCCAGCAACTATTGCAAAAAGCCAAACGAAGTTAAATTGCCCCCGTTTATTTCCCATTTATTTCCTCCAAAAATTCTTCTATGTCAGGGATTAATTCCTCTCTAATTGATAAAAAAATCTTTTCATCATCTATCCCCCCATATTGATGTATAATAAAATTTCTCATACATTTAGCATCCGATAATCTTTCAGATAATTCTAAACTTATTATTTTATTTTCTGCAAGAACATTAAAAACTGATTCTTCTAGCAATGGAACTCTGATATCCCTCAATTTTACCATTAAAAAACCTATATCAATTGTCGCCTCAATAATTTTCTCGAAATATCTCTCACACACGGCCTTAATAATTTTATCTTCTTCATAATCTTTCAATTCGGTAGGAATTTTATTAGCCAAAAATTCTAAATATTCTTTTAAATCTTTCAACTTCAAATTTAATCTATCTTTTATAGATAACTCTCCCATTATCAACCTCATTTTTTAGTTTTTTAGGAAGATGATTATAAACGAGAACATCAAGCATATTTTCTTGAGATGCAAAAGCACGGAATTTTAAAGAATCTTTTAAGCTAATTTCATCAAACTCTACTGACAAATCTACATCTGAACTAAAGGTCACATGACCAGAAACAAAAGAGCCGAACCAAATCATTTTTTTTATATTTTTTTTATAAACGCTATTTAATATCCTGTTCTTAACTCTTTGAACTATCTGAATGGGCAAAATACCCTTTTTTAAATTAAAATCTTCTTGACAAGAACCTAATTCTTTGATCACCAAAAACTTTTTCCTTATATCTCTCGATAGAATGGTTTGTTCAGAGGGAGTCAACGAAATCCCAAAAAGCTGTTTCTGAATAATTTCTATCTCTTTCTTTCCAAAAAGTTTTCGCATAGAGGGATTTTTTATTTTATCAAATAATTCCATTTTATCCTAATTAAGCTATATTATAGTAGTATGATGCTATATAAACTTTCCCCATCATTCAATCCAAACCAATTTATCATAGAAATCTTTCTGAATAGTTAAACCGTCCTTTACATCAACACAATACGGATTTTGAGTCTCAATAATTCTTGCGAGGTCAAGATGTTCAATCTGTTTATAATGCATCCCCTCAGCGTCCCCGGGAGGAATCAAAAAAAGATTAACTGACTTAAACTCATAAAGTTCAATCTGATTATATTCTTCCCGATTTCCAGTTATCGGAGCAGAAAGATTCGCAAAACAAATTTTCTGAATTTTATCCGGCAAATTAATTTCAAAGCTAAATGAACCAGATTGTCCCGACCACGCATCATCCACTGCCCCTTGCAATTCCTCATAAAACAATCCGACATCTGCTGTTCTCCCAAAACTCAAGAAGAACCGAATCCCCATAAACGCGACAACAATAAAAATAATTATCAAAAATATAGCAAACATCATACTAAACGGCATCCCCATTATCTGTTGTCCCCTTTTAGAACCAATCCTCTTCATAACAATCCAATGCAGAAGAGATTTATAAATTTATACAAACTTAAAACTGAATAGCCACAGCAGAAGTCACAAGTCCACTTCCAAAACTTGTCATAATAACCTTAGAACCTTTCTTAACAACGCCTTCTTTTCTCGCATCATCCAAAGCAACAAGACAAGTCGCCGAAGACATGTTCCCCGTCCTATCAATATTTCTATAAACAATCGAGCCATCTCTCGCAACACCCATTTCTACTTTATCCAAAATTCTCCCGTTCGCCTGATGAGGAATATAAACATCCGCACAATCCCATCCAACATCTTCTTTTAATTTCTTCACAGAAAATAACATTCCTTTAATTGCTTCTTTCATAACCTTCCTCCCTTCCGACATTCGCAGATAATTATTCTCATCACGAATTATCCAACTATCACGACCCTCATAAGGATTACTAATCGAATACTCTCTAATAATTCCCTTATTTCCCGTGATCGGAGTCAAAACAACTGCTCCAGCTCCAGCTCCAAATAAAAATTTATTTCGATCATCATCTTCAGTCATCCCCGAAACATCTTCGGCCCCTACAACTAAATAATTCCCTTTCCTCCGAAGAACCCGAGAATTGGCATTAATCATCCCCTTAACCGCCCCAGCACAAGCAACCGCAATATCCTCAGCCTCACATGAGAGCTCAATCCCATAATAATTTCCCAAAGCTCTCTGTATTTTACAAGCACCACTTGGAAAATTTATTTTCTCACTAACCGTCGCCAAAATTATTCCCACCAAATCCTTCGGGTCAGTTCCAGAATCATCAATCGCCTTAATCGCAGCAAGAGTTCCCATACTTGAAGGAGTCTCACCCCTAGCAGCATAATGTCTCTCGCGAATCCCTGACAACTCATAAATCTTCTCAGAAGTTATTTCCTCCCCATCCCCAATCCGATTTCCAAAACCATCATAAGCATAAAAAAGTCTCCCTTCAAAATCTTCATTTTTCACAACTTTCTCAGGCAGATAGGCTCCAGTTCCAGTAACTTCCAAATGGACATCTTCCATAAAAATAGACTAATAAAATCCTATTTAAGCATTATCGTTCTAAAGAAAATTCCGGCTCGGTCTAACGATAATTGAACAGTCGGCATCTTCGTTTCTAAATTCGTCCCGACACTTAATGTAATATGTCTTCTCTTCATTCCACTCCGCAACATGAACCGTCGAATTAGCGTAAGGCATCACTGTTCCTTCCTGGAAACTGAAATCACAATCGTCAAAAGTATAAACACATTCACTCTTCCGTACAGTCACCAATTTCAACAAATCGTCTTCTTCATAAACTCTCGCAACAACTGGCGCGTTCTCGTCAATATCCAGCTTGAAATTAAGAGTATCCTTCACAACATTTCCACCTTCATCAACACACTTAATATAATACTTGTGTTGTCCAGCGCCCAAATCTAATCTCTGCGTATGGATTCCATCAATAGTATTTGTATCAAAGAACTGAATATACTCACTATTCTTGTCTTCTGTTGCATAAAAGCAAACTGCCTGACCATCATTACATCCAAACAATGTCTCCGCGTATAACTCAACAGGCGCAGGATTAACCGCTCCGAAAATTGTCCCATTTGGTTGCAAGTTCTTCATCTTCAACCCAGTACTTCCCCGAAGGCTAAACTCATAACTCTCCTGATTTTCATTCCTATCATTATCTGGCTTACCTGGCTGGTCTTTACATCTAATATAGAATTTCGTCTCGTCTCTAGAAACTCCAGTCAAAACTGTCCTACATGTAAACAACTGAAGCGCGTTCATTTGGAATAATGCATTAGTGCAACTCATATCATTTTGCATACTATCATAATCCTGATCCTCCTTACTCCATCTACATTCTGCTGGCTCATTAGTATAGAACTCAACTTCCGCATTAGACTGTTCTTCTGCAACACAACCACCATTCAAAATCGAAGTCGCCTTAACTTCTGGAGCGGTGCTATCTGGCGTTGGGTCAATACAGAACTTCACCGCATACTCCGCATCATTCGCATTACCATTCGTATCTTTACATCTAATATAGAACAACCAATCCCTTCCATTCTCTAAGATGAAAGAGGCATTCGCTAACACTTCAGCTCCTGGAAGGGCAAACTGCTCGGAATGATTATAAGCATAAAAGTTACTTCCACCCATATACGCCGCCATATCATCAAACTTCAAAGTGTGCTTGAAATCAATCTTACATTGCGCTGGCTCATTAGTATTCACACCAAACTCAAGCGGAGTAAACGCTTTCAAACATCCATCACTACTATTCAAATTAATAATCGTAAATCCAGGTCCCGGTGGCGAGTTCTTAACATTAGTGTATTTATGGCCTTCTGTCAACTTCTCATCATTAGGCCTAATAACTGGCTGGTCCACATCATTCGGACGAACATTCACACAACGCTCTTGATCACTTCCACTATTAACAATTTCACAATTCTGTCCAAGCGACCGACATCTATATTCCGAACACGGCAAATTCTCATCATTACATACTTCACAAACATCTCCGCCCGTCGGCGCCTGCCATGGCATACAATTAAATTCAATAGTCTTTGTTTCAGTCTTTTTATACATCACAAGGAAAATTACAACTCCAATTACAACTCCAGTAAGTGCTGGGTTAACTGTCAAAAGATTAGTCGCAGGTGCTACAGTTGTACCTGGAGTCGAAGCAATCGTAGCAGCTTTAACTGCAGCCGCATTATAAATCGAAGCGGTCTTATACGCAAAAAATCCTGCACCCATTGCCATTGAAAGTGCATTAGTGTTCTTCTTATTTAATCCAATCATTGGTCCAATTAATTGTCCAGCCCCATAAGCAATTGCCCCCCACTGGAATCCAGAAAGAACAGCATTCGCCATCAATCCACCACCACCAGTAGCTGCAGTCATTTTTTTCGTCAAAAATGTCTTAGATAAAAAACTAGTTCCCTTTATTGGTACAAGAGATGTAGTCGCCGTAGTAATAGCACCAGGAACAACCTTCTCAACTCCCCCTTCAGCAACCTTCTCAACTCCCCCTTCAGCAACCTTCTCAACTCCCCCTTCAGCAACCTTCTCAACTCCACCAGCACCCCCACCACCATCACTAAGGGCATCACCAATTGCAGAATCTTTTGCTACTTCCACACTTGGGGCGTCCACAGTAACTGTCTCTGAGGCACCACCAATTTCAGACATTCCAGTAATCATTCCAAATCCTCCAGCAACCAATCCAGTCATAGCCGCGACAAGTCCAGTAAATCCTTGACCTATCTTCTCCATAATACCTTCTTCCTTAATCTCTTTTTCCTCCCCATCAAATCTCCATAAATAACCCTCATCCGAATATTCTCCTTGATAATTAATATAACCTCCACAATCACCAAGCGCCACACAAATCTGGTTTGCACTTACTGCCCAATCATCTTCTAAACATTCACAATTCTCGATACATTTCCAGCTCCCCCCAATCAAACCCTTCTCAAAAATAGCAGTACATTTCGCATTAGCAACACCACACATCTGCTTTGCGGTGTTTTCCTCCCAGAATTCCAATCCCGGAGGAAAATTAGGAAGACAAATTCCTCCTCCCCGATTTGTCTTAGTCTCTTCAGTCTCTTCATCACCACCACCCCCAAAGAGCGCATTACCGGTTATCGGAGAAATAACACTTCCTGTAATCGAAGGATCCCCACTTGCCGTAGGATTACCAAACGCCTCTCCACTTCCACTTGCCGTAGGATTACTAAATGCCTGACCTCCACCGTCCGCACTCACACTAAAGACCATTCCAGTCACAGAAGGCAACCACATACAATCAACTTTATCAATATTAGTACAATCCTCTTCATCAGTAATTTGCGCACAAGTCTGCCATCTATTCACCCTACATGCTGCAGTCCCAAAAGACCCAGATCCAATCTCTATCGAACCACTTATACATACTTCCTTCCTAAAATCGGCACACGGCTCAACTCGAACTTCACCATCCACACAAACTTCCTTATAATATCTCGAGCCAACAGTATCACTTCCTTCTCCAATCTGCCCGTCATTAACACACCACGATTCCCCATTCAGCCTCTTATTACCATCCCGGTCCACACATTCGGTAGTCTGACAATAATGGTCGCTTCCGGAAGGCTTTCCGATTCCCAAAATTCCATCCCACTCTGCACACCGCGAGCCCAAAAGATATTCACAGTTTCCACAATTTTTATTTGAACCATCATTTTCAGCACAAACTTCTCCTGGCTCCGCGACCATACCCTTATTCCAACTCGCATCTTTATCTGAAGAATAAACATTCTCCCGGTTCCCACACGAGTCAAACTCATAGACCTTCCCATCATAACACCCGGTAGAAGTCTGCTTAGCACAAGCAGTATTCAACTCTTCTGCCGAACATAAATAATTTTCATAAAACTTTTTCTCAGTTGTAGTTTCTATTGCTCCATCACTAATATTTCCACCAACCGTTTCAACTTCCTGACTCGCCCCACATTCGCCCCGAGTCGTAAATTTACAAAGTCTCTCAAACTCTTTTTCAAAAACACAAGCTCCCATATCCTGCGATTGAGCAGTAGCAATACAAGCAATTTCACTAGTGACATCCATCCGATAATCATTCTCAACTCCAAACAATGTGGACAATCTCTTACATCGGACCAACGGAACAAACGCCGCCTGCTCCGCAATAATACAACATCCTAGCTGGCATTGAGGAACTTCATTAATCTCTCTAGCATCCCAAGTTCCACCGTTAGCATCACAAACTCTTTGAGGTGTATTCGCCATACAAATTCCCTCCCCAGATTCATAACAAGTTCCTAATCTACAATATGAAGTCGTCTCACAAGAAGAGGGCGCAGATTTAAAATTATCCACACAATTTGACTCATCAGTATTTATACAATAAGATCCATCACTCGTCTTCTCACAACAATAACTCGGTTGAGAAACCACAGCCTGAGCAGAGACAACTGGAACCATCGGCTTTTTCAAACGATTAAACATCCCGGACAAAAGAATTTTTATTGCCGAATCTCCATCCTGAACTTCATCAACAACCGGAATGGTAGCACCAATCAAAAAACTAAACGCAAATAAAGACACCATCATCAAAATCAATTCAAAACTTGCAATAACTTTTTTACCTCGCAGAGGTTCTCGCCTGTTCACAGGTTTTCGTGCCCCGAGGGGGTATGACCTTTGGTTACTTTTCATCTTTATTGTCCTCCTTTTTGGATTTATCATCTTTATAATCTTCCTTGATAAAATAAACAACCAAACTAATTAAAGTATATGTTATCACGATAAATCCGGCCATCACCGAAGCTATAAGTTTTCCGATTAATCTACTTCCCGACGCACCAAGCTCTTCTGGAACCCTCAATGCATTAAGGTAATTTGTCCCAGGCAAAATATAATTCCAGACGACATATATTACTACCACCAAGAATATAGTCACAATAACGTTCCACTTATTAGGTTTCAAAAATTCAAATATTTCTTTTGCGCTCATCATAGTGAATATCCTACTGGCCAAACAAGACTCTTGCTAGCAAACTGAAATTTAGTTCCAAAAACTTTATCTTCCAAAATATAAACTGTCGTCCCATCGCTCCGCTTAATCTTATCAATAATATAATCCGGATAAAGTACCATCATAGAAGTCACATCTGAATCTCCCAACTGCGCCTCATATTGCAAAATCGAAGTAGAAATCATAAGCATATCATATATATGAGAATTCAATTCAACATTAAACCTCGTAAACTTCTGAGAACCAACCGTCGTAGGCGCCTCAATCTGAACCTTCGCAACTCCCGGCTCAAGAAGAATTTCATAATCTACAGTTCCAGAACTAACCTCATAACCCTGCGCCCTCAAATCTTCAATAGAACTAGAATAACAAGAATCAATTTTCTCCTTCAATGCTCCCTTCGCCTGCGCTTCAAAAGTATTCTTCAAAAAAGGAACTTGCACAACACAGGTCTGATAGTATTCTTCAGTATAACACAGATAGGTAAAATCTTCCCCATTGTAAGGATAAGTAAATGTTGGATTAACAAACCCTGCATTCATACCCAAGTCATCGATAGATTCTTCAAGTGCATCTCGCACACAACCTTCAAACTTCAACCCCCTAGATTTCTCGAGAAAATATTCCGGACGTATCCACAAAAAGAAAACAAGAATTACGGAAACTATTATCACTGCTATCAAAATAAACAACGTAACCTGCCCCTTTTTTCCCATATTTATTCCAACCATCTTTTCTTTATAAATTCTATTATATTCCACTAAATAGCATGAACACTTATTGAACATCCCAATGGAGCATTTTCGAACGCGTCTTTACATTTAATATGATATTTTTTACCCGGAATAACACTAATCGTATGCTCTTCACCACCCTGAGTCGAAGTTCCATCTTCCCATTTGAAGTTACAGTTTTCCGTCGAGTAAACACATTCCGAATTTTCCACAGTGATAAGATGAAGGGTGTTTCCAATTTGCCAAACTCTCGCAATCTGTGGAGTTGAAGTATCATGAATAATTCTAAACTCGGTACTGCCTTGAACGGAGTCGCCAGATTCATCAACACATTCAATATAAATTTTATCCGTCCCCGCCGGCCGTTTTAATGGCTGAACATGAGTTCCAACCGTTCCAGTCTCAAACATCTCAACCATATTTGTATATCCCGAGAATGAGTAAGAGCAAGTATGCTCTTCACCACCGTTAATCGTCCGAACCTTTAGTTCTATTTCAGTCTGCGCAGTCGGGCTTTCAAAATCACTATCCGGACTAATCTTCTCAATACCAATCATTTCTTCCGGAACTCTCAATCGATAAAGCGTACTTTCTTGATTAGGATTTCTATCACCCACGTCGGCAGTTCCTTCTAACCACGGCTGGTCCATACATCGGATATAATAAGTATTAGTCGTATCAACTAATTCTAAAGTGTCGGTACAAACATATCCTTGAGTCGATGAAGGGGAATTGAGAACATCCGCACAAACCATTTCATTTTCCATATTCCCATATGCCACATCGCCAAAACTCCATCGACAAGTTGCAAGTTCATTTGTGATTATACTAATATTCGCCTGGGTTGTCCCAAATCTAAAAAGAGTATTATCTATCGGGTCAAACCTTCGAATCAAAGGAGCCGCGTTATCAGGACCTTCTATCACACACATGTCAACAGTATAAAATTCTGGAGTCTCATGTCCAAACCTATCTCGGCATTTGATATAGAAAGTCAAATCTCCTTCCCAGTCTAATCCTTGACTCTGCCCATGACTCGGGTCCGGCAAGGTAAATATCGTCTTATGGTCATAAATATAATTATTCCCCCCAAGGTCGTAATCCATTTCTTCATACTCCACCATTTCAATATCAAACTTACACTGCGCCAATTCATTTGTCACTATTCCAAATTCTATCGGAGTATAAGCCGGGATACATCCCCCATTCTTCGAAGTCAAATCAAACCCGTTCTCTCCAACATTACTATACATTTCATTATCTGAAATAGTTTCCAACGAAGGTCCAAGGCTCGGGGGCATCCCATCATCTTCCCCTGAATCACACATCTCTTCTTCAGTTCCTTTGTTAACAATTTCACATCCCGCACCAAGACTTTCGCAACGGTAGTTCGAACACGGCCTCAAAGGGTCATTATTACAGTTTGTACAATCGCTTCCCCCTACCGGAGGCTGCCACGGTTTACAAGTAAATGTTGACTTCACACTTTTAATGTCTCCCCATAATCCAATACCTCCTAGAAGTTTTTGTATAATGTTTCTTTCAGGATACCCCCCACCAGAACCACCTAAAGATCCCTCCCCCTTCGCAGTTGCATTGAGGTACTCAGACATTACGATAAATAATCCTGGAACCGGAATTATATTATTCTTGTAAGAAGAAATCAGCGCTTCACCAATCTTCCCCCTATTTGAATCATATCCCTCATCAGTATAATTACCTTGATAATTCACATAACCTCCACAATCTCCCAACCCAATACAAAGATCATTCATTGATTCTACAAAAGAGATAGTTTCACATTCACAATTTACTTGGCATTTCCACACAAAACTCGTTCCACTAAATACTTTAACATAAAAGGAAGTACATGTTCGAGTCGCTAATCCACAAACTTCTTCATTATCTTCTTGTCTTTTTTCACTTACATTTATGAAATCAAATCCTCCCGGATACTTTGGTCTACAGATGCTAACTCTAAATTCGTCAATCGTAACTTCCCGAATCTCACAAAACGGATTCTTATTACAACCATCTGCATCTGATTCTTCATTATAATCTATACATTCTCTCCAATCATTCTTCACACACCGAGCATCAACAGCATCCTCTCCCGCATTCTCTTTCAAAAAATTCTGAACACAAATATCATTCCTATAATCGTCACAAGCATCAATTTGGATTTCCCCATAATTACAAGTATATCTCCAATGTCTCGAACCTGCCGGATCCAATCCATTTCCAATTACACCATCATAATCGCACCACGACTCTCCATTGTCATAGGTTGTCCCATTATAATAACACGAAAGGTCTTTACAATAAAAATTTCCAGAGTTCACATCAAAATTATTCTCTATCGCTGAACGGCACATACCTCCTGCAAAACGATCACAATTTCCACAACTAGTCGAATTAGCATTCCCATCCACATCACCAAATCCACAAGAACTTTCCACCCGAATTACCTGGCTCCAATAATCTGGGTCATTTAATTTTGAAGAATCATAGATATTTGCAATGTTTCCACAAGAATCCACAAAGTAAACACCATCCCTACCTTCGACACAACTTGTTTCTCCAGTCATCTCACAAGAAGTATTAAGGCTGGGAGAAGTACAAAGATAATTTGTACTAAACTGTCCTCCCTGTTCCCAACATTCACTCTCAGTCACAAAAGTACATCCCTGATTGTCTGTAACACACGCACCACGACTCTGATATTCCGCAATTCCAAAACATGTCTGTCTATCTACCGCCCTCCAGTCCACTTCACTATTCGGGCCCAAAGCTCTCTCGACGGTATCGACCCAACATTGCCCTTCTGTTTCATAAATAGTCTCTTCTCCAAGAACACAACAGCCTCGCTGAGCCGCCGGTAAGTCACAGGTAGGATTCTTAACCCAATCGACATCACATGCAGTTTTCAAAACTCGCGAATCAAATACCCCAATATCTTCGTCGTAACAACAACCTTCCTGACAATAGGAAGTAAATTCACAATCCGCCCCTTCTGAAAAATCTGCCCCATCAGCACATTCAAAATGAAGAGTATTCACACATTGCGCTCCACCATTTGTGAGGCTACAGCATCCCGAAGCTACAATTAAACTAAATGAGAAAACTAAGACAAATAAAATTCCTAAAAACAAAATTAAATTTTTCTTCATAATCCCGGCGCAAATGCACAGCCCCTCACAGCAAATTTAAATTCATCCCTAGTATTTCTGTCCTCGATAATATATATCTCCGAAAAATCATAATTCGTCTTCGAGATTTTATATTTCGGATACATCAACACATATTCATTATAATTAACATCACAATTACTCGCCTCATCATTAATAATATCTCGGGCAATCATCGTCAACCAATAAAGCGGAGTATTAACATAAGTATCAAAAACATCAACCAGCTCCGAACTTCCTTCCCGACTAATCTCCACATTTTTCCTCAGACGAATTTCAATCATTCCCGGCAACAAATCAATTGAATAATCTGTCGAACCGCCAGAAACATCAAACCCCCGACTTTCATAATCTTCCCTCATCGAGTCAAAACAATATTGAACAGCTTGTCGAGTATATTCCTTTATTTCTTTTTCTATTCGGCTCTCCAGCATCGGATGTGTATTAATACAATGCTTATAATACTCCGCCTGGTAACAAAGATAATTATATTCTTCATCCTGATATGTAACTATATTTTCCGGATCAATTACTCCCCCATTTTTCAAAATTACTGGAAGTGCATCCTCGACGGCATCAGCGACACATTTCCGGATAAATTGTTTGGGGTCTTCAATATGAACCTTTCCAATTTTTTCGCCGCCCCTAATGAAAATTAAACCCAAGATAGCTACGACTATTAGCATCGCAACAATAATAAAAATCGTTAGTTGTGCTTTTTTTCGAGAGTTTCCTCGAGAAAAACATGAAAGTTTTTTTAAACTTACTTTTTTTTCCATTTTATCACTAGACGGCATGAACCGCAATTGAACATCCCGGAGGAGCATTTCCGAACTCATCCTTACATTTAATATAATATTTCTTACCTGCAATCGTAGTAATCGAATGTTCTATCCCATTACCCATCGCCGTCCCATTAATCCAATTGTAACTACAACCAGTAGTAGTATAAATACATTCTGCAGGCTCGGTTGTAATCACATGCATCGTTGCACCCGTTTGCCAAACTCTCGCAATCTGCGGAGTTGAAGTATCATAAATAATTCTGAACTCTATAGTACTTTGGACAAAGTCTCCAGTCTCGTCCTTACACTCAATATAAATCTTGTCCGTCCCCGCCGGCCGGTTCAATGGCTGAACATGAATTCTCTCAGCCCCCGTCTCCAACATTTCAATCAGATTATCAAAGCTTTGGAATGAGTAGGAACAGAAATGCCACTCGCCCCCACCAGAAGTCTGAACCTTCAATTCAATCGACGTCATCTCCGTATTCGTCTCAAAATCCTGACTCGGCTCAATCCAATCAATCTCAATACTTTTCTCCGGCTTTCTCAATATGTAAACAAGGCTCTCTTCATTTGGATTTCTCTCATCACTTCTATTCAATGCGTCCAACCACGGCTGATCCATACATCGAATATAATAAACATTCTCTGCTCTCGAAGTTGGAAGAACGTCCGAACAAACATATCCTTGATTATTAGACGGGTGTCCAAATGTATCTGTACATTCCATGGAATTAGCCATTGCTGAATAAGCCAAATCTGAAGAATCCCATCGACAAGTCGAAAGCTCATTAGTCATAATACTCACATTTTTTTCCGAAACAGCAAAACCGACAATAGCATCATTACCCGGATTAGTTGCTCTTATCACCGGTCCCATTTTATCAGGACCTTCTTTAACACAACTATCAATTTGATAAAACCCAGGATTCTCGTGCCCAAACGCATCCCGACATTTCACATATAATGTTATATCTCCAGTCCAATTCGCGCCCTGACTCTGCCCATGACTCGGATCCGGTAAAGTAAACGTCGTAGTATGATTATACTTGTAGGAATTTCCCCCCAAGTCGAAATCCATTTCAGCAAAATCCTCTGCTATCATATCAAACCTACATTGCGCCAATTCATTAGTAACAACCCCGAAAATCAACGGAGTATAAGCTTCGATACATCCCCCACCAACAGAGGTTATACTAAATCCTCCACCAGTAATGTCATCATATTCCATATCCTCAGAGATGACTCCAAGTTGAGGATTCAAAACTGGTGGCTTTCCATCATCTGCTTTAGAATGGCACATCTCATTTTCTTCCCCAACATTCACCAATTCACAAGCCGCTCCCAAGCTTTTACAACGATATTCCGAACACGGCTTTAACAAATCATCATTACATTTCTCACAATCACTTCCTCCTGTCGGCGGTTGCCATGGTTTACATTCGAAAGTTACATCCGTATTCATAGCCTCACACTTCGCCTTGAAATACATCGCAATCAAAATTAAAAATAATGCGATAAAAAATAATGGTGTGAATAACAATACATTCCCTCCACCCAGTAGGACACTCGCTATCTTAACCCCCATAAGTGCTCCTCCAATTCCCATAAGAATCGAACCACCCGGGCTTAAACCCATTTGCTTCGCAACCATAAATCCTACCATCAATCCGATTCCAGCTCCCATCATCGCTCCCGCGAAAGGAGCCATTCCTGCAGATGTTGCCGGTGTTCCTGCGGATGCTCCCCCCATCCATGCTTGCCCTGCGGTGGCAACTTGGGATAGGGAAGTGGCCCCATAAATACCTGTAGCTGGAGCGGCAGCGACAGTAAATGCCGAAAATCCTGCAGCATATCCTGCAAATGCAATTCCAGCCATCCCTGCTCCAACCATGTTCACATTTTTAGAACTTATAAGTCCTTCATCATCCTCTCCATCTCCCGGATCTCCCGGACTTCCAATAAGCCCAGCAGCTTCCAAAAATTCTGTATAATCTTCCACTTCAGCAAACTGCCCCTTAATCGGCGTCGCCATAGCCACTAATTTAGCAATCGCTCCCGCGCCAAGCATTGGAGATTCCTTGACATTATAATTCTCACTATAAACTCCTTCGACATTAACCGCACCCCCACAATCTCCAAGGGCCCGGCATAAATCATTCATCCCTTGAGCGAATCCTTCTTCAAGACAATCTTCATTAACCGCGATCTCACAGCCCCCCCAAGTCTTAGCTTTGTAAATTACCTTACAAGTCTGATCCGCCATTCCACAAATCTTCTTAGCCGTCTCCTGATATCTCTCGTCGCTAAAACTAAATCCCCCAGGATATTTTCCCGTACATACACTAAAAGCAAATTTATCTGCAATCGCAATTTTTTCGATTCTACAATTCAGCGTCTCCTCACATCGTTCTAGCCCTCCTTCCTGGCTATTCAAGTCAACACATTCCCTCCAATTATTTGCAATACACGCTGCATTTCTAAATTGGGCCTCAGTCCCATTCACTTCAAAAGTGTTAGATTGAACACAAATCTGATTTCGATAATCTGCACAAGGTTCTACCTGAGTCACCCCTTGTGAACAAACATATTTCCAATGCCTCGACCCAACGATATCATCCCCATCCCCAATCTTTCCATCATAAACACACCACGATTCCCCATTCTCATAATGGTCTCCATCATACATACATCCTGTATCCTTACAATAAAACTCTCCAACATTTACATCAAAATTATCCTCTGAAGCCGAACTACAAATCCCTCCCAAAAATCGATTACAATTCCCACAACTCTTGGATTTGGCATTTCCTCCCTCAACATCATTATCTCCACAAATATCCTCCGGCGCGACAATCTGGTTCCAATAAGTCGGATCATCTTTCCTTGAAGAATCATAAACATTCGCATAGTTTCCACAAGAATCCAAGAAGTAAACACCATCCCTTCCCTCGACACAAGTCGTTTGCTCTGTCATCTCGCAAGAAGTATTAAGGCTGGGAGAAGTACAAAGATAACCTTCATTGAATTGTCCTTGATAACTTAAACAATCAATTTCCGTCCCATATTTACAATCTCCTCCTGCCAAAACACAAGCACCTTCGGTCTGAATAGATGAAAGAATCAAACATCCTGCCTCATTCAAATCTTCTCGCCAATCGACGACAGCATTAGTTCCGAGTGCCCGTCCAAAAGTATCGACCTCGCATTGCCCTAAGGTCTCAAAAAATGAGGACGTCCCAAGCATACAACACCCCAATTTCGCCGCAGGCATATTACAATTAGGATCCCTAACCCAACTCTTCGGACATTCTGTCTTCAAAACATTCTTATCATAAGTTCCTGAACTCTCATCGTAACAACAACCTTTCTGACAAAACGATGTAGAATCACATAACGCTCCCTCGGCAAACTGCGAACTGGCCCCACAATCTTCGGGAGATACCGTCGCACATTTCTGTCCTCCCGTCGTCAAACCACAACAACCGGACCCGAAAGAATTAGATGAAATCTCAAAATTCGTTATTGTTGTTTCTTCCGTAAGAATAATTGGTTGACCAAAGTCATCATATCCAATAATCGTTTCCGTAATTTCCGCAGACACTTGAGGAATCATCGGCTTTTTCAAATAACCAATTATCGAAGACAAAATAGTTTTTCTCGGAATAGTTTTTTCAGGAGTTGCCATATCAGCAATTTGTCTAGCATTCTCTGCTCGTGCTTCTTCATAAATATCATCCAATTCTTCAAAAACCCCTTCCGAGGCATACATCAAATGGGAGAACGCGAACAGCGAAACTACCAACAAGGCCAATTCAAAACTCGCAATCGCTTTTTTATTATTCATTAGCAAAAATCCTCCGATTTTTTGATTACCAGATCACCTACGGGGTGATTCGCAAGGACTTGGTCATTGCATAATCTAAATTTATTATTCTCCATTTATGTATCCTCTTTATACTCCTGGCGCAAATGCACAACTCCTCACTGCAAATTTAAATTCAGCTTTCGTCCGACGGTCAATCAAACGATAAATTTTACTATCGCTGTAGTCAATTCTCCTAATCTCATAATCGGGATATAAAAGCATATAGCCATTGTATTCAAAGTGACAATATTGTGATTCAGAATTTACCACTTCCCGCGCAATCCTCATCAATTCATAAATCGGAGACAAAATCTTCGTACCAAAATCTTCGTAACTCTGCGACGAATCTCCCCTAACAACATCAATTCTTTTCTTTAAATTAACCTCGACCATTCCCGGCAACAAATCAATTGAATAATCTGTCGAACCACCAGAAACATCAAAACCCTTACTCTCAAAATCTTCTCTCATCGAGTCAAAACAAGCTTGAACCTCCCTCTTTGTGTCTTCCTTAATTTCGTTCTCAATCAAAAATTCCAACATCGGATGCAAATTATAACATCCCAGATAGAAGTCTGCTTGATAACAAAGATAATTCCATTCAGTCCCCTGGTACGAAATCGCTTGGCTCGGCATTCGCTGTCCCCCATTTTCTAACATCTTCTCAACCGAATTCTCGACGGCATCTCGCACACATTTCTGCACAAATTGTTTTGGATTCAAGTTTGCTGGGGTTTCAGTAGTTCTCTTTCCAATGAACCAAAACGCCGCGATGATAGCCACAACTAACACAACAGCGACGATAATAAAAATTGTCAACTGTCCACGCTTATTATTTATTTCAGTAACCATAAATTCACTCCTATTTTTTTAACCTTCTCAATTTTCCCATCAATAACCAATTCTAGTAAATATTTTTCTGCAGTATTCCATGAAACCCCTATAAAACTGGCTACCTCTGAACTAGTTACAACTTTTTCTTTCCTCACTAAGCTTAATATTTTATTATGAATCTCCATAGGTCTATTAATAGGGATATTAGTAAGTATATTAATAGGTATAATACTCCTTATCTTATTATGTATATTCATAGATATATAAATGTTTTGAGAATAAAAATGCCATCAAAATCATACGATAAATTTCTTTTCTAATTCTCTATGAATTTCTTTTCTTTCTTTGCTCGAGACTTCATCAAAGACTAGAGCTGCATCTGCAAGATCTTCTATACCTGAATCATAAGGATAAAATTCTTCCCGAGCGATAAAGTCAAAACCTTCCGTTTCAGGGACATTATCTCCAAGACAGATAACCTCAATCTTCTGCCGTTTATCTCTTAGATAAGTTTTATACAAAAAATTTCCATTATCTGAACTTAAAAAATTTCCCCCCTTAAAATCATGGAAACTTAAAAATCCATCAAGCCACGTCCTGAATTCCCTACGATTTTCTTCAGGAACTTTCAGAATCCCCAGAACATATTGAACCTTGTAACTTTCCTCAATCTTTGGTAAGTCATATTTTCTCAAATCCTTAACTAATTCTTGCGCAATGTTTTCAGGAATCTCTTTCATCCTAATAAATATCCCACATTTCTCTTCAGCTCCGGAATTTTTTCTAAGACTCAAAAGAGATTTTCCATCTTCTCTCGCAGGAAATTTGCACACCAAAAATTGATTATTAACCCCTGAATAAGTACGAACTTTCACCGCACCGTTTTGCTCTTCATATCTTCCATCAAGAGAATATCCATACTGCGCCATAACAACATCAACCTTCTCCCTGAAATTTATAACACTTTCTCCCGTAGCCCTTCTCAGACCTAAGATTTTATTTACTTTAATCATTTTCAACACGTGGCGCCAAAACGAAACCTATACCCATTTTCTCCCCCGGGAAATCCAATCTTAAGGGATAATCGTCAGAATAATTAATCACAACCTTGTCAGAAATTTTCGTTGCTTTGATAAACTTCATTAAATATTCCAAGGAATATTTAGATTTTCCGATCCCAGAAATAACTGCTTCGTCCCCAGAAAACTCGGCTCGAGCAGAATTCAAATTCCCCGAACCTTCAACCATAAAAAATCCCTCTCCCGCAATTAAAGAACAAGAATCAGCGACAATATGAGCATCCTCAACCGATTGTGAAAAATTCGAAGAATCCATCTCAACCCTACAAGCAAAACTCAAATTGGGAACATCTTTATCCTCACTTTCAACATTAATCAAGGCCAAAGTAAAAACTCTCTTAATCTTATCAAAAATAGAAATCTTCAACTGATTATCTTCCTGCTCAAAAACAATACTAGACGAAGTCGAAGCCCTTTTCAAAATTCTCTTCAAATCCTCAAGATTAACACCCCAAACTTCATTCCCACATTCATATTGACTAAAGCTCTCCTTCGGAAATTTAAAAATAACTAACGCAACATTCGCTGGATCGACCGCAACAATTGACATCCCGTCTTCAAGCAATTTAATCCGAACCTCATTCACCAACTCAGAAACAATACTCACTGCGTCCGCAAGCAACTTCGGATTGTCCAATTTCAATATCATTAGCAAAAATCTAAAGATTTTTTGATCACCAGATCACCTACCCGGTGATCCGCAAGGGCTCTGCCATTGCATAATCTAGAGATTAATTCCTCCAATAGTTTAAGTATCATAATAAGAACAACAACATTCCGTTTTTAAGCATTATTATACTAGAATCAAACTTAAGGAGTCTGCCCAATACTCGTAATAGTGTTAATATCCGTCACATTCAAAATCAAAAAATAAAGTCCAATCGCACCAACAATAATAGCCACAAATATCCAAAACCACATCCAAAGACCGCCTTTCTTTCCAAACCTCATATTTATTAAAATAAATCTTCCTTTATATAATTTTCTACCTAAATCCCTAAAAACCTTTATCTCCTATATAATCTATGGAGGATTATAACAAATCTATGTCAAAAGCGCAAGTCACAGCACTGTCTTACTATGCAAGAAAAGAAATCCGGCAAGCAATGTTCGACTTCTGTAAACACCGCGAAACCATCGGAAACTTCAACAATAAATTCTTCGCAAAACGACCAGACACTTTCGATTATCCGACAGACATAATTAACGCCGTACGACAAGGCGCAACATCTTTCCATTGCTCTGAAGAAATCTGGGAAAACCCGCTAGACATAAACACCGATATGACGCCCGAACAATACAACAAAATAAAAATCGGCTGGGACCTTATAATAGATATCGACTCCCCATATTTAGATTACGGAAAAATCGCCGCAAAACTTCTAATCAAAGAATTCGAAAAACATGGAATCAAAAACTACGGAATTAAATTCTCCGGGTCAAAAGGTTTCCATATCCTCCTCCCCTTCGCAGCTTTCCCCCCCGAAGTCTCCGGAGAATTAACAAAAGACCAGTTTCCAGAATGGCCAAGAGCAATCGCACAATATTTATTTAACCAAATCAAAGATCCTATGAACCGAGAAATTCTAAGATTATCAAGTAGGGAACAACTCGAAGAGAAAGGAGAACTAGTCTCTGAACATCTCTGCCCAAAATGCGGAAATCCTACTGAAACAAAAAAAGTAGGAAAGTACGTTTGCCCAGACATCCGATGCAGATCTGAGGTAGAATCAATGAAATCAAATAGAAAAGAAATGCTCTGCCCATCTTGCAACGGAAAAATGGCTCGAGTTTCCGAGAGGGAAATCCATTTCTGTGAAACTTGTAAAATCAATACTGCAAACCTCGAAGCTGCAAGTTCCTTTGGCGGGGAAATCAGAAAAAATCAAATAGAATTTAAAGAAGAACTCACAACAAAGTCTACAGAGAATTCAGTAGACTTCGTACTTGTAGCTCCCCGACATCTTTTTCGAGCCCCTTATTCGCTTCACGAAAAAACCGCATTCGCATCAATCCCATTAACAAAAGATCAAATCGAAGATTTCAAACCTACCGACGCGGATCCCCTAAAGATAAATGAAATAAAATCTTTCATGCCAGAAGTAATTCCGGGTGAAGCACGAGAACTTTTACTTGAAGCTCTGGAATGGGCACAAGAAAACGCGCCAAAAGAACGAACGAAAAAATATGAAGGGGCTGGAATCG
Organism: Nanobdellota archaeon; assembly: GCA_018830525.1. Classification (GTDB taxonomy): domain Archaea; phylum Nanobdellota; class Nanobdellia; order Pacearchaeales; family GW2011-AR1; genus JAGVXH01. Next base: position 14,703 of record JAHJSH010000029.1, on the reverse strand, counting down.
ACATGAAAGGCCTAACAATCACCGAGGACATGTACCCCCCTATAATAAAAAAAATCCTCGAAGGAATAAAAGACGACGGCCGAAAACGAGCACTTTCCCTAATGCTATCTTTTTTCACCAGCCTCGAATTCCCAAAAGATTTCATAGAAGAAAAAATAGAAGAATGGAACAAGAAAAATTATCATCCTCTGAAATATGGTTATATAAAATCTCAAATCGACTGGAATGTCAAAAATAAGCGACTCCCCCCCAACTATACAAATCCAATTTATAAAGAATTTGGAATCCGAAATCCTCCCGAACCCGGGATGAAAAACCCTATAAATTACACTATCAAGATGGCGATGCGGGCGAAAAGTAAGACAGAATGGAACAAACCGAAAAAATCCTCTCCAAAAAAAGGTGGTTCTGAAATTTAACAATCTTTATAAACAATCGACCTCTTTATTCTATATGAAAAAAACGGGTGTATTCATATTCTTATTATTAGTTTTCTCATTAGTCCCGCTAGCATTCGCGGCAGAAGGAGACGCATGCGATTCTCTCAGCGATTGTGATTCTGGAGAAACCTGTCAAAATAGCGAATGTACTTCAAGTAGCACCTCTAGTTCTACAACAACTGCACAACAAGATCCAAATAAAATAGTAGCAGGTTACGATTGTCTCGAAGAAAAGGCCGCAGATTGTTCCGGATTAACAACTCAAGAAATTGCATACACAATTTTAGCAACCCCGGACAATATCTTCGATGAATGTGTTAAAGTATTAGAGGACAGAAAATCTTCAGATAATTGGGGAAACGTCCGAGACACAGCATTAGCAATCTTAGCATTAGACCACGCAGGAAAAGATACTGAAGCGTCAGAATTATGGTTACTCAGCCAAGTGCGAACTCCAACAGAATTAATCTGGTACTTAGAACAAGATTCTAACGAGGCAGTAACTTGTAATATCGGATACCAAACAAACGATTACTCTATCAGCATAGGAGAAAATAAAAAAATAGACGTCAACGCCGGGTCATGTTTAACGCGGGCACAATCAAATTTCTGGCTAGAAGTTAACCCCAGCTGTTATGACGAAGAATTCAACATCGAGTGTGACAAAAATTTCATCGCCACATTATTATACAAAAATAAAAACTCTCCAACAATCTATCCAATCGAGGGAACAGAATCTTCACCTGCATTTGGTTCAATAAAGTTAAAGGTAAATTCAAAATGTTTTGGAACAACTTCCTGTGAATATGAGGCAACAGCCTGGGCAACACAGGCATTACTTGAAAAAGGATATAACGTAGACGAATTTATTCCATACATCATCGCAATGGCCGAAAGCAACAAGCAATATTTACCTTACGCATTTATTTACATGTCCACTAATTACGAAGATTATGCAAGCCAACTTATCGCAGACCAAAGATTAGGAAATTATTGGGAAGCGCCAAGCTCGGCATACAATAAGTTTTACGACACATCCCTAGCATTAATATCCTTAGGAAGTTCATCATCCGCAGAACAAATTACTAAAGCAAGGGACTGGTTATTATTTTCACAAGGCGCTAATGGTTGTTGGCAAAATTCTGTAAGAGATACTGCAATCGTGCTCTGGGCATTAGAAGGAAGGGCTGGAAAAAACTCAGGAGGAAGCGGAGTAAACTATTGTTCTGCAGCAGGTTACTTTTGTATTCCTAAAACCGACTGTGTTCCTTCATCAAATGATGTCGGAAATAACTTTTTCTGCGCATCCCTATCTGACACTTGCTGTATGGCCGAAAGCCTAAAAAGCTGCACAGACTATGGAGGATCAGAATGTGACTCTGGGGAAGTCTGTTCTGGAAATACTCGGAAAGCAACAGATACAACTTCTTGTTGTACTGGGACTTGTATCGAAAGAAGCGACACTACTCCCTGTGAAGATTATTTCTATACTTGTAAAGACTCTTGTTCAGATAACCAAGAATCCGCAGATTACGATTGCGATGGGGTCCAAGTTTGTTGTAAAACCAAATCAGTAACAACTAAAGGGGGGGGCAGCACATGGTGGATCTGGGTTCTAATAATCCTAATCCTCGCAGTTCTCGGAGCAATCGGATGGGTAAAAAGAGAAGAGCTAAAATTATTTTGGTTCAAGATGAGATCCAAGTTCAAAAAAGATAAAGGGAAAGATTCATCTTCACCCGCATCATTCCAAGGACCAAGACCGGGAATGCCGCCAAGACCTGGATTCCCTCCGGTGAGAAGAATGCCTCAAAGAATAATGTCTCAAGGAAGAGGGGCTCCTCCTCAAGGAAGACGTTATGACCGAAGAGATGCTCGTATGTCTGATACTTTCAAAAAACTTCAAGACATGTCTAGGTAAGCAAACTTTATTAATCCCCTGGCCTTAATGAAATTATGAAAGGTGATGCAATATTATTTTTATTATTCCTAGGATTATTCTCTATATCCCTAGTATCTGCAGGCCCAGAGATTACGTTTCAATATAACGAAACTCAACCCGGGGAAACTATCTTCGCGACAATTTCTATTCCCGGAGAATTAACAAAAGAAATCCTGGAGTCAGATATAACTTTTTTAGAAGGCCGAAAAAAAGTATTCTTCGAATTCGATTTAACATATTTCAATGGAACCTATTATTTCTATACTTACACGACACGAGAAGGAAACTTCACATTGGAAATCTCTGATATTCTCTATAAAGAAGATGGAAACCTTCAAGCCGCAATATTGAAAAAAGATTTCCAAGTTCAGGAAGAATTAATCATAGAAGAGAACGTTACCAGAACAGAAATCCTTTCAATCAAACCCGGGTTCATAAAATTCTCTAATGAATTAAATATAACCTTCACAAATAAAGGAAATTCTTCATTTAATGTAACCTGCCAAGACCAAGAAATATCCCTAGAACCTTTAGCGTCAGAAAAAATATCCTTCGAACAAGAATCCCAATTTGAATTCTTATCTTGCTTGGCATACAAAGAATTCCTTATTCCCGTAATACGGACAAAACCTGGAGAGATCATAGTTCTCCCAGTAAGCCACAATCTAAAAACTAATCCAGAATCAATTTCACTAAACATTACTCTCGGAGAACCGATAGAAAAACAACTTCAATTATTTAATTTTGGCGACGACAATTTTACTGATTTTGAAATAGCATCAGATTTTGATTTCATAGAATTAGAAAATCTAGAAACCCTTGAAGGAAGAGAGATTAAAAATTTATCCTTAACTATCGCACCAAAACTCCCTGGACATTTCGAAGGAACTATTAACATCTCCTATCTCCACAATAACGAAACGAAAACTCTTTTCCTCCCCTTAGATTTTTTTATACTCCCTGCCGGAAGCGAAATCTCAGATTTCGCAATCTCCAATTTATCCTGTGCTGAACTCGGTGGAAGCGTTTGTAGTTCTGGAATCCAACTATGCAATGGTACTATCGAATTTACTGATATCGGAGAATACTGTTGCAAGGGAAATTGTATTGCTAAACCTTCGCAGAAAAAAGAAGGTGGCGAAGGATATGGCTGGCTAATTGCACTCCTAATCTTCGCCGCACTCGGAGCCGGGGGATATTATCTTTACAAAAGACAGAAAAAAATAGGACCACAAAAACCCGAAGATCAATTGAAACAAACTTCAGAAAAATTCGAAAAAAGAATGAAAGGAACCTTCGAGCCAAAACGAGTCAGCGGTAATCTCGAGAGGAGTTAGTGGTGTGGAACCCAACATTTTTAAGGTCCTTTCATATAACTGTTCTAATGGAAACATACAAACTCTCCCCTTCAGCCCTAAACCTCATAAAAGATTGCCCTCGTTGCTTCTGGCTTCATCAACATAAGGTTTGGAAGAGACCTAGCGGGATATTCCCGAGCCTTCCGAGTGGAATGGATCGAATTCTCAAAACGCATTTCGACAAGTTCATGGAAAAGGGGAAACTTCCTCCCGAACTCTGTGAGAATGATAATTGCACAGGCATGAAGATATTTGATGACAAAGATAAGATGAAAATCTGGCAATCTAATTTTAAAGGAATCTCTTGGACAGATAAAGATGGCAATGAACTTCATGGGGCAGTAGATAATATTTTAGTCAAGGGAAAGAAATTAATTGTTTTGGATTATAAAACGAGGGGATACGCCCTAAAGGAAGACACGGCCGAACATTATAGACTTCAACAAAATATCTACAATTTCTTATTGGGGAAAAATGGTTATGAAACGGAAGATTTCTTTTTCTTGTTATTTTATGTCCCTAAGGAAGTAATGCCAACTGGAGAAGTTATCTTCGATACCGACCTAGTCAAGATGAAAGTAGATGTTAAGATGGCCGAGAAAGCATGGAAAGATGCGCTAAGGTTGTTGGAAGGAGAGTGTCCGAGGGAGGGGTGTGAGTGGTGTGATGGGAGACGATGATGGATAAAGAAGAAATAGAAAAAGAAGGGCTTAGAAGCATGAAAGAATTTGATATGGCTTGGACAGAATTCTTTAAAGACAAACCTAATCCTAAAAATGATGAAGAAGACAAAAAACAACAAGAAGAATTTCATCATTGGTATAATTATATGAGAAAGCAAAGCGATACAGGAAAAACTCCTGTTGAAATGCACAAAGAAATTTATGGAGAAGAACCGAAAAATATCTTTGATGAAACAAGGCCAAGCAGATTTATGAATTTTGAGTGGGATGATTATGATGACGAAAATTTTGAAGAAGATAATGGGGAGAAAAGGCTAAAAGAACTGGCAGACAATATGTTTGATAATGGAGTATGGCAAAATTCTAAAGGGTAAATGAAAGATATGTCAAAAAAAGATTCATCAAGGCACATCAGCATAAGAGGGGATATTTTGCAATTGTAAACTCGCAAGTTATAACTTCCGGAAAGTCTGAAAATGAAGTTAAAAAGAGATTAAAAGAACCTTGCCTGAAGATAAAATAAGCTCTGCATATATTTTTAAATATGAAGAAAAAGAAAAAATCCAAAAATAATCCTGAAAACCTTAGTGAATCAGAACTTAAAATTTTAAAAGGCAGTCGAGAATTATATGAATTAAAGCAGGAAATCCATCAAACACTAAATAGATTAATTATTAAAACCGGACTTGGAGAAATTGAAGAGGGTTATGCCGATGACCTAAATTTTGATATTGGTGGTTGCTCTATTTATTCCGGTGGATATTATCAACAATTAATGATAACAGACGAAGAAGGAGAAGAGCACGAGCTGGATAATGATTTAATAAATGTAAGATATTTATCTGAAAAAATAAAAAAAAGAGAAAAAGAATTTGATAATCTAATTAAAGATAATGGTTTGAAAAAAGCAAATAAAGTATTTGAAAAACCTCTTGAAATGAAATTTGAAAACATTTCAGATTATCGAGATTAAAATGAAACTAACAAAAATAATAAAATATAAATTAACTGAAGAAACTTTAGAAAAAGATATAGATAAATTTATTGAAATTTCTAAAAAAGGGCAGTTTCATATGGATAAGATGTATGATAATGAAGGACTAAAAATAATAAAACAATATTTCAGAATATTGAATGAAAAATTTAAAAATAATGAATTAGAAGAATGTAAAAATTGTTATCATAAACTCATACCTTTTTTATTAAAAGCATCTACTGGGTCAACAGATCTCTTTGATTACAATGATTTATTAGCAAAAATCAAAGATGATTTTGACATTTATATTAAAAATTACTTCATCTGCCTTGTTAAAACTTGTAATATCGATGAACTAGTAGATAAAGTTTCTGAATATGCTTCTTCATTAGATATTTATGGATTTAATTCTGACAAAGAAGTTTTGTTAAATAATCTAAACAAAGAACAATTAAATCAGTTAGAAGAAAAAATGATTTCTAAAACTATTGGTATGACTTACAAAGATGAAGAGAAACATGAAATTATCTATTTTTTAATGGATATAGCAAACGAAAGAAAAGATAAAGAAAAGTATCTAAAAATGTGTGAAAAATTTAGAGGAGTGTTAGAAAATTCAGAAGTAGACTATATGGTGGAGGAATATGGTGGAGAATAATTAAAATGGAAAAATGCAAAACCTGTAAAAAAGAGATTAATAGCGGGATATGGTTAGCCCCACAATTTAGAGATGAAAAAGTTTTATTATTTTGTTCAGAAAAATGCAGAAAGGAATACATAAAAACAAAACTCAATAGAATAAAAGTAAGTTATCCCAAGTATTATGAAAAGGTGATGAAGGGAGAAGTAAAAGATTGGATGGGTTAGGAAGAGAAAAGAAGTATTACCACTTATGCGGCTAATTATCCTACCACTAAAACTACTACATTAACTACCACAAAGCTTAAATAAGCTTATACATTAAAATGTATAGGCATTTATAAATAGATATACATAAAAATGTATAAGAATAAAATGGCAGAACCAAATGAAACTGATAGTAAGGAAATACTATTGAAGTATACTCTTGCAAAATTAGCTGAAGCTCCACAACTAGTTAAAAATCATCTTGAAGAAGGGGGAAGAATCCTGAAACACAGAAGAGCTTACCTAAGAATAAAAAAACATGTTGATGACTTTCTCATGGGTGAACGACTAGGAAATATAACAAAAAGATTAGTTGTTCTTCCTGGATTAAGAGGCGTAGGAAAAACTACTTTGGTGTTTCAGATTTATGACTATCTAAAAAATGAGAAAAAAATTGAACAAGATAGGCTCCTTTATTTTTCAGCAGATGAACTTAAAGCATATTTAGGGAAAAAGATTTTAGATGTTGCAGACACTTTTATCCAAGAAGTTCATAAAATCTCTCCGGTTCATTTGGATAAAGAAGTATTTATTTTTGTAGATGAAGCACACTTTGATCATAATTGGAGTGAAACCGCAAAAGTGTTTTTTGATAAAAGCAAAAAAATATTTATGATTTTCACTGGATCTTCTGCATTAAGCTTGGAGTTAAATGTTGATGCTGCTAGAAGAACAACTAAAGAAATTATTTTCCCAATGAATTTTTCAGAATATTTAACTCTAAAATATGAAAACTGGTTCCCTCCTAAAGACATGGCTGAGAGTATTAGGAATTTAATCTTTAAAGGAGATAATGAAACTATTTTTGAACTTGCTTCATCAAAAGAAAATGAATTAACTAAAAAAATATTAAAAATAGAAAGACCAATTGAAAAGGAATGGGAAGATTTTGTTTGTTATAAGGGATTTCCATTTACTCTAAATATGTCTCAAATAGAAGCTCATGAAAAAATATTTAGCATGATTGATAGAGTAATCGAAAAAGACATATTTTCAATACAATCATTTAATACAGATACAAGAAATATGATATCTAGAATATTAACTTTCTTAGCTTTGCAATCTCCAGGAGGGACTTCTGATTCAAAACTTTCAGAACGATTGGGCATATCGCCAACACTGGTTAGAAGTATTTTAGATGTTTTAGAAAAGACTCATCTGATTTTTAATGTCAAACCTCATGGCGGGGCTGGAAAAATAGTTAGAAAATCTTGGAAATATTATTTTCTTTCTCCTTCAATAAATACTGCTATAAGATTTAAACTTGGAGCCTTTGATAGAAATAATAAAGAAATGTTTGGTGTTCTTGTAGAAAATATGGTTGCATCATATTTCATAAGAATGAAAGAAACAGTTAATCAGCCAACAGGAATATTCTATGATTCTAATGATGGGGGGGTTGATTTCTTAATTCAAGATTCAAAGGAAAATATCATTCCAGTTGAAGTAGGTTATGGTAAAAAAGATAAAGGTCAAATAAAAAGAGCAATTAAAAAATTCAGTTCAAAATATGGTATTGTTATCTGCGATTGTCAAAAAATAAAAAAAGAAGAAAATGTTATTTATATTCCAATAACTACTTTCTCATTTATATAAACAAAAGAAAAAACAAAAGAAAAAACAAAAGAAGAAACAAAAGAAGAAACAAAAGAATAAACAACATGACCCAAACCTGCAAAACCCGTAAAAAAGAATTTAACAGTGGAATATGGTTAGCTCCACAATTTAGAGATGAAAAAAACAATGTAGCAGTTGTTTTTAGGATGCTCGGAAATTAAAACAACTACTTCCACATTCTAAATAATGTGGTTTAATTTCCGACATGAAAAAGTTTTGTTATTTTGTTCAGAAAAATGCAGAAAGAAATACATAAAAATAAAACTCAATAGAATAAAAGTAAGTTATCCCAAGTATTATGAAAAGGTGATGAAATCTTTAAGAGAAAAGAAAAAGGATTTTGGGAAGAGTTTGTTATGCTAAATTATGCTAAATTATGCTAAATTTAATGCAAGAGGAAGAAAAGGAGTTTTAGATGATGATGTTATTCAGAGTGTTGATATTGTGAAGGGTGTGAAGATAAGTTTGAGTAAAAGGGGGGGTGAAGAAGAAGAGGAATAGGGAAGATTTAAATAAGATAATATTTAATTAAATTAGAGGTGAAAAACCTCAGGGATTTCTGAGAAAAATCAAAATGAATCAAGCAGTATATTGTAATGGAGTTAAATTAGAAAAACAAACTTTCAATCTTGAAGAGGATTTTGAAAGAGAAGTTAAAAATAATTCTAAAAAACTTTTTGGAAACAAAACAATTTACTTAGATACTAAAAAGAAAATAGAGTCTATTTCACTTGGGGGGTCTATCCCTGACGGACTTCTTTTTGATTTAGAAGACCCAGAAGATATAAAATTTTATTTAGTGGAGGTTGAACTTGCAAAACATCCATTTTATGAACATATTTTTCCACAGATAACTAAGTTTTTTGCTTTTTATAAGAATCCTGTAAGCCAAAACAATCTTATTGAAAGAATTCATTCATACATAACTAGTAATCCTGAAATAAAATCTGAATTTGAAGGATTGTTAAATGGACAGGAGTTATATAAATCAATAAAAGATGCTGTAGAAAATAATCAGAAAATTCTTTTAATAATTGATAATGAAAAACCAGAGATTGAGGAAGCACAAAGAGTTTATACAGATACTTGGGACAAATTGGTAATTCCAGAGATTCTTAGTGTATACAAAAAAGAAAATAAAGAGGTCTTTATTTTAGAGCCAGACTTTTCAGAAAAAGAATTAATAATAGAATCTGAAGAAACACAAAAAGAACCGGAAATGAGAATAAATTATACTGAAAATTATCATTTTAATGAAATTAATCCTTCAATTGTTTCATTATACCAAGAAATAAAAGAGTTTGTTTTGAACTTAAATTCCCAAACAGAAATAAATCCTAGGAAATATTATATTGTTTTTAGAAATAACATCAATTTTGTTTATTTTTATCTTAAAAAAGGAAAAATAATTATGGTCCCGATGGTTCCTTTTGAAGAAGGAGAAAAAATAATTAAGAATCATAAATTTAAATCTTATAAACTAGGGATACAGAATTGGTATAATCGGCCTTGTTTTGAATTAACTATTGAGAATAATGAAAATTTGGATGAAATTTTTGAGTTGATTAAAGAAGCTTATAAAAAACAAGAGGGATAGGTAAACTTAAAATCTTAGGATTTCTTGATAAAATACTATAAACTTTCAAAAAAGACACTTTAAAATGAACATAAGTAAACAAGAATCTTATTTAATGGGACTAATGTGTGGAAGGGGACATATATTCAATAAAGAAAAGAGGATTATTATTGAATTTGCTCATAAAAATAGGTTTGTTTATGGAATAGCTACTTGTCCAAAATGTGGCAATCTCGCAACTGAAAAAAAAGAAGATAATGAAGATAAAAATCTTATTTGTAAAACCTGTGGAACTATTGTATCAAAAGACTCAAAAAAAGAATATGAACAGAGAGATTCTACAATCAATTCAATAAATAACAGCGTTATGCCTTTTCTTTTAAAAAAATTCAAAATTGATTATGATATTATTGGGAATGACCATATGACTTTCTTAGTTTTAGAATTTAAAAATGATTTAGAATCTTATAGAAAAATCACTTCTTTATTTAATGGTAAAATAAATTTTGATTCTTTTGAGATCCCTAATACTATATATTCTTCTCCTAAAGAATATAAAATTGAATTTGTTAACGGACTATTAGATACTGCAGGTTTTTTTAATCGTGGCGGATGGCTTCCAAGAGATGGAGAAAATGGAACTGGGAGAATGAGGGCTTATTTTCAGATTGTTAGAAATTGGAAAATGCCTGTATTGATTTGTAACTTTCTTAAAAAAGAATTATCTCTACCAATCCATACAATTGACTGGGGGCATCCAAATATTAGAGATTCTAATTTGGAAGATTATTATAATACAAATCCTTTGAGTTGGGGGAGAGAACATCAAATTAAGTTTTTTCCAGAATATTATAATGCTTTTAAAATAAGATTGAAACATAAACAAGATATGTTTAATGAATTAAAAAACTATAATCTTAAGGTAAAATTTTACAATTCTGATGATTGTCAACCTCCGAGCCCTATCCGAATAAATCAAATAAAAGCTTTTCATCCTGGTGAAAAAGATATAAGACTACCTTTAGAAATAAAGGGGCATTTTGATTCATATTGGCAAGTTTGTTGCAAATTGGGTTGTATTTATTGTAAAAATAAACTGAACAAATCCAAGAATAAAAATATTTTATTTATAACTGGAAAAGATGAAAAATTAGATGAAAAAAAGATTTTTAATGAACTTAATAAAAAAAGAAGGGTTCTTACAAAGAATATTATCAAAGCGAATTATGGTAAAACTAAAGGAGCACAGAAAAAGATTATTATTAATCAAAGAACAAATCCTGAACAACAATTATATGCGCCAATTACTATTTATTTTGAAGGATACTTGAAAAGATTATTAAAAACTGAGGTAAAGGCACATGATACATCCCCAGTTAATTTAGATAATTTTATTATAAGAAATGGTCTATTTGATGATTTTGATTTTTGTAATCAGTTCAAGATTAGACCCGATATTGTAGGTTTTATTCTAAAATCTCATGAGTTAGGATTTATTGAAGTTAAAATAGGAGAACTAACCATCCAAGATATAGGTCAATTATTAGGTTATTGCCTTGTAGCAAATCCAAAAATTGCTATACTAATTTCTCCAAAAGAGCCCTCAATGAATTTAATTAAAATATTAAAAGCTCATCCTTATTTGTTATCTTATCATCATGATAAAAAAATTTTAATAGCTACTTGGAAAGATAATAAATTTAAATTTTTTGATTTAAAATGACAACTGAAAAAGAAAATTTCACAAATATCCTAAAAACCTGGTTAGAGAATTTTTTAAGAAATAAATATTCTCCAGAATATGAAATAAAAATAATTATCCCAGAATCAAATCTATCAAAATTAGCAATTCCAGAGATAAAACAAGTTGAGGATTATTCTTCATTAGAATTCAAACCAGATATATTAGGGATATTAATAAAGAAGTCTACAAAAAAGATTGAACTGGTTTTCCTTAACAGAGAGGTTAGCGCAATTGGTTTAAAGAAAATAGGAGAAATGCATTGTTATAGCAAACTAGCAAAACCAAAAATATCTTTTATAGTTTCTTCTAAAGGGTTACCTGATGAAGTGAATCTTTTATTATTAAATGAAGATATTGAGAATTCCCTATTAACATATAATAAAGATAAAAAAATATTGGTTTTTAAATATAATATTAAATCAAAGAGTGTAGACAAAAATTCAATCTTTCCAATTAACAAAAAGGGTTTTTTGTTAGAATGATTATTTTTTCTTCTTTTCTTTATCTCTTTTCCAAAAAACACAGATAAATTCATGGACCTTGTTTACCCTAAAAACCCAAGGATATCCTAATGTTTTCATGTTATTATATTCATGTTGTCTATCCCAAATTATAAATTCCTCTAGTTCAAAACCTATTTCTTCCATAATTTTTGTTATATCTATATGCAATGGGAAAAATTTATCTTTTTTTCTTATATCCATCACTATTACGCAACATCTCTTATTAGGTTTTAACAATTCATACACTCCCGAATACACTTCTTTTAATTCAGATAAAAAATCCTGATAATCTTCTATGTTTCCGATGTCATCTTTTGAATCTGAATAATTAATAGAATCTTTTTTATCTGCAGTTCTTCGTTGATTTAAAATATCCCAATAGGGTGGAGAATTTATACAAAGATCTATGCCTTCATCAATAAATTTTGTTAGATATTTCGAATTTTTATTATATATCTTAACTTCAGATCCTGTTTTAGTTCTTTCTTTAGAAATTTTGCAAAATTCTTTATTCAAATCTACTCCAATCCCCTTTCTACCTAAATTTTGTGCTGCAATCAGAGTAGATCCAACCCCTACAAAGGGGTCTAGAACAATTGCATTATCTTCGTCTTTTGTATAAATTTTAATTAATTTTTCAGCGAGGGTTATTGGGAACATTGCTGGATGTTTAAGTGCTCTTTCTTCCTTACTTTTTTTTATATCTCTCCAAATAGAAAAGGAATTTTGAAGCCATTCTTTTCCATTAAAATCATTCATTTTTTCAGCCATGGTGTTTTTTACTCATAGCTCCCTTTAAAAATTCTTCTATTGTCTTAATCTCAGCACCTGTTATTTGATAAATCTGATATATTATTTTGTTTAATTTAGCATAGGTTTCATTAAATTCAGGAGAGTATTTGTCTTTAATTCCAATCAACTTTTCAACATGTCCTTGAATTAAATCTTCTTTTTGTTTATCGGGGAGTATTACTGGTATTGTTCCTATGTAAAGTTTATCCGTGTGCATAGTAAAATTTGAATTAAGGTAAACTACATTAATTAAAAAGAAATTTGATAGTTTTGATCCTAATATCCCCATTAATAAAAATGGATTTATATCTTTATTTGGAATGATATTTGTTACAGTATCTAAAGAAACTTCATCAGAACTACTAAAATTTAAAAAAACCCCTCCTTCTTTTGAGAAAATGTTTTGGATGACAATTTTTTCTTTTAATAATCTTGATAATTTTTTTATTTCTGTTGGGATAAGTTTAGATTCGTCTAAATAAAGATAATATTTTAAACCAAATCTTTTAATTGAATCCCCCCTATAACATTTAATTAAGTTGGGCCCATTAGATTTAGATAAACTAAGATGTAATGAACCGATTGAGATTCCCCTAAAAATTTGAGAACAATCTTTTAAGGTTTTACCTATTTTTATTAATTTATCTGCTATTTTTTTAACTTCTAGATCATAAAATAAGGGATAAAAAGCATAATTAAAAAATTCAGATTGGATGATACCATATGCTTCCTGCTTATTAAGTTCTATTAATTTTTTATAAGGTGTGATACTTACAAGGTTCTTTTTTAATTCTTCTTGTGTTAATCTTTTTTTTTGAAGTATCATTAAAATTTGGTCGCATCTAACATCTTTGAAATGATGGTCTACATCAATTATAGAAATTATCCTAGTATTTTCTAATAAAAATTTTCTTATATTTCTAAAAGAATCAACCCTAATAAAATTCTTAGGCAAAACAAATCCTAAATATCCTCCCTCTTTTAATAATTCATAAGATTTTGCTAAAACTAATGTAGATGAATTTGCAATTCCTGAAGTAACTTTTTGATAAATAGGATAATAAGGATCATAATCTAAACCATCAGCCCTCAAATTTTGAAAGGGGGGATTCCCAATAATTACATCAAAAAATTCTTTTTCAAAGATTTTTTCTTTTATAAAATTTTCTTCAATTAAATTTGTAGATTTAGAGCCAAGATTCATTTTGCAGGACTCTAATGCTTTTTTATCTATGTCCACCCCATAGATATTGGTAATATCTCCCTTCTTTAAAGCTTCCATAAGGAAGGCCCCAGCCCCGCAAGTAGGGTCTAAAATTTTACTTTCAGAAGTTATGGGGACTTGATCAAGGATCATCTTCACAAGTTCTTTATGAGTAAAGTATTGACCCTTTTCATGCCTAGTTTCAACAGAATTATTTTTTTCAAAAGTATAACTAAAAAAATCTTTTTTGAGTTTCAGTGCGGGAGAATTTTCAAGAAATAATTGTGGTTCCATCTTAACCTTTTGCTATCTCCTCTTTTAATTTTTTAGAGTTCATTAAATCTTTAAAGTTACTTAAAAAATCTTTTGCAGCTTCTAAAGGAATAAACACACTCCCTTTCATTATCCATTTCTCTCCTTCTTTTATTTTTTGTTGAACTAATAAAGATTTTCCATAATTATTATCAATTAAATCAATATAAAATCTTTTTTTGCCAAAATCAAAATACTTAAAATCTAAATGATGATATCTGTGATTTGGATAATAAATTCTTGCACTCCCAACTTGTTTCATATAAATATCATTAGAAAATAAAAGCATTTGTAAATGTTTTTCAACAGCCTTTCTAGAAATTCCTGTTTGTTCTTCGATATCTTGAGTTGTTAATCCTCGGGGATGTTCCTTTAAATGGATGTGAATTTTTTCATGAGTTTCACTCTCTCTTACAAATGGAGAACCAATTTTAACCCCCTCTTTTTTCATGATTTATATAAGAAAATATACTTTATAAATGTTTTGATTGCTTGGTACTAGGGGAAAGGTTTAAAAGTTTGCCGCATCAAGAAATCTCCTTAGTTTAGTGAGGAGATGAATTGTGCTTCTAGTTGGCAAACTTCGTCGTCAATAAATATATATTCTAAAAAATATTAAAGAAAGTAGGGAAGTTGACCCTACTTCTTTG
>JAHJSH010000028.1 GCA_018830525.1 Nanobdellota archaeon | reverse complement strand
ATTTAATTTATGACGCTATCAGAAAATATAAGGAGCTTCATCGCGAAATCGAAACGAGTATGGCTTGTCCTTAAGAAGCCATCAAAGAACGAATATACTACAATCGCAAAAATTTCCGCGATTGGGATTTTAATTCTTGGAGTTCTCGGATTCTTGATTTCGATAATTATGAAGTCGTTTGTTTAAGCAAAAACATAGTCCGAAAAGTAATTAATATACAATAACTGTCCGAATACTATGGGAGAGAAGAAAGAAGAAAATATTAAATTACAAGAATGGCAACACCAAGCAGGTAAGGAAATAAAAGAAAGCGAACAAGAAATAAATGTTGAAATTCCAGAACAAGCAGAGTTTTTCAAAACTCCTGTAAGATTTGGAAACATTCCCGTAGATACACTTCCACTTGGTTGTGACTCAAAAGAACAATACAGAAAAATTTATCCTAAAATTTCTCTTCCATTTCAAACAACAGAAAGAATTTCTTTAGGACATAAAGATTTAGAACCTAACCAATTAATTTTTGGAGATAATCTTCATGTGATGAGAGCACTACCTTCAAATTCAATTGATTTAATTTACATTGACCCTCCATTTTTTTCAGGAAAAAACTATAATGTTGTCTTCGGAGATTCAAATGAAGTTAGAAGTTTTACAGATATTTGGGAAGGTGGAATGACTGGTTATCAAATTTGGCTAAATGCAAGATTGTTAGAAATGAAAAGGTTGTTGAAACCAACAGGTTCAATATATGTGCATCTTGATTGGCATGCTTCTCATTATGTAAAATGCGAAATGGATAAAATTTTTGGATATGATAAATTCAGAAATGAAATAGTTTGGAAGTATTTTGGTCCCACGAGTACAAAAAAGAACTATCCTAGGAAACATGATATAATTTTGTTTTACACAAAAGGAGATGAATATTCTTTTGATGATAAAGCTACACTAGTTGAATATGATGAGAAAGCAGTAAAAAGATATGATAAGATAGATGAAGAAGGGAGGAGATATAAATTATATAATGAAAAGGGAGGAACTATAAGAAGAGCTTATTTAAAGGAAGGAAAACCAACCGAAGTTTTTCATATACCTTTTGTTCAAGGGACAGCTAATGAAAGAATAGGATATCCCACTCAAAAACCTGAAGAGTTATTAGATAAATTTATTAGGGCATCTTCAAAACCTGGGGATATTATCGCTGATTTCTTCTGTGGTGGAGGAACAACTCCTGCTGTTGCTCAAAAATTAGGGAGAAGATGGATTGCTTCTGATATTTCAAAAATTGCAGTGTCTGTTTCAAGAGATAGAATATTAAGAGACATTCTCGGAAAAAACGGAAATCAAAAAGAAATTCAGCATACACTTGGAAAAACTCCAGATATAGAAATAAAAAGTTGGGGGATTTATGAAGTTCCTGAATTAATAAAATTAAATGAAGATAGTTTTAGAAATTTTATTATCTCTGCTTATAATGGACGACTAACAAGCATAGGAGGGCTGATTCATGGATACAAACAAGCAATCCCAATATTCGTTGGAAGTCCATCCCAGGAAAAATCAATAACAGAAAAAGAAGTAGTTGAATTTTCTAAACATATAATAAAATCAGGAAATCATCATCAGGGAACTATGATTGGATGGGGTTTTACTCCAGGAGCAAAAAATGTTGCTCAACAATTAGCAGCACAACATGCAATAGCAATTGATTTTGTTAAACTTCAACTAATACCAATAGAATCAGATGGATTCAAAGAACATATAACTTCAAAACACCCAGAATATAAAAATCTTTTAAAGTTTATTTTACCACCAGAGGTTAGAATATCCCACAAAAAGATAAACTCATTAGAATATGAGTTTGATGTTTCAGAATCAGTTTCATTAAATCAATCTGGAAGAATAATTAATGTTCAATGGGATTTCTCTTATAATGGGGAAAGATTTATTTCAACAGCAGGATATTCCTTTTTAGGAATGAAGAATAAAAAACCAGTTTTAAAAGTAAACTACAAATTTAAATTATCTGGTAAAAAGAAAATTGCGTGTAAAGTTCAGGATGACGAAGGTGGTGAAAAGATTGAAATAATGGAGATTAATATAAAATGAAACTAACAAATTTAGGAGAAGAATTTGAATTATGGAAACAAGATTTTCATGGGGTTAAAGATAACACACGAAGATTTCTTGAACATTTATGTGAGGACAAAAAAAAGATTGAAAAATTTAATTTATGGAAGCACCAGTTAGATGCTGTTTTAAGAGTTATTTACTCTTATGAAATTTTAGGAAAAAATAATTTATTATTAAACATTGTTACTGGAGGAGGAAAGACAGCAATTATCGGAGCATGTATTTCCTGGTTGAAAATGAGTCACAATCTCGATAAATTTCTTGTGTTAGTTCCAAACTTAATTGTAAAGGATAGATTACAAAGAGATTTTTTAGTTATTAAAGGTGAAGAATCTGTTTTCAAACAATTTGACTTTTTCCCAACTGAATTCAAACATCTTGAAAATGAACTTAATACACATATGATGGGACAAGGAACAAGTCCACAAGGTATCTTGGATTCTGGAATTATAATTGGCAATATTCATCAATTATATGAAAGCAACATTGCTGGAAAAAGAAATTTGGACTGGTTTCTTAACAAGGTAGGAGATTTTGCTATATTTAACGACGAAGCACATAATACTCCTGCATTTGAATATACAAAAGTTTTGAAATTACTTACTAACAAAACATCATTCAGGATGGACACAACAGCAACACCAGAAAGAGCAGATGGAAAACCCTTAGATTCTGAAATGATTATGGAGTATGGAATTGCACAAGCATTGGATGATGGCATAATAAAATCAGTAGTAGTTTATCAGCCAGATGCAAAAATTGTTGAGCTTACTTATACTAACAAAATTACTGGAGAAAAGAAAAAAGTGACAGAACTTGATAAAGAATTCAGGGAGGCTGAATCAAATGTAAAACCATTTCAGTGGATTATAGATTCAGAACCTATGAAGAAACAAATTTCTATTGCTTTGAAAAGATTTGAAGAACAGAAAAGAAGAGCAAAGGAAAGGTATAAACCTATTTTTTTCATTGTAACAATGGGAATAGAAGAAGGAAAAAGAGTAAGAGATGTCTTGAATAAGGAATTTAATCTTGGAAGAGATAAAGTTTTGCTTGTTACACAAGATACTGCTGAGGATAATGTTGGATGGAAACTAAATGGAGAACCATTGACTGCAAGAGAAGCAGCAACGAATCTTGGTAAATTAGGGACTGATTTTGAAGTTGTTATTAGTGTTATGATGTTGAGAGAAGGTTGGGATGTCCCCCCTGTTTCTGTTATTTTATTATTGAGAAAATTTGTCTCACAAGTTTATGGACAACAAGTTATAGGAAGGGGTTTGAGAAAAATTAGGGAAGGGGATGAAAGACAAATTCTTGCAGTTGTTGACCATCCAAAATTATTACATGACTGGTTATGGAGAAAAGTTGGTGCAAGCGGGGTTAGAAAAGTTGATACGGAAGATGTTTTGGGTGATGAAGATATTCCTACAACTCCAAAAATACAAAAATTAGTAAGACCTGAAAATCTTATAGACATCCCTGCTCCAGAGTATGAGACAAAAATAGATTTTGATGCAATCTTGAAGAAAGTTCCTAAAAAAGAGATTTCTAAGAATTGGAAACAAATTTTAGATTCTGTGAAATATGATAAAGATAAATGGACTATAAGTAAAACTAAAATTGAGCAAATGATAAAACTTTATGTTGACAAAGAAAGAAGAATGGAAATCTTATCTGGAGAAGATATTGATGTTAAAGAAGACGAAAAAAAGAAAAAGGAATTATCAAGAGAAGAACTTGAAGAACTATTCAAAGAGCAGATAGTTGAAATGGCTTCAAATCTTTTGTTAGAATATGGTTTTGGGGGATTAAAAAAAGGAATGTTATATAATGTTATTTTAGACCATATTAAATTAAAATTATTTAATGGAAAAAATCTTTCAGAAGTGAGAAGAGAAGAAATTGAAATTGTTTTAGAAAATATTGAAGAAATAAGAAAGAACTTTACAGAACCAATTGTAAAAGGAATTTTAGGAGGAAATAAAAATGCCGACAAGTGAACATGGAGAATTTGATGATACCAAGAAAAGCCCATATAGTTTTGAATATTATGATTCAAGTTGGGAATTAGAACTAATGAAAAAATTGGAGAAAGATGATTCTGTTAAGAAGTGGACTAAGAATCACGGAATAATAATTCCTTACTGGGATGAAAATACCAAGTTAAGAGGATTTAAACCAGATTTTTTGATTGAGAAAGAAGAAGGAATTATAGAGGTAATAGAAATAAAGGGAAGACATTTGCTCCCACAATTCAAAAAGAAAATGGTAGCTGGACATGAGTGGTGCAAAGCCAGAAAAGTTATATTTAGGGTTATTTCTAAGTATTAATTTTCGGACACTATTCGAATAGAATCAAAACTTGTCGGCTAGTTTGGAATTATTCGGACTGTCTTATTTTAAAACAAAAATTTATAAACCCCAATCTTTAAGTATTTATCACTGCTTCTTAAAAAATTAGGGAGTAGCGAGCGGTGTCGTGGTAGTGTGAAATTTTAAAAATCAATTTCACGTGCGAGACTGGAAGTTTGGAGCTAAATAAAAATAAAATGTTTTTCATAATAAAAGTAACAACAAACAAAGAAGAAGCGGCGGTCGATATGATCTCTGACAGAGTCGAGAAAAAGTCAATCGGAGTCAGTGCTGTTCT
>JAHJSH010000027.1 GCA_018830525.1 Nanobdellota archaeon | reverse complement strand
TGGACATGATTTGAACAAATCCCGCTCTCGCTATTTTATTTTTTGGACATGATTTGAACAAATCCCGCTCTCGCTATTTTATTTTTTGGACATGATTTGAACAAATCCCTATTCATGATTTGCATCTCGTGAAAATAATTTTTTGTATAATTTTCATTCGAAGCGAATCGACTCACCTGCTATAGATAATCTTTTATATCCTTTTTATTGCTTATTTGTATGTGGGGATGCCGGAGTGGCCAAACGGGCAGGACTTAAGATTCTGTAGCTTTACGCTTACGGGGGTTCGAATCCTCCTCCCCACATTTACTTATGAAAAATAATATATCTAAGATTATGAAAATTCTTGAGAAAGATTTTTACAAGAAAGGTAAGACTACTTTGAATCGTATGAGAACTCGGCCGGATGCGTTTAAAGTCCTTATTGCTTGTTTGCTTTCTTTACGTACGCAGGATAAGAATACTGAAATTGCTTCTAATCGGCTGTTTGCTGTCGCAGATACACCTTCGCAAATTGTTAAGTTGTCAATTCCCAGATTGGAAAAATTAATTTTTTCTTCAGGACATTATCGAAAAAAGGCAAGGACCTTGAAGCATGTTTCTCAGGTTTTGATTGGGGGGTTTGATTCAAAAGTTCCCGAGACTCGGGAAGAATTATTGTCGATAAAAGGTATTGGTCCGAAGACTGCAAATATTGTTTTGGCTTTTGCATTTGGGCAGGCGGTGATTCCTGTAGATGTACATGTCCATGTTACTTCGAATAGATTGGGGTTTGTTAAAACGAAGACGCCCGAACAAACTGAAATGGAATTAATGAAGGTGGTTCCAAAAAGATTTTGGAAGGAATTAAATGGAATATTTGTTTTGTTTGGGAAGGAGATATGTGTTACCGTGTCCCCTAAATGTTCTATTTGCCCTGTTAGAAAATATTGTCCTAGAATTGGTGTAGTTAGAAGTCGATGATTATACTGAAGTTTTATTTTTTTGATATTTACTATTTTTTACTTTGTTTATTAGTAATTCAAATTCTTTCTTTTTCTTAGGTGATGTGCATCCGATAATTTTGAAAAAATTGGAGTATTCTTTAAATCCCGTGATATTGAAATAATATCTAGATTTCTCTTTCTTTTTGTATTCTCGTACAATTTGAGGATTTATATTAAATTCTTTTAAGATTATTATAATGGATTTTAGCATGTCTTTTCTATCTTGATGAATTCTAACTGTATGGTTGTCAGGGATAGATTAATAAATTGATTTAATTTTTTTATTTTATACCCTACCGAGATGTTTAATTCGGCGGGGCATGCTATGCCTATGTAGCTCAGTTGATAGAGCACTTCACTCGTAAAGTAGATTCGAAGAATCTTCATGTTTTCAAAAGAAAACTCTCGAAAAATGAAGAGGTCGTCGGTTTGATCCCGGCCATAGGCTTATAATTTTTCTTTTAATTTATCCCGATATTCCTTCTGACAAGCTGAGCAGACGAAATGTTTCTTTGAGGTTTCTCCTCCCCCCGTTTTGATTACTGTTCCGTCTAATTTATCTAGGAATGTTGTCTTGATTTCTTCCTTGCAGAGTTCGCATCTTTCTTTCATGTATACTGCAGAGAAGTTAATTTTATAAAAGCTTCTAAATAATATTTTGTATGGAAGTAGGTTGGTTTAACCTTCATACATTTCCGTAAACTAAAATGGAAGTAGCTTCAAAGAAGCTTCGAGCCATTATTGATAAACAAAAATGGATGGATTTGATTTGACGAAATATCAGGAGGAAGGCGAGGAGAAAGAAAAGGTAAAGAAGATTCTGGGGAGGGTGCTTTCTGGTCGTGAAGGTTATGAAGTTGTTGAGGAGAAGCGGGTGGAGAAGATTCGGAAATGTGAGTGTGGTTGGCCGATAGAAGCGGGGCAGAAGTTTTGTCCGGAATGTGGGATGAAGTGTTAACGCAATAATGTTTAAATAGGAAGAGTTATTTAGAATTATAAGATGGCAAAAAATTTTTTTAGTGGTTGATGATAAAAAATTATTAGGTAAGATTGCTCCTTTTTTTGAGAAGATGATAAAATTTGGAGATAAAGCTTGCAGGTTTGAAGCAAGTTTTTAATAAGAAAATTTAAATTAAATAAGAAAAAATAAAATGACAAATACAGAAAATGAATTAGAAAAATTAAAACCCAAGATAATTGAGATTTTGAAAAAATTTAAGATAAAGAAGGCAGGAATATTCGGGAGTTTTGTTCGTGGAACACAGAAAAAAAATAGTGATATTGATATTTTGATTGAGTTTGATGGTGGTTTGTTAAAACTTGTTAGGTTAGAAAGTGAGTTAGAGAATAAAATAAAACTAAAAGTTGATTTGCTAACTTATGGGGGAATAAACTCTCTCTTAAAAGAGAGTATTTTAAATGAGGAGGTGAGAATAATATGACTAAGAAAGAATCAAAAATTTTTATTGAACATATTTTGAATAATATTTTGGATATTGAGAATTTTGTTAAGGGGGTGAATAAGGAGATTCTTAAAAAGGATATCATGAGACAAAAAGCTATAATAAAATCAATTGAGATAATTGGAGAGGCTTCAAATAATTTGCCTAAAGATTTTAAAGAAGAATACTCCCAAGTTCCTTGGAGCGATATTATTGGTATGAGAAATAAATTATCCCACCATTATTTTGGAATTGATTTGAATGTTGTTTGGAAAACAATTAAAGAAGATATTCCTGAGCTAAAAAAGAAGATATTGAAAATTAAAAAAGAAGATTTAGTCGGGAGTGGAATGCATGGTTCTGATAGAGAACAAATGAAAGAATCTCGAAAGGAATTTGTTGAAAGAATAGAAGAACAAACTTTTAAGGGACAAGAAGAAGATAAAGAAGATATGGTGGAAAATCTTTTAGAACATACCAAAGAAAAAAAGAAGCCGTTAACAAGACTTTATGGAGATTTGGAAAAAGTAGACAGAGATGAGATTGAGGATTTGACTAGTGAAATTATACGTGAAGTTGCAGAAAAAAAGAAAAAAGAAAAATCTGGTGCGGATAATTCCGATAGCTCAAAAAGAAGGATGAATTAGAATAAATTGGATGTTGTAATGTCGTTAAGAATTTTTTAAAAAAATATCTTCTTGTTGAAAAACTGAATGGTATTAGTTATTTAATTTATGAGATTAAATGATATCTTGGATAACTTTAAAACTAAATAATTCTAGGTAGTAATATGAAACTAGCGATAATCCATAAGGAAAAGTGTAAGCCGACTGTTTGTGGGCAGGAGTGTAAGAAATATTGTCCGGTCGAAAAGAAGGAAGCAGATAGTTGTGTGACTATTGCGGGGAAGGCGGCGATTGACGAGAATACTTGTATTGGTTGTGCGATTTGTGTGAAACGATGTCCGTTTGAGGCGATTGATATTATTAATTTGCCTTCGGTGAGTGAAGATGATTTAGTTTATAGATATGGTGAAAATGGGTTTGCACTTTATGGTTTGCCGGTTCCGAAGGAAGGTTCGGTTCTTGGTTTTCTTGGGCGGAATGGGATTGGGAAGTCTACTGCTATTAAAATTTTAGCCGGGACTGAAAAGATAAATCTTGGTAAGACTAGAGCGAGTGAACAGGATATAAGGGAATTTTTTAAAGGGAATGAAATACTTAGGTATTTTGAGAATTTGGATAAGAAGATTGTTTCGTATAAGCCCCAGAATTTATTTAAGTTGGCTGTTGATGTTCGGGCAATTGATTTATTGAGGCAACGGGGAGATGAGGCTCAGATTAGAAAATTAGCTGAACGTCTTGGCGTTTCTCAGGTTTTGAATCATAAAATGAATAAGTTATCTGGCGGAGAATTACAGCGAGTAGCGATTCTTGCGGCCTCACTTGGTAATGCAGATATTTATTTTTTTGATGAGCCTTTAGCATTTTTAGATATTGGGGAAAGGCTTAGAGTTTCAGATTTTTTAAAGGAGATTTCTAAAGATAAAACTCTCATTGTTGTTGAACACGATTTATTGATTCTTGATTATCTTACAGACTATTTGAATATCTTCTTTGGAGGGCAGGGAGCTTTTGGTACTGTGTCTGGCGTCAAGAGTTCGAAAGAGGGGGTGAATGCTTATCTGCATGGATTTTTGAAAGAGGAGAATATTAGAATCCGAGATAAGGCTCTGAATTTTAATTTTACTAAGAATCCTCTGATGGGGGGGGCTAAGATCGCAGAATGGCCCGCGTTTGATTTGAAGTTCGAGTCCGGATTTAAATTGAAGGTCGATGCTGGAGAAATCCATGAGAATCATGTGATTGGAATTTTAGGTAAGAATGGAACTGGGAAGACTTCGTTTGTTCGAGCATTGGCCGGAGAGTTGGATACTAATCTGGGAAAACTTAATTTGAACTTCGCGTCTGGTGACAAGGCCCTGGAAGGACATATTTCGTATAAACCTCAGTATTTGTTTAGTGATAGTGAAGATTTTGTTCGGGATATTATGTTTCGAGAGAAGATAAATAAAAAAATGGCATCGGTGTTTAATCTTGGGGTTTTGCAGGGAAAGAAGTTAAAGGAACTTTCTGGTGGGGAGTTACAGAGATTTTCAATTGCTCGATGTTTGGCGAAAGAAGCGGATGTTTATTTAATTGATGAGCCTTCTGCTTATTTAGATGTTGAGGAAAGGATTTCAGTTGCGAAGTCGATTAAGGATATTATGGTTGAGCGAGGGAAGACGGCGTTTGTTGTTGATCATGATTTGTTGCTTGTTTCATATTTGGCTGATGGTATTATTAATTTTAGTGGAGAGTCTACTGTTCAGGGGGAAGCCTCGGGGATTCGTGGTTTTGAAGAAGGAATAAGTTCTTTGCTTGAGAGTTTAGATATCACTCTTCGGAAAGATAAGGAAAGCGGTCGTCCGAGGATTAATAAAAAAGGTTCGGTTTTGGATCGTGAGCAGAAGGTTGAAAAGAAGTGGGCTGTTTTTTAAGAGGTAATTAAATTACTCCATTATTTCGGATATAAATGGATGCTATTCCTATCAAGATAATGAGTGCTAAAAGTAATATTACTATCCAAGCAAATCTTTTTTGTTTCTTCTTTAGTTTACTAAAAGGTTTACGATTCTTTTTCCAGTCTTTTTTGTGACCGAATCCGACGATTAAAAATATTAAACCAATTACCCAAAACGCTGATGAATCCCCCCTCATTTGCATAATAATTCCTATAGGGACCCACACTAATCCGATAAGAAACATTATGTAATAATCTGGACCTTTACCCTTTTTGTCAATTGCCATCATTACAGCTAAAACTCCGAGGATTACTATGAGAATTAGAATTGAAACCATCACCCAGATTGCGCTTTCCATGTCTTGTTTAGGTGTAATCTATTTATAACCGTTTTGGTTTGCAGGTCTCGGTTTCCAAAGTTTAATAAATTGAGTTTTCTAAGGAGTTCTATGAAAGTAACATTGAAAATGTTTCGATCATTTATTTTCATGGAGAAAAACAAATGAAAGATATTGTCGTTAAGTTAATTGCAAAAGAGGTTGGGTTAAAGATGGGGGATGTTGAGAATTTGGTTGAGATTCCACCAAAGGAAGATATGGGTGATTTCGCGTTTCCGTGTTT
This sequence comes from Nanobdellota archaeon, assembly GCA_018830525.1. GTDB lineage: Archaea > Nanobdellota > Nanobdellia > Pacearchaeales > GW2011-AR1 > JAGVXH01. Next base: position 11,815 of record JAHJSH010000027.1, on the reverse strand, counting down.
TGGATTGGCCAAAAAGTTCAAGAGTAATCCAATGAAAATTGCGGAAGATTTAGCGAAGAAGTTTAGAAAGGAATTGCCAAAAGGAATTTCGAATGTTGATTTTAATGGAGCTTATGTGAATTTTTTTATTGATAAGAAGATTTTGGCGAAGGGAGTTTTGGCTGGAGCCGGGGTTATTGAGAAAAAAGCTAGGGGGGAAAAAATTATGGTTGAATTTTCGCAAGCTAATACTCACAAGGCGTTTCATGTGGGGCATATTCGGGGGACAAGTGTTGGGGAGAGTTTAGCGAGGATGGCAGAGGCTTTTGGAAATAGTGTTATTCGAGCAAATTATCAGGGAGACACGGGGATGCATGTTGCTAAATGGATTTGGTGTTATAACAAATATCATAAAAAAGAATCGTTGAAGAAAGATGAGTCTTGGATTGCAGGCATTTATGTCGACGCTATTAAAAGATTGACGAAAAACGAGAAACTTCAAGAAGAAGTGAATGAGATTAATTGGAAATTAGATTCTGGCGAGGATGAGGCCTTAAATAAATTATGGAAGGAGACTCGGAAGTTGTCGCTTGATGCATTGGAGATTATTTATAAGGATCTTAATACTGGATTTGATAAATATTATTTTGAGTCTGAGGTCGAGCAGGAGGGAAAGAAGGCTGCTAAGGATTTGGTTAAGAAAGGGATTGCTAAAGTTGATGAGGGGGCGACGATTATTGATTTGTCCCGGAGGGATGACTCCTCAAAGGACTACTCTGCTGAGCATTCTGGTGAGCCTAATGATAAGGATAAAAATTTGGGAGTTTGGGTTTTGTTGAGAAGTGATGGAACTGCGTTATATTCTGCTAAGGACATTGTTCTTGCTCAAAAGAAATTTGAGGATTATAAATTGGATAAGGGGATCTATGTTGTTGCTGATGCTCAGAATCTTCATATGTTGCAATTGTTTAAGACTCTTGAGTTGATGGGGTTTAAAAATGTTGATAAGTTGAAACACCGAGCTTATGGTTTGATTAGGTTGCCAACGGGGAAAATGTCTTCGAGAACGGGAGATAATGTTTTGTATTCGGATTTTAAGAAGGAAATTGTTGAATATGCTCGAAAAGGTTTGAGCGAACGAGTTAGTGGCCTTAGTAAAAATGAGTTGGACGCTAGGAGTTTAGTTATTGCCGTTGCGGCGATTAAGTATTCGATGTTGAAACAGGATATGGGAAAGACAATTGTTTTTGATAAGAAAGAAGCTTTGCGTTTCGAAGGAGATACGGGCCCTTATTTGTTGTATAGCTATGCTAGGGCTTCGAGTATTGTTAGAAAGGTTAAGTCCAAAAAAGCTGTGAAGATTTTGGACTTGAAGGATTCAGAAGTTCGACTGTTGAAAAAGATTAATTCGTTTGAAGAAATTGTTGCTAAGGCTTATGAAAATTTGGCTCCGAACTTGATTGCTAATTATGCTTTTGAATTGTCGCAGATGTTTAATGAGTTTTATCATTCGTGTCCGGTTTTAGGAAGTGAAGAAGAAGGTTTTCGGTTAAAGCTCGTCGATGCCTTTAGGATTACTTTGAAGAAGAGTTTGGATTTGTTAGGGATTGATGTTCTTGAAAGCATGTAGAAACATTAATAAAGAGATTTGTATATTATTTGTCATGGTAAAAAAGGTGATGAAAAATTTTCATGCAGGTAAGTGGGCTTTCCTATTGGGAGTTTTGCTTGCGGTGATTTTTGCATCTCTTGGAACTATGAGGCCGGAGGTCGTTTCCGTTTTAGTTGTAATCGGTATCGTTGTTGGCCTATTGAATGTTAATAGCGAGGAGGTTAGGGCGTTTCTTTTATCTGGAATTGCTTTGATTATTGCTAGTGCATTCGGACAGAATTCCATAGGTGTATTCCCCGTATTGGAAAGAATGCTTGATGCACTACTAGTCATTTTTGTTCCTGCAACAATTGTTGTAGCTATCAAGAATGTATTTGTTATTGCAACTAATGTAAGGTAGACTTATCTCCCCTGTGGATGATGAATGATCTAGAACTTATAGTGTTATTAGGTAAGGGACATGAGTTTAGAAGTTTGGGTGAAGATTACATTGAATGTCCTAAGTGTCATAATAAGTATGATCCGGTAGTATTAATTAATGAATCATTTAGGACTATTACTGATGATAATGGGAGAAATAAGAAGAAGATTTGTGAGGATTGTTATTGGAAATGGGTGGGAAGGGACGATGATAATGTTTTATCGAGGTATTGTAATTCTATAGAAGAAACGGGTGAAGGTCTTGTTTATGTTAAGGGTCTTGGATGCTAAGATTACTTTATAGCTTTGAAATTATTCCAAGCAATTTCAAAAAGACTTTCTAATGCTTGTGCAAAGAATTCTGTGTTTAACCAAACTCCGACATCATAGGCTGGATGAACTTCTTCATCGTTAAGAAGCATGAACATTAATTGTTCGCTATCGATTACCATGAATCTTGCCTTGAGTCCTTCAGTATCCTTAACCTTAGCTACTTTCATGAAGTCTTTGGCTACTTGTTTATTCTCTTCAGTTATTGGTGCGGCAATTCTTATTGTAACCCCTCTCTTCTTTGCTTTCTCTAAACTTGGTAAAAGAACTTCTAATTTTCGGCTTAGTCCGTCTGCGGTTGTTACAAGGGTGATTGTATTCTGTGCCTCTCTTACTAACATATCCAAGTGATTATAGATATTTTGTCGGCCTTTTAATGCGCCAGATAAATCTGTTGGTTCAACGAATTTGATTCCATCAGTAAATATTCCATTTAATTCTTCAAGAACATCATCTCCTTTTAATCTTTCTAACCTCTTTGATTTTTCATTTGCCGCAACTATGAGATTTTTCTTTACTCGTTCAATTACTTCCTCTGGCTTTAGGGCAACAAACTTGATTGGTTTTCCAAGTTTCATTACAATGAATCCTTTTTTCTCTAGGGATTCTAAGATGTCATAGGTTCTTGAACGAGGTACATCAGAAATTGAAGAGAGTTCTCCCGCGGTCGAAGTTCCCCTAGATAATAGTGCTGTCCATACTTTCACCTCATACAAATTAAGGTCAAAAATCTTTCTCAGTCTACTCAAAAATTCCTCTTTGACAATCATACTTGTTTTAAAGCTGGATAGTATTTAAATGTTTCTTCAAATTGTCTCGGATTTGAGGGGTGAAAAATAGGTTTTATCGACGATAACTATATTTTATTAAAGGATACCGTGAAACTTTTCCCTTTTATTTTTCCCTCTTCAGAGTGACTAAACTTTTTCTTAGATTTCTCTAGGGAGATTGACTTTGCGCCGACCCTTTCTTTGATGAAATCTAATTGGGTTTTTAACTTTTCATTGAATTCAGAGTCGATTATTAGCTCTATTGAGTCGGTCTTAAATAGTTCTGCTTCTTTTCTAGCTGCCTGAATCTTTCGGGATATCTCTCTCGCGAAACCTTCCGCTTCTAGTTCTGGGGTCTGGGTGGTGTTTAGACTTATAGAATTTCCTTTTCCGATTTGGGATTCTACTTTCCTTATATTTAATTGAGCCTTAATTATTTCTTCGAGCTCTGATGAGAGTTTTATTTTTGTTTCTATTATTGCTTTAGTGAGGGGCCACTTGAGGCCGAGTCCTTTCTTGTCCCTTTCTGCAAGGCCTTTTTCTATTAGTTCCAAAATTACTGAGAATTTTCCTTCAAGTTCTTTATCGACTTTTCTCATATTAGCTTTAGGCAATAATGATAGATGAATTGATTCTTCTTCTTGATTTAATTCTTGCCATATTTTTTCTGTCGTGAATGGTGCGATGGGTGCAAATAATTTTATAGTTCCTAAAAGGATTTCTTCTAGAATTTTTTTTGTCTCGTTTGCCCGGTCTCTAATTATTTGAATGTATGTTCTTGATAAATCATTTACTAGGAAATTATCTAGGAGTCTTGTTACTTCGGGAAAATTGAATTTATTGTAGCTTTCAGTTACTTCCTGAATTGTTCGATGGTATCTTGATAGAATCCATTTATCTTCGATTGCTTTTTTTGGTTTTACAACTTCTAGTTGACTTACAAACCTAGCTATATTTGATAACATCATGAATGTTTTTCTTATTTCTTTGAATTCTCTATCCTGAAAAGAGAAGTCTTCTCCTTTAGAAATTTTTGCAAAGTAATACCTCAGGAAATCTCGGTTATATTGTTCGATTATTGCTGAAGGTGCAATAACGTTTCCTTCGGACTTCGACATTTTCTTTTTACCCATATCGAGGACCATTCCATGAACCATAATGTTTTCGAATGGCTTTTTTCCGAATTTTATTTCTGACAAAATGAATTGTGAATTCCACCAACCTCTTACTTGGTCTTTTCCTTCAAGATTCAAATCTGCTGGCCAAAATTTATCAAACTGATTTTTATTTTCCATATAGCCTAATGCGGCCCAACTTGAGACTCCTGAATCGAACCAAACATCTAAAACTTCATTAACTCTTTTCATCTTGTTTCCACAAGAACAAGGAATTATTATTCCATCAATCTCTGGTTTATGGACTTCTCCAACTTTTTGTCTGGACAATTTTTCTAACTCTCTTACAGATCCTATTACTTTCCTTTTATCACATTTGTCGCAAGTCCAAATTGGTAATGGTGTTCCCCAATATCTCTTTCTTGAGATTGGCCAGTCAGAGATTCCATCTAACCAGGCTTTCATTCTTTGTTCCATCCATTTAGGGATCCAATTAGTTTTTTCATTTTCTTTTAAAAGTTTTTTCTGGATGTCTGAAATTTTTAGGAACCATTGTGGTTGAGATAACACTAGGAGCGGGGACTTGCATCGCCAACATAATGGATAGTCGTGCGTGAAAGGTAATTTGTGTATTAGTGCATTGTCTGCTTCGAGGTCTTCTATGATTTCAGCATCTACAACTCTTGCCTTCTTTCCTGCGTATTTTCCGGTTTCTTCAGTTAGTAATCCTGAAATGTCTACAGGGCAAGGGGCATCTATTCCAGCATCTATTCCTACCATATAGTCTTCCTTACCGTGGCCAGGTGCACAATGTACTAAACCGGTACCTTCTTCTGTTGTTACGAATCTTGCTGAGGGGATAACTCTGTATGCGTCCTTTGTTTCTAGTTTCATATGTTTTGATAATGGATTCTTATAAGTCCATCCGACCATTTTTTTTCCAACGAATTCTTTCTTAACTGTGAATCCAATTTCTAAATCGCCCATAATTTTCTGCACTAAGTCTTTTGCTATAATCCAGTTTTCTCCTGAAGAAATCTCTATTTGTTGGTAAGTTACATTTGGATTTATCATTACTCCTGTATTCGCTGGGAGTGTCCAAGGGGTAGTCGTCCAAATTATTAGATAAGTATTTTCTTGGTCATTTAATTTGAACTTTACAAAGATGGAAGTGTCTTTTTGTTTTGCGTATTCAATTTCGTTGAATGAAACTGCTGTCGCGCAACGTGGACAAACATGAACAGGATATTTTCCTAAGTAAAGTAAATCTTTTTTGTCTGCTTCTTTGAATGTATCCCAGATAGTTTCTATGTATTTCTGGTCTAATGTTAAGTAAGGATTATCGAAGTCCATCCAGATTCCAAGGTTTCTGAACTCGGGACCCATTATTCCAATGTGCTTTGTTGCATATTCCTTACACTTTTTAATGAATTTATTCACACCATATTTTTCAATGTCTTGTTTTGTTTTCGCTCCAATTTCTTTTTCTACCCTGAATTCAATTGGGACTCCATGAGTGTCATAGCCCGGTCTATCGAGGACGTCTTTTCCTTGGAGTCGCTGTGCACGCATTGCTATGTCTTTTAAAATTTTGTTTAGCGCGGTTCCCATATGGATGTGGCCTGTTGCGTATGGTGGACCGTCCATCATGTAGAACTTTTTATTGCCCGCATTCTTTTCCTTGGACTTTTCGTAAATTTTCTTTTCTTCCCAAAATTTCAGAATTTCTTCTTCAGTCATTTCTTTTATCATAATATTTCTTGTTAGAGGAGTTATTTAAATTTAGTTGTTAGTAAAATTATTTATTTCCAACAATGAGGATCTTCTTCTAAATAATCTCCTTTCTGAATTAATGCTCGTGCTCGACATCCCCCACATTGATATTTCTTAGAACAATCCTTACATTTTCCTTTTAAATTCATTGTTAACATATTTCTTACTATAGGATTTGCCTTATATTTTTCGTTCATTTCTTCAATAGTCATGGGGAATATATTCATCATAGGAATATTAAGTAATGCACAGGGGGTCATTATTCCATCTGAATTTACATTAAATGTGATAACTCCTGCCCCACAACCATCAAAAACTAATTCTCCTTCCCCCCCAAATCATTTTTTCCTCGGAGAAGACATTTTAGGGGGTCATTTGTGGTCACGTTTATGTCTGGAAAAACTTCTTTTAATCTGTATATTTCTTTTAAAAATTCTAATTTTTGGTCTTGGGTCATCCAAAGATCTTCTCTTTTTATTGCCTTTCCTGAGGGATGTATTGCAGAAAAACTAACCCGTTTACATCCGAGTTTTTTTGCGAATCTAACCATTTCTTCCATCTCTCTGATTTGTGATGCTTGAATTGTAGACCTCATCGAAGAAAGGATATTTGGGATATTGCTGTCCGCTATTAGTTGTAGTGATTTTACGGCTTTTTGAAATGCCCCATTATGCTTTCTGAACTCGTCATGTTTTTCAGAGTCAAGATTATCCAAACTTATAGATAATTGAAATCTTTTGAAAGATAAACTTTCAATTAATTTTAAGTGTTTTTTTGTAAGAAGAGATCCATTAGTTGTTAATGTTACTGATTCTCCCCCATTTTCACGAACCTGTTTTAAAACTTCGAAGAAATTTTTGTGAATTAGTGGTTCTCCCCCAGAAATTATGATCTCCTTATAATTTGGGCTAAACTGTCTAGCAAATTTTATAATTTTTACAATTTGTTCTACTGGCATATCTTTTTTAAGCTGATGTGAGGCCCTACAGTGTTGACAATTCATGTTACAATTACCTGTTATTTCTATTTGAACTTGGCCAAATTCAATTTCATAGGTTATATCTCCAATTTCTATTTCTAATCGGGGAGTTTCAATTTTACATTCCATAACTTTTAAAATAATCACATGAGAATTTTAGGTTAATATTTACAATTAATCACAAATTGCACAACTTCCTTTTCCAATTCTTACTTTGACATGTTTCTTTTTTGTCTTCTCTGATTTCTTGTTTTTGTTTTTGGATGGAATCATTAATGTTAATGGGATTCAGAGTATTTAAGTTTGTTGAATTCCTTAAAGAAAGGGTCGATTTTGAATTTTTGTTTATCTATTTTTACAATTAGGTATTGGTGTATCGTGAGATATCTTGTGACGTAAATGTGTTTTTTTATTTCTTTTCTGGTGAATTGTCCAGTGTTAAGAAGTAATGTTATCGTCATCCAATTTTGTAGATGACATGCAAGAAATTGTTTTTTATGTTTTAGATTCCAATCTACATTATATTGAAATAATTTGAAATAATTAGCTAATTTGTATCTTTCTTCTATTCCTGTGTAATTCTGGGTTATATAGTCATAAACATTTTTGAGAGTTTTTTCTTTTGATTTGTCCTTTAATTTTCTAGAAATTTTTTCTATCTCTTTTGTTTTCCTTCTTCTTAATTTTATAAAATAAATATTCGGCATAATCAGAATGGGGATAATTACGGTAAATAATATCCAGATTGCTACGAGCATTATGATTATTTTTACTATCATTCTTTTATCTCTTCTAAGGCTTCTTCTTCGATGAAGTGCATTTCTCCTGGGATGATTAAACAAAATGGCATTTTAATATTTTTGTCTTTCAAATTTTTTAAGGTTTCGTAAAAGATTTTTTGATTTTCTGTTCCTGCATTTGAGACGACGATTATTTTTTTAGGAATTAGTTGTCGAGCTGTCGCTCGTTTATTCTTTGATTGCTCTCTTGCGTTCGCACTTCGCGGAGCGAAGAGTTTAGTATCGTCTTCGATGGATAACTTTTCGGCTTCTTGAAGCTGGTTAATCACGTCCTTTAGTTCTAGTCCAATATCTGTTAAGAGCAATGTATGTGCCTTAATAGATTGGTTTTCTTTTATGTAATTCATGAAGGAGGTTGGTTTGTTTGTATGTTCTTCCCAGTTGGGCATGCTCGCGGTTTTTCCGAATTTGTAGAGTTGTAATCCTGTTTCAGATATGGCTGTTAGGATAGATGCATTGTGGAAGACTTTGTACTCGATGTCTCGTTTTCGGCATTCTTGAATGATTGTTATGTGGGTCGTAGCGGAGAGCGCGTCTCCGTAAACTAGGAGGGCAACATCTTTTTTTTTGGCTTCGTCTAGAAAGTCTAATCCTTCTACTTTTGAACGATCAAGAGGTTCTATTTTTAAGCCAACGGATATTTGAAGTTCTTTTATTGTGTAGGGGAAATTTACAGTGTAATTTTCTAAGTAGATTTTATTACAAGCTTTTAGAGTTTCCAAGGCATCCGCTCCGATTGATTTTTTATTCATCCCTATACCTATGAGATAAAATGCCATCTTTTTATTTAGACAATAAGAGTTTTAAAGTATTGCCTTCGACAATTCATGGAAAACTTTTCATCGGAAAAGTTTTAAAGTTTGGGTTGTATGATTTGTTGGATTGAGATATAAAATCTCAACAAGACGGAATCTTCTCAACAACTTTAAAAAGATTGTCTCCGAAATTCATCTTATGAAAATAACTGTTTCGGGAATTGTTGGTTCGGGAAAGAGTACGATTGCTAAAATGCTTGCGGAAAAATTGGGGATTGAATATTTTTCTGTTGGAAAAATTATGAGGGATATGGCCGTTGAACGTGGATTGACGATGCAAGAATTTACTGAAGTTGCTAAGGGGGATAAGGAAATTGATTTTGAATTAGATAATCGACAGAAGGCTTTGAATTCTAGTGGGGGAAATTTTGTGATGGATTCTCGATTGGGTTTTCATTTTATTTCTGATTCTTTTAAGGTTTTTTTGAAAGTTGATTTATCTGAGGCTGCTAAAAGAATTCATGGTTCGGCGAGGGAAGGAGAAAAGTATTTTGGGGTTGAAGAGGCATTAGAATATCTTGAGAAGAGGATTTTGGCAGAAAAGATTCGGTATAAGCAATGTTATGATATTGATTTTCCGTGTGAAGAGAAATTTGATTTGGTGATTGATACTACGAAGAAGAATCCTGAAGAAATTGTTAAGGAGATTTTAAGCTCGGTTCCAGACGAAAGTTGTTAGGAATATGAATGTGAGAGTTATCGCGATTTGTTTGTTTAATGTGAAGAAGATTGCCGCGGCGATTGCGAGTGTCCAAAGAAGTATCGGAAAATAAGGGGCTTTGGAATAAATCTTTTTTTCGTCTTTTGTAACACTTGCTAATGCTAATCCTAGTGGGATTGCTAAAAGGAGTGCGAGGTATTCTATCATAAGATTTTTAAGGAGGGGATGTTTTTAATTCTTATGGACTTTGTTGAAGATATTAAGAATGGGGCGGTTTTCATTTATCCGACAGATACTATCTATGGCTTGGGATGTGATGCGACTAATGAGGAGTCTGTTAAGATGATTAAGGATTTGAAGTATCGAGATTCTGGGAAGCCGATGAGTGTTATTGCTCCCTCTGTGGAATGGATTAAGAAAAATTGTGAGGTTACCGAAGAGATGTTGGAAAAATATTTGCCTGGACCTTATACTTTGATTTTGAAAAAGAAAGACTCCAAATTTTTGATGAATGCTTCTTCGACTGAGACTCTTGGGGTGAGAATTCCAGATAGTGAGTTTACAAGATTGGTTGAGAAGGCGGGCGTTCCATTTATCACGACTTCAGTAAATTTTGTTGGCGAGCCTTTTGCAGTTATGATTAGTGATATTGCTAAGGAGATTCTCGATAAGGTTGATATTGTAATCGGTGTTGGGAAGTTGGATGGGAGACCGAGTACTTTAATTGTTGATGGGAAAGAGATAAAGAGGTAGGGTTAACGAACTAGTTTTTGAGAATAATTAGGGGGGCGAGTATTTTGATTGTTGTTAAATGATTTGTTAGAAATTTAGTTTGGTGCGAGTCTAAGGTTGAAAATTAATTACCTAATAATTAAATCTTTTTTCATAATCTTTATGACTCATCCATTCGAGAATAATAGATAAAATATGTATTTGCCCATTTGCAACAGAATAAATAAGCCTCCACCCTTTTGGTAAATCATATTTCCAGAGATTATCTATATGATATTTTTCTAAATAAGTTTTTGGTATTATTTTCTTTTTTATTTGCATTCCACAAAAAGCATTTTCTTCTAAATCTTCAAATGCCGGGCATATCTATTTGTAAAGTAGTTTATCTTCAGATTTTGAATCTTTTAGTTCTTCAAAATTTTTCTTTACTTTTTTATCTACAAAATTTATTTCTGATATTTTTATAAACTCTTTTCTTCTGGTGGTTTTATGAAACTAGTCGACATCCATGCACATCTCGAGCATGCTCGTTTTGAGAAGGATTTGGATTCAGTTATTGAGAGATTTAAGAAGGCTGGCGGGGAATTTATTATTGAATCGGGGGTTAATCCTGCGACGAATCGTGTTGCTTTAGAGATTGCTGAGAAATATGATGTTGTGAAAGTTTCTTTTGGGCTTTATCCTATTGATGCTTTGGCTAAGGAAGTCGAGGCGGGCGAGAGTGAAGGTTTTCTGCGAGAGATAGCCCCCAAGGGTGTACACCAAGGAGGTGCGAGAACCTCTTCGAGGCCTCCTGCCCAGATGGCATCCGCCGAAGCGGACAGGGTCGGCAAGTTTGACGTCGATGAAGAGTTGGCTTGGATTGAAGAGAATGCTGATAAGTGTGTTGCTATCGGAGAGATTGGTTTGGATTATAATAGTTATAGCAGACCTGCACGTAATAGTGTACCCTCTGAGTTGGGAACTTCTCCAGAAGTTCCGGATTCATCGGGCAAGATGCGGGAGAAGCAGAAAGAAGTTTTTAGGAAGGTTTTGAAGTTGGCGAAGAAAATTGATAAGCCGGTTGTGATTCATTCTCGGAAGGCAGAGGAAGATGCGATTGATATTTTGGAGGAGCTTAAAATGAAAGCTGTAATTATGCATTGTTTTAATGGAAAGAAAAGTTTGATTAAGCGAGGTGTTGATAATGGATGGTTTTTTTCTGTGCCTCCAGTGATTGCCCGGCTTGAGCATTTCAAAATGTTGGTGGAGATGGTTCCGCTTGAGCAGTTGTTGACTGAAACTGATGCTCCTTATTTGTCGCCCGTTGCTGGAGAGAGGAATGAATCAGCGAATGTTGTGGTTACGATTGGCGAGATTGCGAAGATTAAAGGGCTTGGCGAAGATGAAGTTGCTGAGCAAATATTTAATAATGTGAAGAACTTGTTTAATTTATGAAAAGAGGATTAGTTTTGTTAGTGATTTTATTTAGTTTGAGTTTTGTTTCTGCGGTTTCGAACCCGGATGTTTTTGGGCATAAGATGACTGAGATTGCTTGGGGGGATGGAAGTACTTGTAGTAGTGGAGTTATCACGGGGATAAGTAGTTCGGGGACGGCGGCTTGTGGTCCTTTTTTAGGAAATTCTTTGGCTGCATTAGATGGAACTCCGGCTCAAGCGGTTTATGTTGATAATGATGGTAATGTCGGGATTGGGATGACGGCACCTGATGTACCTCTTAGCGTAGCAGGAAATGTAAGGGCATTGAATTTTATAGGACCAGAGGATATTCAGTTCGGTATTTATACTAATAAAGATTATTCTTCCGGAGCGGCGATTCAATTTTATGGA
>JAHJSH010000026.1 GCA_018830525.1 Nanobdellota archaeon | reverse complement strand
TCTGTCCCTCCGATATGCCAAGATGGGTAAACGCTCCCGCCTATTCGCACTTCACTCTAAAATTTTCTAATTGCTCCGCAGAGAAAATTCGAGCAAAGCTGCTCAATTTGAACTGTTCAAATCTCCGAAACGCTCCCGCCGGGATTTGAACCCGGGTCACCGCCGATTTCCAGTGAAAATTCCATGGAGATTAAATGGTTGCCCAAGAGGGCATGAAACTTAAAATCTCATCGATTCAGATTTCCCACTTTGAGAAGGCGGAATCCTTGGCCACTAGACTACAGGAGCATCTAGTTATTTCTTAAATTTAAGTACCTTTTTAAGTTTTTAGAATTGGAAAATCCAATCTCTCGTACATATTTTTCTACTTCACTTTGTCTGGAAAGAAAAAAATGATTTTCGCAAATTATCTTTGATGGATTAAATCCTAGCGAAACAAAAGCTTCATGTGTATCTGTTAGAAGTTGGGGGATTTTACTTGTGAAATCTATTCTTAAATTTTTATTATTTCTAGATATTTTATGGATTGAGCCGTCCGTATCTATTAGCCCTTTTGCACATCTAGCCAAGAGTATTTTATCTGATTTTATCCAACAGGGGATTCCTTGATTGTTCATTTTTTTATTCCCACTCTTTATTCCTAATGACTTAATATATTCAATTAGATTTTTCCCATATATAGTAAAGTATCCACAATTTCTATTCGGAGCAGTCATAACACTTCCCTTCTCATTGAAAACTTTCATAAACAATTCTGGGATATACCCAAAAATATAATCTTTATCCGTTTTGGAATTGCCAGCTATACGAATGCAATAAACTCGGATTTTCTTTTCTCTTTTTATTTCACTTACGTGGCCATCCCCTAAGATAATGCCCATTGTTTCTGCTAAGTCTTCTTTATCATCTGAGTGTGCAAAATCCTTAGTGTTTCTTGAAGAAATATTTCCTCCTTTGGACTGCCCCCAATTGTCTTCCAATTTATCCACTATATGTTCTTCAAAGTTTACATTAGCTATTTTACAAAGATTAAGATAAATCTCTTCTGAAAGAATTCTATTTTCGTACTTAAGATCCCTGGATAAGTAAGCCGGACTTATACTGAGACATTTGGATAATTTTAACCAACTTTTATTATCCTTCGCTAAATAAATCAACTCTTTTTGCTTCCCCCTTTTAAGTTTTATTCTCACTAATACCGATAGAGTTTAAAATGGCTCTTAACTTTCATTTAACATGTTTTGAGAAACAAGAAAAAGGTTATTTAGCAAGAGAGCGCGAGTTTGAGGGGGATTATTGGGTTCGTGGAAGATTTTTGGTTTATGGCAACCCAGACGGACTAATTGAATTAATGATTTGCACACCAAACGAAGGGATTCCAACAAAAGAAGAAACCGAAGAAATGTGTATCTCGGTAAAAGGGCTAACCCCTAAAGCAATGTCATCAGAAGAAGCATTTGAAAAAGGACTTGTATATTTTATATCCCATCAATAGCATATTTTAAAAATACAAAGTTGCATTAAATAGTATGGAAGAAATTAACTTTGCGAAGATTGAAAAGAAATGGCAGAATGCGTGGGAAAAGGAAAAAGTTTTTTACGCTCAAGACGTACCTTCGGCTTCGGGCAAGGTTAATGAGAAATCTAAGAAGCCTAAGTATTATGTTTTGGAAATGTTTCCGTATCCGTCTGGGAGTGGTTTGCATATGGGGCATGCTTGGAATTATACGATTGGGGATATTATTGCGCGGTTTAAGCGGATGAGCGGGTTTAATGTTTTGCACCCTATGGGTTATGATTCACTTGGGTTGCCGGCGGAGAATGCGGCGATTGAAGCTGGACAGCATCCTATTGATTATACTAATAAGTCGATTCCGAATTTTGTGAAGCAGCAGAAGGCTATTGGGCTTTCTTATGATTGGAGTCGAGTTTTGTCGACGCATGATTCTAGTTATTATAAATGGGACCAGTGGATTTTTTTGAAAATGTTGGAGAAGGGTTTGGTTTATCAGAAGACTTCGGCTGTTAATTGGTGTTCGAAGTGTAATACTGTTTTGGCGAATGAGCAAGTTCATGATGGGAAATGTTGGAGGCATGAAGATATTGATGTTAAGGTTAAACAATTGAAGCAATGGTTTTTGAAGACGACTGAGTACGCGGAAGAGTTGTATGAGAATTTGGATAAAATGGATTGGCCGGATAGGACGAAGGCGATGCAGAAGAATTGGATTGGGAAATCGCATGGGACTGAGATTGATTTTGAGATTAATGGAAATATTTCTAATGTTGTGCTTGTGCATGGGTGTCCCGATAGTAATGAGCCAAGAGACCCCGAGACTAGAACATATGAAAAACATTGGAGATTATGGCTTAAGGGTGAATTGGAAAAAAGAAATATTAAAGTAGATGCTCCTTTGATGCCAGAGCCTTGGGCTCCAGACTATAAGAAATGGAAAAAGGAGTTTGATAAATTAGATATTGATGAAAATAGCGTTTTAATTGGTCATAGTTGTGGCTGTGCGTTTCTGGTTAGATGGTTGGGGGACATAAAACGAAAGATAAAGAAATTGATTTTGGTTGCGCCGTGGAAAATTGCTTATAAGGGAGATGGTAGTGATAAGGATTTTTATGAATATAAGATTAATGAATGTGTCAGATTGAATGTTGGCGAGGTTGTTATTTTTACTTCTAATAATGAAGAGGAAGATGGTAAGAAAAGTGTTAAGCTTTTTGAGAAGGATATTGGTGGAGAGATTATTGAATTGAAAAATCAGGGGCATTTTACGTATGGGGATATGGGAACGCATGAGTTTCATAAATTATTTGATGAGATTACTGAAGGAAATGTGTGGCCGATTTTCACGACTCGTCCCGATACGATTTTTGGAGTTACATTTATGGTTGTGGCGGCACAACATCCCCGATTGGATGAGTTGGTTACAAAGGATCAGAGAAGGGATGTTGACAAGTTTTTGAAGAAATTGAAATCGGTTTCTGAAAAGGACATTGGGGATTTAGAAAAGGAAGGAGTTTTTACTGGGAGTTATGCTGTTAACCCGGCGAATGGTAAGAAGGTTCCAGTTTATGCTGGGAATTTTGTCGTTGCTGATTATGGGGCTGGGATGGTAATGGCGGTGCCTGCTCATGACCAGAGGGATTTTGAATTTGCTAAGAAATATAAGATTGATATTAAGCAAGTGATAAAACCTGAGAGAACTTCGATAGTTACTATAACTAAATCTCTTAAAAAAGAATTTTATGAAAATGTCAAAAAGTTTGGAGAAGTTAGAGATTATGATAGTTTATCAAAAATTTATACCGAAAATGTTGATAAAGTATTTAATTTAGCTAAGGAAAATTTTATTGGAGGTCCTTGGTATATTCATTCAGAAGGAAATATAAAAAAGATATTAATCTATTCAAAGCAAAAATCTGAAATTTTTAGTTGGGATAATGAAGTAGAAAGCAAGGAAGCAAAAAAGTTTGGTTTGAAAGTGGGTATTAAAAAAGAACAATTAGATTATGATGAATTATATAGGGCTTATACAGATGAAGGCGCGCTAATGAATTCTGGAGAATTTGATGGGCTTGATAATATTCAGGCGAAGAGGGAGATTACAAAATATTTAATTGAAAAGAAACTCGGACGAAGAGTTGTTAATTTCAAACTTCGTGATTGGGGAATTAGTCGTCAGAGATATTGGGGGACTCCGATTCCGATTATTCATTGTGAGAAGTGTGGAGCTGTGCCTGTGCCTGAATCTGATTTGCCGATTGAGTTGCCGAAGAATGTTAAGTTTGGAAAGGGGAATCCGCTGGAGACTAATGAGAAATGGATGAGTGTTAAATGTCCTAAATGTGGTGGGAAAGGTCGGAGGGAATCTGATACGATGGATACTTTTGCGAATTCGTCTTGGTATTTTTTGAGATATTGTGATCCTAAAAATGATAAGAAGATTTTTGATCCGAGAAAAGTTAAATATTGGTGCCCAGTTGATATGTATATTGGTGGGGCCGAGCATGCTTGTATGCATTTAATTTACTCGAGGTTTTATGTAAAGTTTTTAAGAGATTTGGGATTGATCAATTTTGATGAGCCAGCTGTTAGATTATTTCATCAAGGAATGTTATCTGGCGAAGGTGGTGTTAAAATGAGTAAGTCAAAGCCGGAGACTTGTGTTTTACCCGAGGCTGTTTCTGATAAATATGGAATTGATACTGCTCGATTTTTTCTTTCTAGCCTTGCGAGCCCGGATAAAGACATTTACTGGAGTGATAGTGGTATTAATGGTTCGGCTAGATTTACTAGGAGAATTTTTGAGTATTTTAAAAATTGGAAGAAGGACAAGGATTCTGATGAATTACTCTTTAAGTTGAATAAGACGATCAAAAATGTCTCAGGATATTATGAGAATTTTGAATATAGGAAAGCGACGATTGAGATTCGGGAACTGTTTGATTTGATTTCAAGGGAAAATGTTTCTAAGGAAACTTTAGAGAAATTTTTGAAAATATTTAATCCTATTTGCCCGCACATCACCGAAGAACTTTGGTCTCAATTGGGAAACAAAGATTTCATTTCTATAAGTAAATGGCCAGGGGTAGATGAGAAAAAAATTCAGTCCCAAGAGGATGACTCTGGTGAGCTTAATAAGGGTCAGCTAAATGAAAAGATTATCGAGGAACTGAAACCGATTATTAAAAAGTATTCGGATAAGAAAAAAGTCTATCTTTATGTTATGCCATTTGAATTGAGTAAGGTAAATTCTGCGAAAATTGGAAAGGCAATTGGAAAGGTTGTGGAAGTTTTTGCGGTGAATAATTCTGGGAAATATGATCCAGAAAATAAAGCGAAGAAAGCGAAACCTGGGATGGTGGCGATTTATCTGGAATAATGAAAGACTATCATTGTGATAAAAGTGGGCATGAGTATTGTTTATTGAGGGAGTTGCTTCCGCAAGAAAGATTAGGTTCTATGGATATTGAAAAGATTTTAGAGAATGGACATACTATCGGGGAAGGAGCCTTGATAGATATTAGTGATGGATGTGATAACAATTGTATCCGTAAGCAAATTGCGGCGAAGATTTATACGCGAAGAAGTCTAGAACAACTGAGAAGCATGGAAGATTTCAAATTTGTTCTTGAACAGATAGAAAATCGGGAGATTGATTCTAAGGAGGGTGCGATTAGGTGGGTTGCGGATGGTTTCGCTGAAGCATTTGCAAAAGTTTATTCGGGTAAGAAATCCCGGAGGGAAATTATCAAGCATTGGGATTTATATGTCGAGGCCGAAAAAAAGCTTAGGGGTCGCTAATTATATAAAGGTATTTTTCTTGTGATAATTATGGAAAAGAATGGTGTAAGTCATAGTATTCTCAAAGATAAAATTGGCATTTTGAGACATTTGGTAATCCCGCAGACATTTGGACAAAGAGCTGCGGATGGAATTGCGAAGTGGGCAGGAAGTTGGACTTTCATTTTGAGTTTCATGGTTATCCTCATATTATGGATAATTCTCAATACTTCAATGGTTTTATTTGGGACGTGGGACTTATATCCTTTTATTCTTTTGAATTTAGTTTTATCAAGTCTTGCCGCATTGCAAGCCCCCGTTATTTTGATGAGTCAGAATCGACAGTCACAGAAAGATAGAATAAAGGCTGAATACGATTATAGGGTTAACCGAAGAGCGGAGAGGGGAATTGAACAAATTCTTGCTCGGCTCGGTATGATTGAGGATAGATTGGGTAAGAAATAATTATTCCAAAACAGCCTTAATCCTTCTGACGCCTGCGCTAGAAGATTCTTCTTTTTTGATTTTGAAGATTCCCATTTCAGAAGTGTTTTCAACGTGCGGTCCGGCACAAATTTCTTTCGAGAAATCTCCGATAGAATATACTTTTACTTTTTCTCCGTATTTTGAATTGAAAACTCCTTGAGCTCCAGCTTTTTTTGCATCTTCTAATGTTAGCTCTTCTAATTCTACTGGAATATTTTGTTTTATTTTTTTATTTATTAAATCTTCAATGGCTTTCTTTTCTTCATCAGTTAATTTTCTATCAAAGTTGAAATCGAATCTTAATCTTTCTGAGGTGATGTTTGAACCTTTTTGAAAAATATTTTTGTCTTTTAGAACTACTCGTAGTGCTTCATTTAACATATGGCAAGCGGTGTGGAGTTTTTGAGTTTGTTCGGAATTGTCTGCTAATCCTGATTTGAACTTTCCTGCCGAGGCTGTTCGTGATAACTCTTGATGGCTCGCGAGTTCTTTTTCGAATCCTTTTTCATCAACCTTTATTCCCTTTTCTCCTGCAAGTTCCTTAATCATCTCTACAGGAAATCCATAGGACTGGTAAAGTAAAAATGATTCTTTCCCATCAATTTTTTTATCACCGGACATTTTTTCGAACTCTCTTAATCCTTTGTCAAGAGTTTTCTGGAATTGATTTTCTTCTTTTTTTAGTTCGTCAAGGATTTTTTTCTTATTATTCTGTAGGATTTCATAATCATCATATATTTTAATCACTTCTTTTGCAATTTCAACTGTTGCGTCCATTTCTAAAATTGGCACATCTAACTTTCTTAAGTTTCGGATTGCCCTTCGGATTAATCTTCTTAGAACGTAACCTTGTTCTGCGTTTCCAGGCACTGCTCCATCTGCAATTATGAATGTTGCCGCCTTAATGTGGTCTGCAATTATTCTCATTTCTCTTTCGTTTCCTTTGTAGGGTTTTTTAGATATTTTTTCTATTTTTTTTATTATTGGTTTCCACATGTCTGCGAGATAGTTATCTTCAAGTCCATTAAGAATTGTGATTGTTCTTTCGACTCCTCCGCCGAAATCTATATTTTTTTGTTTTGCTAAATTATAATTTCCTTTTTCGTCTTTGTTATATTGCATTAAAACATCATTTCCGATTTCTACCCAATTTTTATCTTCGGAGTCGAATACTTTTGGGGCGGGGATGTTATTTGGCTTCCAATAAAATTGTTCGGTGCAAGATCCACAAGGCCCGGTATTTCCTGCAGGATCCCACCAGTTGTCCTTCCCTAAGAATACTATTCTCTCTTCTGAAAATCCTAATGACTTCCAAACTTCTGCAGATTCTTTATCTTTCTCGGCATTTTTATCTCCAGCGAAACAGGTTACAGCTAATCTTTCAATTGGAAGTTTTAATTTTTTGTTTATAAATTCAAAAGTCATTTCAATCGCTTCTTTTTTGAAGTAATCTCCTAGTGACCAGTTGCCGAGCATTTCAAAAAAAGTATGGTGGAAGCTATCTCCTACTTCATCTATATCTCCAGTTCTAATACATCTTTGGACATTAACTAATCTTTTTCCTTGTGGGTGCTTCTCTCCTAGAAGAAATGGAACTAAGGGATGCATTCCTGCGGTTGTAAAAAGAACTGTTGGATCGTTTTCTGGGATTAAACTTGCGTTGGGAATCTCCTTGTGATCTTTCGACTTGAAGAAGTCTATATACTTTTTGATAAGTTGTTTTCTGTTCATGTTAGAATTAGATAACTTAGCTTTTTAAGAATTTAGTTCTCTTAACTTTTCTTGAATTGCCATGAGTTCCTCTTCTATCTCAGCTCTTTTTGTAAATTGTTCTTGAACTTCTTCGGGCGGTTCTATTTCCGCATTTCTTTTTTCAACAACCTTCGGAATCTTGGGTGTGGGAATTCCTTTTTGGATTGCATCTATACTATTTAGAATAGCTGTCAGGTGTCTTCGGATTTTTCTTTTTAGGTCGTCCTTTTGTCTTGCCAAAACCTTCAAATTTTGAAGTCGTTTTAAAGTACTGAGTAAATCTGATTGATTGATTAAAATATTAAGTTTATTTGCCCGATAAATATCGGGATTGATCGAAACATAAAGTTCTTCTTCGGATGCCATTGACTCTTTCTTTTTAGAAAAAAGAAATTCCCACTGCACCCAAATGGTGTACCTCTAGTGAGGCAAAGTGGAAAAACTTAGTTTCCAAAAATTCTTTTTGATTTAATTGCCCCATATTAAAGTTGATCGAAAATTTCTGAATCCACTTCGGATAATCGTGCCTTAATTTTTTCAATGTCTTCAGTCCATCCATTTAATTCATTTTCTTCCTGAGACTTTACGTCTTTTACTTTCTGAAGAAGAGATTCTATTTCTCTAACCTTCTCTTTTACTTGTTCGAAATTTTTCTGTGCAGATTGAAATTTATCGATTCTGATGTAGATAGGTTCTATAGGTTTTGTTATCGGTTTGCCTTCTTTTATCGCATTCAATTCCAATGCCATTCTTTTAGGGGCAGGAGGAATTATTGGTTGAGATGTCGGCGCTGCCGGTCGTGGTATGGAAGGAATTACTTGTTGGGAAACTATGGGGGTCGAAGATTCTGGTTTTGGAAAAATTTCTACAGAAGGTCTTGGAGGAATAGTATATTCCCCCAACGGCCCGCTCGTAGTATGAAAATCCGTTGGAATTTCCATATTCACCCCATCTTCTCCAGAAGACAAATTGTCTGTCACTGCAGATTTTACTATCTCTTGATTAAGATTTTCATTTGAAGCATTACTCGGGAACGATGGAAGTTCAGGTAAGTCATTTTTCGGAGCTTCGCTTTCCATTTTTGGAAGATCGGGTAATGACGGTGCAGGAGCAATCTCAGGCACCTCTTCTTTTTTACTAAACCATCCCATGTCACTCTTGAGCTAATTTCTTTTTTATAGGTTTATAGTAACTTTATAATTACAACAGATGTCTTAGAAAGGTGCCGACTCGCTTCGCTCACTGAAGTCCTTTGGACAGATGTACAGGTACGAGAACCTGTTTCACAGGCGAGAACCTTTCCGAATTATACAAGAGATAGTGGGCATTGCGTGAGATAAATCTATTTTCTTAGAATAACATAAACTTTCCTTCCAAGCAAATTCTTAGGAGCATCTATCTTTGCTCCATTACCAAACTTTGTAATTGTTCTCTCAAATATGAGTTCAAACTCATCCTTTAAT
>JAHJSH010000025.1 GCA_018830525.1 Nanobdellota archaeon | reverse complement strand
TCTGTCCCTCCGATATGCCAAGATGGGTAAACGCTCCCGCCTATTCGCACTTCACTCTAAAATTTTCTAATTGCTCCGCAGAGAAAATTCGAGCAAAGCTGCTCAATTTGAACTGTTCAAATCTCCGAAACGCTCCCGCCGTAGACCATCCACTCTTGGCATCGTGTGGGGACAAGTTTTTGTTTTTTGATTTTATTTAATTTGTCGTTGCTGTTGCTAGACTAGCAGACTTTTTAAGTATTGTCGAGATTGAGTTTATTTATTTTATTTATTTTTGATAAAACACTTTTTCGTAAATTGTAAGTATTAGCCCATTTTGCATAGGCATTCCATCCCTGAAAAATTTCCATCATCTTCTCTTTGCTAACTAACTTATCCCTATAAGTATCAATTTTCTTTAGCATACTTCGAAGGTTTCTTTTCCTCAAAAGTTTAAAGTGATAAAAATTTCTAAATCCTACAAAATCGACGCCTTTTGATAAAGAAATTACCTTGGATTTTTGAGGGTGTAGTTCTAACATTAACTTTTCTGCCAAAAATTTTTCAATCTCCTTCTTCCACTTATTAAGTTGCTCCCTATTTTGATGAAGAATCACAAAATCATCTACATAGCGGATATAATATTTAGCTTTTAATTGATATTTAATAAAATAATCCAATTCATTCAAATAAACATTAGCAAAAAATTGACTAGTTAAATTTCCTAAAGGCATCCCTTTGTTTTGTTCACCACTAGCGTTCTTTTTCAATATCTTTCTAATAAGCTCTACAACTTTCTTGTCTTTAATTTTATTTTTGATTATTTTGATTAATATCTCATGGTCAACTTCCTGAAAATAATGTTTAACATCGGCTTTTAGGCAGAAAGCTTTACTAGTAAAATTCTTAGTTACTTTTCTCCTAAAAGTCTCAAATCTTTTAATAGAAAATAAATTGCCCTTTCCTAACTGATTAGCACAAGAATCGTGTATAAACCTCTTCTCAAAAATTTCCCTTATCACATTTATGATTGCATGGTGAATTATTCTATCTCTAAAATGTGACCTTGAAATCTTTCTTGTTTTTGGGTCTTTAAGGATAAAATTGTCTAAGGGTCTAGGAGAATAGGTAAAGGTTATTAGTTCAAATCGAAAGTCAATCAAATTATTCTCTAAATTTTCTTCAAATTCCTTAACATAGGGTCTTTTTGTTTTGCCCTTTCTTGCATTCCTATAGGCTAAATAAAGATTATCGTAGGAATAAATTTTCTCGTAGAGGTTTTTGTAGGTTTTCATGAATATTCCTAGCAGAGAGATAGGCCATTAGACCATCGTCGCCGGAGTTCTGCAAACCGTCATCGTCGGAGTAGACACTGCCGTCCCAGTCGAAGTAAACCCTAGACAACAGAGTAGCTCTTTTTACCAATTACCACCTTTGCTTCAATTTTCATATATTTACTAACTGTTGCAAATGAATTTTACCTACTCCGAAGAGTATTAATAAAAGAGCGTGTGGCCTAGCCCGTATCCTTCTTACTAGAAGAGATGCTAGGAATCTTAAAAAATTAGAATCGTTTGTATGTTTTATTGTACTAACTTAGCATCAATTTTGGCTCTTAACTCTTTTAAGCCGGTCTGATATTTTTGCTCAATATCTTCAAACTCTGAATTTTTAGACGCAACGCCTTCGGCGTTAAAAACCACCACCCGACCATCGTCGCCGGAGTTCTGCAAACCGTCATCGTCGGAGTAGACACTGCCGTCCCAGTCGAAGTAAACCCCAGACAACCCTTTTTCCTTTGTATATAATGTCTTTGATTGATTTCCAAAACCGATTTTATTTGTTCCATAAGCAAATCTTGAGTCATTTACTGCAACTGTTGAATCTTCCATCTCTAACAAAATTCCATAGTGATTGTCTTTATTATCGTCTCTAACTAATTTAAGACCTGAAAGAACTAAAGGATTATCTGAAGAAAATTCTAATCCTCTTTCCCTTACCTGACTTACAAGATTCTCTAAAATCTGAGTATTATTTTTCCATGAAGATGTATTAGATCTTAAAACTACTTCTGGAGTATCTGTATAGATTCCATCAAAGAAAGTTGAATCAGCTCCATAAACTTTTGAGAGATCATCAAATCTTGCAACTCTTTGACCTTCAGGAAGATATAATTCTGTTTCAGTATTAAAGAAGAATTGTGAACCAGTTCCATTTTTAGTATCAATTCCATTCATTAATGTTTGATAAGCTCTAGAACCTTTTCCTAACTTTTCTGCTGAAGCTTCGGCTACCGCTTTGTATAACTTTGCATCTGCAATAAAGGCTTCAAAACCTCTAATCACTTGAGGTTCAACTTTTATGCTTTTTCCCATAATAAATCTATAAAAAAATAGTTTATAAAGCTTTCTGTTTTGTTACTACTTAGTAATTAATATAATCTTATTAGACCTTACAATTAATTATCTCCTCCCCGCCTACCCCCTTACCCCCATATATACGGAGGTGACTCTTTTGGCTATTTTTCGGTCGATTTCCGTCGACAAAGACTGGTTTACACCTCCAAAATCCGATGTCATTTTTGGGCAATTTTTTCGATGATTTTCGACACCCCTGTTCTGGTTGTAACCCTCCCAAATTCTCTGTATTTTTTGCCTAAATCCCTGTGAGAAACAATAAACCACCAATTCTTTCCATATTTCCGGTTAAGGTAATTTACTTTTTCTTTTCTCTGATCTTTTTTAGAAAGCAAAGATCCAGTTTCAATTTCAAAAGCATATTTAGTCTTCCCAATCTCAAAAGTTATATCGGCTTCTCTAGTCTCATGAAGGCTAACTCTTTTTATCTTTGCATATTTGATTACCATTTGCTTGATTCTCTCAACTAGAAAAGTATGGGTCGGAGAATGATTCAAAATCCGAGTTACTAAAAAAGTTGTGTTTTTCTTGTTGATTGGATCAAATTCTGTAACTTTTGAAAATTCTGCATTTTGTAAAACTTCGACTTCTTTTGGATCAAGTTTATCAAACTCAAATATCCAGTTCTCAGAAGGATTTAATTTCTTTAGGATTATGTCATCTCTGCATTTCTGTTTTAATTCTTCGGCATATTTTTGCTTTTTTAATTCTTCGATCTCTTCTGTTAATCTTATTCTTTCTTGGTTTCTTCTTTCAAGTTCTTCGCTTTCTAATTTCTTATTATACAACTTTTCCGCCTCTTCTGATTTTTTGTCAATCTTTGAGGAAAACTTTTTTATTGTCTGATAAGAAACATCAATATCTCTCATCTCGTCTAGAAATTCATCCAGCTTTTCAGAGTTCAATTTGTTTAAATCTTTGTTGAGTATTCCATTTACTTTACTCTCTTCTTTTTCCAACTGCTCAGCTCTCCATTCCTGATTTAGCTTCCTTTCTAAAATTCTTCTATGAATCAAAATATTCAAGAGTATAAAAGCTGAAAATCCTATGACTGCAAGAGATATTTTGAACCAAACTGAACTAATGACACTTTGCACTATTTCAGGAATTGGGGGAAGACTATTCCAGTATTCTGTAGTCGGATCTACAATAAGGAACTTTAACATAAGCCCGACAAATACAAGGACTAGCAAACTTTCAAAAGTTTCAATCTTATTGCCTCCTGAACATCTTTGTAGACTTGTTCAACATGAAGGTTAATCTCAGCCATCTGCCTTTTCATATTTTCAACTTGAGATTCTAATAACTCTGATTTATTTTCTGATTTTGTGAGTCGTTTTTCTAATTCAGTTCTAGTCACATCAATCAATAAATCTTCTTCGCTAATAGTGTCTCTCATCCCAAGCATTTCAGAATAATAATGGATTTTATCCGACTTCTTCCAGCCAAACCTGAATTTTAAAGCCGACTCAGACTTATAACGAGGCAACCAATAACAACAGCTACAATGTCGAAAGTCATACATTGTAAGCTCAGAATATTTTTGTCCAGCCAAACTCTTCTCATTTCCAAATAACTTTTCAGCTAATCTTCTCAAATATCGATTTACAATATAGGAGCTAAATTTGAATAAATAATCCTCAGCACCTAAATCATTTTCTTTGATATATCTCTTAACTAATTCAGAGCAAAGCATTAATTTTATTCTTCTGCCAAAAGTCTTTGAGATTTCATCCCTAATGTTTAACTCTTTAAAGTCCTTAGATAAGTCTGAAACTTTTACATTCATTAATTCAGTCGGAGCCCTAATTCCTGTATCGAACAAAAACATAACAATAGTCTTGTATTTGGGATTACAATTATCTGCAAATTTCCTTATTTGCTCTTCATTTAGGTATACCCATTCTGGCTTCTCGCCCGAAGAGTCCAAATAAGTTGTTATATCTTCAACTGAGTTTCCCGCCTTTCTTGCGACTTTTTAGTGCCAGTGCCAGAATGCCTTAAAGATTTTAACAAAGTCTCGTGTTGCCTTATATCTGCCCCCATCCTGCCGTTTTATCACGCCCTTTCTCATGTCAACAAAGAATGTGCAGACCTGTTGCTCAGTCAATTTAAGCATGTCATCAACTTTTAGAATTTCTTCAAATTTCTTAACTAAAAAAGTCAATCTTGTTCTAACGGTGTTTAATCTTGTGAAACTTCTCGCACCTTTTTTAGAAGATAAGGAAGTGTTGATTCCTAGCTCCATATCGGTTAAGTATTGCAGAATTATCTCCGAGTTCTGTCTGGAGATGCCTGAGATTCCATTCGAATCCCGCACCTTTTCTTTCCAACGGGTCAGCGACCCTTCGTGGTTATAAGGATCAATCTTCATGGTGTCAGTGTCCAAGAAAATAGGTTATTTAATAATTGTCGAGAACGAAAGGATATAATAGACTGGACAGGACATCGGCTAATTCTTGTTTTTTTCTGTTTCATTTATTTTTTTATAAACAAAAATCTGTCCCTCCGATATGCCAAGATGGGTAAACGCTCCCGCCTATTCGCACTTCACTCTAAAATTTTCTAATTGCTCCGCAGAGAAAATTCGAGCAAAGCTGCTCAATTTGAACTGTTCAAATCTCCGAAACGCTCC
>JAHJSH010000024.1 GCA_018830525.1 Nanobdellota archaeon | reverse complement strand
AAGAAGTAGGGTCAACTTCCCTACTTTCTTTAATATTTTTTAGAATATATATTTATTGACGACGAAGTTTGCCAACTAGAAGCACAATTCATCTCCTCACTAAACTAAGGAGATTTCTTGATGCGGCAAACTTTTAAAAAAGTTTTTTACTCTCTCCGGAAACATTAATTCACGCACAACACGATAATCCACACCTTCAATATAAATCATCCCCCCCTCATCAAACTTCTTTTCTTCCATAAGGGTATCAGGTTTATCACAACTAAAATAATCTTCATCATCATTAAAGGCCTCCACAACAACCAAACAACCAGGAATATAAAGAGCATCACGATTCCTCCAATCGCATCTCAAGTAATATCCCTTAAGATTAAAATCCCAAGGCTCGTCGTTCAAAGAACTATTCAGATTATTTAATTTATCGACTAAAACCCCAATATCCCTTCCCATTAAATAACAAATACAAACAATTATTTATATCTACCGAACTCAAAAATATTCTCTAAATGGCTTAACCAGTCTTTCTATCAATCTCTTAAAAATTCCCCGATTCTTCCAGAGAATATAATTAAATACCTTCGATTTTCGCAAATTTTTATAAAAAATTTTCTTAAGAGAACCAACAATTACATTACTTTTTCCAAGAATATTGATTTCGTACTGGTGTTTAAAACTACGATAGTCCAAATTAGAGGAGCCCAATAAAAAGAAATTGTCATCAACGATTAATAATTTCGAATGCATAATTCTCGGAAAATGATAAATCTCAAATCCCATTTTATTAAGTTTCCCCAAATATCTTTCACGAAAAATATCCGACAATCTTGAATCAGAAACTTTTGGAATAATCATCTTAATTTTAACTCCCCGAGCCAACACTTTTCTAAAAGCTTTCCTCATACCTCTGGAAGGAATAAAATAAGGAGTTTTAATTAAGATTTCTTTTCGTGCTTTTTTTATTAATCTCCTATAATTTTTTTCAGTAGGACTATATCTCTCTGAAGGAAAATCTTGGATAATCTCGACATCCTTGTGAAAAATCTTTCTCATTCTAGCAATCTTCCAGATATTGAACCGCTTCCAAGATCTCCTAAATGAAAGCCGAAGAGCCTTTGCTAGTGATCCTTCAATTCTCAGAACTAATTCTTCCCAATCAAGACAAGAGTGAGTAATATTAATCGATCCAACATAGGAAAGATGACCATCAATCACCAAAAGTTTCCGATGATTCCTTTCATGGTTAGCATTAAAAAAATGAATTACATAACGAAACTCTCTAAAAAATCTGACCTTCCCCCCAGCATCAATTAGTTTCTTAAAAAATTTCTTTCGAACATTAGATCCCCAAGCATCAATTAAAATTTTAACCCTTACCCCTTCTAAGGCTTTTTTTGTAAGCTCATCACAGAATTCTCTTCCCACAACATCGCTTCCATAAATATAAGTCTCTAAAAGAATTTCTTCTTTAGCACTTCGGATATCCGAAAGCATTCTCTTGTATACCCTACTAGGATTTGATAAAACTTCATATTTCATTTTAAGACCAGGGCGCATGCCCAAATTGAATTACTAAATCCATACCACTATCCGGCAAATCACAAGCCCCGAAACAAGCCCCGAGCCAAAGACTAACCTTCGCAGAAGTTTCCTCTTCTAAATAATCGGACAACGTTGGACCCCAAGGTTTCAAACCATCAGGTAATTGCAATAAAACAGTTTTCGCACCAGATTTCTTAACCTCAGACACTATTCGCTCCAGCTCTAACTCATAATCTTTCTCCAAATTCGCAATCGTATAATTCATAGAATACCTAACAAATTAATATTTAAAAACGCTTTTGTTCCTAATAAATTATGACAAATATCTGGCAACTAATTGTATCGCTTTTGGGATATCTTGATTGCAATAAACTATCTTGAATACTATAAACTTCCCTTAATGTTTTTCTCGCCTATTTTTATTAATCTCCCAAAGATATTGGATTTTATAAGTATTATTATAAATGATATAACGGGCAAATAATTAAAAACTTGAAAATAAGTAAATAAATATGGCTGAAGAAGAAAAAGAGGATATGCATATAGCTATTTTCAATGGCAAAACAATAAGAAGAAAGCTCGTCGAAGATAAATGGTTCTTTTCTATTATAGATATTGTTGGAGTTTTAACCGATAGCACTATCCCTAAAAGATACTGGACTGACCTAAAAACAAAATTGGAAGAAGAAGGTTTTAAAGCGTACGATAAAATCGTACAGTTGAAATTAATAGCAGAAGACAGGAAATTAAGAGAAACAGATTGTGCAGACACAGAAGGCATATTCAGAATAATTCAATCAATTCCTTCTAAAAAAGCAGAACCATTTAAGACATGGCTAGCAAAAGTAGGCTATGAAAGAGTGCAAGAAATAGAAAATCCCGAGCTTGCTCAGGAAAGAATGAAGAAACTTTATGAATTAAAAGGCTATTCTAAAGATTGGATTGATAAAAGACTAAGAGGAATAACAATAAGGCAAAATTTAACTGATGAATGGAAAAATAGGGGCGTTGAACAAGAAACCGATTTTGCTATTTTAACAGCAGAAATATCAAAAGCCACTTTTGGCATGACTCCAGCAGAATATAAAAAATTTAAAGGATTAAAAAATGAGAATTTAAGAGATCACATAACAGATATAGAAATAATATTTAACATGCTTGGAGAAGCCTCTACTTCTGAGATTGAAAAGGCTCAAGATCCAAATACTTTTGAAGAACATTTAGAGACTTCAAATAAAGGCGGAAATATTGCCAGGATTGCAAGGATAAAGTTAGAGCAAGAAACAGGAGCACCTGTTGTAACTAATGAAAATTATTTAGACGTTCCTGAAAAAAAGAAAAAGAAAAAGAAAAAAATAATTAAGCAAGTTGTAGTTTAAAACTTAAAAATGGTTTCTCTAACAAAAATAGAAAAGCAAAAGTTAAAAGAGATTTTAGCTAAATCAGAATCCAAGGAAGCAAAAAATATCCTAAATAAACTCAGCAAAGAAAAGAAACTAAAATATGTCTATAATAAGAAGGGTATCAAAACATTATTAAAAAAAGCTTATCGAGAGAAAAAGAAAGTAAAAATTAGATATTACAGTCTATCTTCAGGGGAAGTAAAATGGAGAAAAGTCGCAATCTATCAATTTGATCCTGATTTTATTATTGCATTTTGTTATTTGAGGAATGAAGAAAGAACATTTGTTAATAATAGAATTTCTCAAGCAACTATTTTAGACGAATCTTATAGCATTCCAAGAGATTGGGTTTCTGAAAGCAGAGTTTGGTCGAAATAATAAAGTCAAGTGTAAGACAATAAATTTATATCTAGGAATTTAAACTCCTTTGCAAAAATAGGTAGTTAAATGCTCTCGAAAGCGTTAAATTCATAAATATGTTTTAGGTAATTTTAAGCAGTGCTTTTGGAAAAACAAGCTTTTGCACGTGCAAAAGCTTTTAATCCTTATTTGAATTGGTTATCTATGACAAATATTCGGCAACCAATTGTAACTGTTGCGGGTCATGTCGACCACGGAAAAACGACTCTACTTGACAAAATTAGGGGCACCTCTATTCAAGAAGGCGAAGCCGGAGGAATAACCCAAAAAATCTCATTCACAACACTCCCAAAAGAAAACATTAAACAAAGGGCTGGAACAACCTTGGAAAAATTCAAGATCCCACTAGAAATTCCGGGACTCTTATTTATCGATACTCCCGGTCACGCAGCATTTACAAACCTAAGAAAACGGGGGGGCGCCTTAGCAGACATTGCAATCCTAGTCATAGATATTAACGACGGAATAAAACCCCAAACGGCGGAGGTTCTTCAAATACTCAAAGCAAATAAAACACCCTTCATCATTGCACTAAACAAATTAGACAACATCTCAGGATGGAAACCAAGTGAATCACTCTTATCCTCAGAATCGATCGAACGACAAGCAACAAACGTCAAACAAAATTTCGATGAAAAATTCTACACAATAATTGGAGCATTACACTCACAGGGAATCAGCGGAGAAATGTATTCAAAAGTAACCGACTTCACAAAAAACGTTGCAATGGTCCCATGCTCTGCAAAAACCGGCGAAGGAATAAACGAAATACTCGCAATGATCACTGCCCTTTCACAAAAATTCTTAAAAAATAGAATCGAAGTCAAAGAACTTGGAAAGGGAGTCGTATTAGAAGTTAAAAAAGACAAAGCAACAAATTTTTTGGAATGTATTCTCTATGATGGAAAACTTTCAAACAAGAATGAAATCGCAATTGCTTCGATGGAGAGAGAAACAATTGCGACAAAGATACGGAACATCCAAGAGGCTCAACCACTTAATAGAGGATTTAAAACTAAAAATGAAGTAGAAGCAGCTACAGGCATCCGATTACAGATAAATTCTAAAGAAGAAATTCTCCCAGGCATGCCTTTCCAAGTAATCACTAAAGAAAACACGTTTGAGAAAATTTCCAAAGAATTCACAAAAGAAATTTCCGAAGAAATAAAAACTAACAAAACAGGAATAGTTGTAAAAGCAGACTCGCTAGGGTCCTTAGAAGCACTTTTAGTCCTCCTAAAACAAAAACAAATTCCAGTAATAAAAGCAAAAATAGGACCAATAACAAAAAAAGATATCTACCTAACAAACACACTCCCAGAAGAAGATAAAGTTCTATTAGGTTTCAATGTAGAACTTGCCGAAGACACTGAAGTAGATGAACTAAAAGAAATAAAGATAATCACTAATCCTGTAGTTTACAAATTAATCGAAGATTTTGAGAAATGGAAAGAAAATAAACTGAAAGAAATGGAAAGAAAAAAACTAGACGAACTTCCAACAATTTCAAAAATAACCGTCTTAGATTTCATTTTCAGAAATTCAAGTCCAGCAGTATTTGGGGTAGAAGTTAATGGAGGAATTCTAAAAAAAGGAGAACGATTCATAAATCAAAATGATGAAAAAATTGGTCAAATTAAAGAAATTCAAGAAGAAAAAAATAATGTTCAGGAGGCAATACAAGGAAAAGAAGTTGCAATCTCAATACCTGGAGTTAATTTTGAAAGACAATTAAAAGTCGGCGAGTCACTTTACACCAATCTTTCTGAGACAGAATTTAGAAAATTCAAGAAATATAAAGACTTATTAACCTCTAAAGAGAAATCAGTTTTACAAGAAATTGCCCAACTCAAGCGAAGAAAAAATCCGACCTGGGGAATATAAATAAATATAAACTCTCAAATTTTTCTAAGTACATGAAGAGGTTAGTAATCGACACCGAAACGACCGGACTTTCTCCGAATATTAACAAAACATTAACGGTAGGATTACTTTTAATAGATGTTGAAAAAGATTTCTTGGACATATTAGACTCAAGTCACGTCTTCGTCAAACACGATAACTATAACACAACAAAAGAAGCCATGACTGTCAATAAAATAGACTTAGTCCAACATGAACTCCACGCAGTCCCCCAAAAGAAAGCTTGCCATCAAATAAATAGATTCATAGAAAAAAACGTCCTTCATGAAATCCCATTAGTCGGACATAACATCGCATTCGATCGCGGATTTCTTAATTCTTTATTCGACCAGGGCGAAACATTCCACAAATTTAATCATGAATCCGAAGACACAATGTGGATGTGGAGAAACCTTCAAAGAAAAAACCTAGTCCCATGGAATCTTAGAAGCAACCTACAAACTATCGCAGACTTCTTCAAAATAGATTATACAAAATCACACGATGCACTAGCCGATTGCGAAATCACCGCACAGGTCTATCACAAACTACTCGGTCTATCACAATAATAATTATAAGTATAATTTATCTAGAAAATCTATGAAAAAATACATAGATAATAGATTTCTAACAGATGAACTCGCCCAAGAATTATTTCCTTCAGAAGATCCTTATGAGTCCAAAGAAAGATTAACAAATTATGTAAAAAAACTTAACCAAAGATTTGAGGGGAGTGGCCAACATATGCCTTCACAAAGTGCTCTTTCGATTATTCTTAATGAATTAATAGATAGTCAACTCTAATCTAAGTTGGTTAAATTAATCATTCGACTAACCCCAATCTTTTTAAACCCAAATTTCTACTAATAAATATCTGACTGTGCAGAGAAATTAACGCCTCGCAAAGGTTAACGACAAAGAAGCACGGGAACACGCGAACAAATAAATACAACGAAGTTGACCACATCAAGGGAGGCTACTTGTAGGGAACTGTTAGTTCCGTCAAAAACAAATGGCATTTAAAATTAATGTAGGATTCAAAGGAAAGACTTTCAAAGTCGAGACTGAAGACGAAAAGCTAGTTGGCTATTCAATCGGAGAAAAAATCAAGGGTGAAGAAATCTCTGAAGACCTAAAAAGTTACGAACTTGAAATCACCGGGACTTCAGATAAAGCAGGATTCTGTGGAGTAAAATCTATCAACGGACCTAACTTAAGGAAAGTTCTTTTAGGATACGGACATGGAATGCACAAAAGACCAAAAGGATTATCAAAACAGCCAGGCAAAAAACCTGCAGGATTAAGATTAAGAAAAACAATCCGAGGAAAAGAAATTTCAAACGCAACAATTCAGATTAACACAAAAGTTCTAACAGAAGGTTCCAAGAAATTTGATGCTCTTTTCGAAAAGCCTGCTGAAGAGCCAAAGGAAGAATAATTTTAAATATATTTATTCCTTACAACACAGAACTGCTCGAGCAGTTCCACACCCATCCAAATTATAATTCTCTCCACTAGAAGTTTTTTCATAAACCATTCCATATTGATTCCCCTGCCAGCCAGTACAATCCATATTCCCCCCCTGATATTGAACCATAGCCACATTATACCAATATCTTCCATTAGCAACCGCAATATCCTTCGTTTGTAAATATCGAGTTACTTCAGTACCATCACAAACATGATACCCCGAACAACCATTACTCTGAATCCAGGTATACATCCCATCGTAACCCCCAAAATTCCCATTATGGGTAGTTGAGGTCGCCTTAATATCGCTAGGAACATACCATCCTCCACTACCCCCACCACTAATCGCTCCAGTAACTTCTAAATTCCCAGTAATCTTCGTATTCCCCACAACATTAAGTTTATACACGCCCGGGTCTGCCGTTCCGATTCCGACGTTGCCCGTACTGCTTGTTGCGTAAATAGGAGAATTTTCAAATTTAATTCCATTATCTCTTGGGATATAGCCAGTACCTATATCATTTGCTACAAATGTTTCTACAGTTGCTTCTGACAATTGGGTATTAACATTATCCAAATAATATGCCCCGCTTTGTCCATCCAACAAATCTGCATCAAGACCTGAGCCTGCGCCGTCATTAGCATCACTCCATAATTTATCCCAAGAAGCAAAACTAGCACTTGTAGAAATCCTACCCATATAATTTTCACCTGCACCATATCCTACCCAAATTCCCCCCCATCCCCCAGCAGTATCTCTATTTGCAGTTTTAACAAAATAACCGTGGTTGTTTGTGGGTGCGCCTCCACTTATACCAATAGCAGAAGATATCATCCTTGAATAGCCAACTGGTAAAGCAGACCATTCAGCAGCAGTATTAGTAACTGCATCAAGAGAAACACTTCCTGTTTTACCAAGCATTGTTAAATCTTCTCTAGTGTAATCACTGCCTTGAATGCCATCCAACGTATCAGCATCCAAACCCGCCCCACCACCACTTATCGTCCCAGTAACATCCAAATTCCCAGCAACACTAAGCTTTCCACCATTAGCCCCATCCCATGTAAGTGTCCTATAGCTCGACACCCCATCGCCAGCCCTCCAAACAAACTTTGTAGTTCCACTAGAAAAGCCATAGCCCACGGGAAAAGCATGTTCATAAACTACATTCCCGGAATATAAATTATGATAATAATGAGATGGAAAATTTGAACTAGTCCCAGTAACATCCAAATTCCCAGTAATCTTTGTATTCCCTGCAACATTAAGTTTATACACGCCGGGGTCTGTTGTGCCAATACCGACGTTGCCTCCAGTAGTTATTCTCATTCTTTCTGGATAAGTTCCTGCAGGAGTTCCTGAAGAAAAAGTAATAGGAGTATTATCACCAGCGATATCAAACACATTTGGCGTTTGTCTAATTCTGAGATATCCTACTCCATGACCTGAAGTTAGCTGAATCCAAGGTTTAGTGCCAGAAAGAAGAAGTCCGTTATCATTTAATCCTCCAAGAGTCAAAGGCTGAGTTAGACTCGCTGTCCCAGTCCCAATCCCGACATTCCCATCATTATCAACAGAAAGCGCTGGAGAAGGAATCCCATCTGGAGCAGACAAAGAACTGAAAGAAGCCGAAACACACGAAGGTGTCCCCGAAGTTGATATCCCCACCATCATCTCCCCCGCATCACACGCATTCAAATCAGTCCAAGCAATCTCAGTCATCTTATGCCCAAACACACTAGCATCATCAGCCGCAGAAACAAAACTCAAACTAAATAAAATCACTAACAAAACTAATCCTCTTTTCATAACCCTAAACAGTATCTCCGAACAGGATTAATTACTTTTAAATTACTCCAAAAGATTTAAATACTTAACCTATCTATTAGATAGGTTATGAAGAGGGTAAAAATTATTAATAAATCAACATTAACTCTAAAGAATATTAGAGGATTTCTT
>JAHJSH010000023.1 GCA_018830525.1 Nanobdellota archaeon | reverse complement strand
TATTTATTGACGACGAAGTTTGCCAACTAGAAGCACAATTCATCCCCTCACTAAACTAAGGAGATTTCTTGATGCGACAAACTTTTAAAAATACTCATAAGGAAAGTAATAAAACAATACTTTTAATCTTTTCTGAATTGGATATAACACCCGTTAACTATACAGAGTACCATAACTCTGACTAAGCTACTATCTCAACATCTAACTCAGCCCAATTCCTTCCTGCCTGTATGAAATTCTTGAAGAATTTATAAGACTCTGGTTCAGTTGCCCCATCATGATTAAGATTAACCAATCCATCGCTGAATCTCCAAGAGAACCATAAACCAGTATAATCAATCGGAGTCCCACAATTATTTCCATTAGTACATTTCAAACCTCTAGAAGTACTCGCATCAAACCGAACATTATTAGAATCAATATCACTGAAATCGGCAGGCTTAGTAATACATGCCGCAACATAATTCGCATCAACCTCAGGGTTATCATCGACAATCATGACACTTGTAACAACTCTTCTTCGATAACCTCGACTATTCACCGCGAATAACTCCACCTGAACATTCCCAGACCAATCCCAAGTATGCAAAATACTACCCCCTCCATTCGAAAAGTTCATCACATTTATTCCATCTATCGAAACATTTCCAATAATAAGATCATCCGGATCTGAGGCACTGACATTGATATAAGTAGTAGAACCCAGAATAAAATCTTCTCCACAAGGCGGAGAATCTAATGTAACATTCATAGGCTCATCAACCCCCCCTTCAGAAATATTCAAATTCAAACTTTCCTCACTATTCACTATAAAGTATGCTTCAATACCCCCATTAGCTAAATCACCATCCACCTTAACCAAATCAAAATTAGCTTGAGTTATTTTCCAAACACCGACGAGGTCTCCATTCTGCTCTGTCCCAACAATAACGCCCCCCACGTCAGCCGTCCGAATGTCATCATCATTATCTCCCCTCGTATCACCATCCTGATCTTTTATCTCAAAATCTCCAGAAAGAGTATTCGTCTGAACCATCCTCACCATTTTTCCAACCTTAGATTCGGTAATCGTAACACCATCCATATCTTCCCAACGAACCTGAGAACCAAGCGAACAACAAATCTTCCAAGGATAATCCGTATCCTCCACATCCGAAAGATGAGAATTAGTTTCCTCAAATAATCTTACAATAGCAGTTTCCCCAGCACCACAAGCCGTAGGATCTTGAACCGCATGACAAACTAAATTTCCATAACAAACTCCAATAGGATAATCAACAGATTCAGTAAGTGAAGCATGAGCATTACTTGCCGAGCTCAACCATAAAAAGGAATTCTCAGCAGTACAAGTTGGATGAGGAATCCCAGGAGCCGGCCCATCATAACAAATATCCCAATCATAATTAGTATCATCCCATAAAGCGCCATGAGAGTTATTTTGTTGAGAAAGTTTCATGATTGTTTGGTCTGGTAGCGGACAAGAATGCTTTGTCCCAAGATTATAAATTTCAGTTACTTCCGCTGGAGTAAGTGATCTATTAAAAATCATAGCATCGTCAATCGAACCCTCAAAAAAAGATGAAGGCGTACCCGAACGCGCACCAATAAAAACAGGAGCATTAGTAAGAAGTAAATTCCCACCAATAATTTTTGAAGCTCCCGGAACCCCATTAACATAAAATTGCAACAACCCAGTACCTCCATCATACGTATATAATACATGCGTCCAAGCATCCGAAGCTAACAAAGTTGTTCCAGACATTCCCTGCCAACCAGTCACATTATGAATTACAAACCCATCTTGTCCAATCCTATCCGTAGCTAGCTCTAAAAAATAAGGTCCATTTTTTGTAATTATTCCCTGCACATCGACTAAATCAACTGGCTTTACCCACGCAGACAAGGTAACACCCAACTCTATATCCAAACTACTACTATCTGGAACCGAAACATAACTATCCACACCATTCAAAACCAAAACACCACCACTAACAGAAGCGCCACCAACGATAGTACCGTCATTATTACCCACACTGTCATTAACATCACCATTAAATTCCCAATAACTTACAAAAGCAACATCATATGTAGCAGCACCCACAACCCCCAACATAAAAATCCCAACAACTAAAAATAACAACCCCCCATTTTTCATACTCCATATAGAAAAAACAACTTTATAAAATTATCCAAGACAAGGCGATGTCCGGAAACAACTAGAACCTAACTAGCAAAATAAAAAAAGATAAACTTTCCTTAAGCTCATTTCCATTAAAAACAATATTTCGTCGAATATTATAACCTAACTTCGCCAGTTACCACTAATTCCCCCCCTAACGACTTACGACAGTTGGGGTTTACCAACGCAATTTTAACGACTTACGACAGTTGGGGTTTACCAACGCAATTTTAGGGACTTATCGTCGTATTTTTCTACCCAATCCCCCAAAATAGACCTAATTTCAGGAGAAACATTGCTTAAAATCTTGAATTTAAACAAACTTTTGTCATAAACCACAGTAACTGTCAAGGAATTCAGATATTTCCTGAGTAATTTTAGATTTTTAACGTCGCTGTTCTTGGTTAAAAAATGTGTCAACTGAATTATGCAATTCGTGAGGAACACTATTGTCAGATAACCGATAATCGCCATATTTGAAAAATGTCTAATCGGTCTTAGTTCAGTTCCCTCTTTCATATCCCTAATTAATTTTTCTGCCCTATCTCTTTCTTTATACAATTTTAAACTAAAAATTATTTCCGACGCCAATAGAAGTACAACCTCTCAGCCTATAGCACAACATCACTCCAAAATTCAAAAAAAGAATAATCTATCCTTTCCTTGCCAAATGTGCTTAATACCTCTTTTACTTTTTCAATTGGAACAATGAATGATACAGCAGAAATTCGTTTTCCAGATAATTTTTCAACCGCCCCTTCAGAAAAGTATTTTTTCTCTTTCCTTCCGAATAATTTTCTTATTATCCTATTTCTTTTAGTTATATCTTTTATTGGTTTTAATGTAAACTGGGCAAATCCTTTCATTTTTTCAGGAACTTTTTTATATTTCCCATATAAAACAACACCCCCACTTATTATACTTCTTTTAAGCTTCCATTCATTAAGATTGCCAACCTCAATATTAATCTCGTTTTTTATACCTTTTAATACCCAAATTTCGCATATCTTTGATTTGTAAAATCTTCCAAGCTCTCTTTTTAATATCTCTTTTGTTTTATCTTCATCTTTTTTTAAATCAAAAAAGAGGTCAACATCACTTTTCTTATCCGCCTCATTTCTTGCTACACTCCCAAATAAAATTATCTCATCAACATCTACTTTTGGCATTACAAATGAAACAAATGCAGAAGCATATGCAATTAATTCTTTATAATTCAAATTTTTCATTTTTAAACATCTCTTGGAAAATCTCTTTAATTTTTAAAAAATTATCCAAAACATTTTTAATCTGTTTTTCAATTGGCTTTCCATAAACTAAAGAGTTTCTTTCCCCTTCCAAATCATAGATAAGGGAATAAATCTCATCTTTCTTTGGAAAAACTACCGACAGTTTTCTCTCAATCAGTGGCTCTTTTTTCTGGTCTAGGTGTGGCTTTTTGAACCAATCATGTTTTATTATCTTTCCAATAGGTATCTTGTCTGTAACTTGCAGGTATAACTCAAGAAATTGTAAGACACATGCAGAGCAGTGAAATCCAATCGTTATGGGTTTTTTTTCTATCCCTTCTTCAATTGCATCATCAATCTCTTCCAGATGTTCCTTAATCTTTTTCTTATGCTCTTCTATTGATGTCATATTTAACCTCAGAGTATTTTATACCATTAATGGGTATAATTTATACCTTATAAATCTTTCGGTATAATTTAATCCAGAATTAGGTATAGGTTATACCAAGCATCATCCCTTCATAACAACAATCAGCTTAACCCTCATAACAACAATCAGCTTAACCCTCATAACCAACCCAAAAACTCCAACACCAAAATATCATAATCTCTATCATCATCACAAAATCCTTAACCCCCACAAAACAAACTATTTAAACTCCACATCTAAAATCGCCCAATTATCTCCCGCAGTTGCGAAGTTCTTATAAAATTTCCATGCAAGTTCTGATTCATCTGGGTCGTGATGAAAATTAATCAAACCATCGCTGAACTTCCATGAAAATAACAAATCAGATTTATCCACTACCTCGATAGTCCCAGATTCATTAATAAGCCCTCGGGTACTACCCGCATTAAAATAAACATTAGTAGAAGTGATGTCTACAAATTCGGACGGCTCATCCATACATGCCGCAAGATATTTATCCGGCGTAGTCGGGTCAACAACCATGACACTCGTAATTTTCCTTTTCTCAAAACCTCCTCCATTCTCCGCATACAATTCTATCTGAATATTTCCTGCCTTATCCCAAGTATGGGAAGTAGTATTACCCCCATTCGAGAAATCCATTATACTTATCCCATCTATAGAGACATTTCCAGTAATAACATCATCAATATCTGAAGCAGAAACTTTAATTTGGCTAGTGCTACCCCTCATAAAATACTCCCCACAATAAGGGGAATCTAAAGAAACTTCCATATCCGTAGTCGCACAATCAATACTCACGTCATCAAGATAAACATAACCGTTTTTCTCACTTCCAGTAACAACAAACCTTATTTTTGCATCTTCACTTAAATCGGAATCATCTATGGAAAATTCATTATGCTGCAAGGCCTTTGCCCCTGCAAGGTCTATTGAAGTAACTGTCCCCCAATTAGAACCATCATAATAGTCCATAGTTAGAGTTGGACAATTATCTGTACAAACAGCAGCAGAATAAAAAGAAATTTTACAGTTCAAATTACCGACAAGGTTGATTGAATTTTTCATAACAAGTCTGACCTGTCCGGACCAAAAGAAAGCTCGCGCCGCATATTCCCCATTACCAAGGCCTGAAGAACTTATTTCTTTGATAATCCATGTTCCAACTCCACTAATATCCTCAACCCAATTCATCCACTCCGGGATCTGAACACCATCTTCAAAATCATCATAAAACATATTCGCACCACTAACAAAATTCAACATAAACAGACCCACTACTAAAAACAACAAAACCTCTTTTTTCATAAAATATCTATAGATTTCAAAGGTTATAAAATTATCTCTAACTACTTCAGCTCAACATCTAACTCGGCCCAATTATTTCCTGCCTGTATGAAATTTTTATAGAATAAATAAGACTCTGGTTCAGTTGCCCCATCATGATTAAGATTAACCAATCCATCGCTGAATCTCCAAGAGAAATATAATCCCTCTTTTGGAACATTTGTAAGTGCCCCTGAAGAATTTTGAAGGCCTCTCGAAGTGCTCGCATCAAATCGAACATTATTAGAAATAATATCACTGAAATCTGCAGGCTTAGTAATACACGCCGCGACATAATTCGCAGCAACCGTCGGGTCATCATCAACAATCATCACACTTGTAATCACTCTCCTTCGATCACCTCGACTATTCACCGCGAATAACTCAACCTGAACATTCCCTGGCCGGTCCCAAGTATAATCAATCTTAATTCCCCCCTCCGCGAACGGATAAACATGCCCATCAACAGATAAACTTCCAAGGATAGTATCGTCGAGATCTGAAGCAACAACCACAATCTCGCTCGTAGAACCATTCGTAAAATTCTCTCCACAAGAGATAGATGTAATATTAACAACCATCGGATCATCCACCGCATCCTTAGAGATATTCAAATTATAACTTTTCACCACGTTAATTTTAAAGAACGCTTCAATATGCCCCTCCTCTAATTCATCACTACCCTCCAAAAATCTTTTTAATTTCTATCCTCTCAGTTATCTCCTTCAACCTATCAACAAAAATCTTTTCATATTCTGGCTCTATCTCAATGATCTTTGGAGCAATTAAATTTCCACCATATTTTTTTAATAGACCATAATTTCCGCCCCGCCCACTCAAAGCATAATTAAACCTTACCTTATCCCTTTTTTCAAGATTTGATAAGTCATATCTTATTTGAATTTTCGGAACTAAACCAAATCTCTGTGCAAAATTTTGTTTAGTAATCAAACTTTTTCCATAAAACAAAATTCCTTCACGCGCAAAATTAGATTTATCAAACAGCGAATATAAATCATAAGAATTTATATGAATTTTCAAGCCCGTCTTCTTTTGTAATACCTGCTTAATTTTTTGCGCCTCATTTAATTGTTCCTTAATAGGAATTTTTTCAAAAATAACTGCCATATCTATATCGTTCGGATTTGAATTTTCAAAAATACTAGACCCAAATTGAACAATATCTAAAACATTAGAACTACAATTTAATTTTAAGTTTTTGAGCCACTGTTTGTGCATCATCTCTGATTACCTCCGCAAGTTCTTTACTAATTAGTTGAGAATAACTATCTTGATAAAATGGAAAATCTTTATCAATTAAATTATAAATATCTGAAAAACTCTCCTGACACATTCTAAAACGAGAAGTGTGAGAAGACGGCGTATTCCCAGTTTTTCTTAATAATAATAAATCCGTCAAGGCAATCAGACTTTTAAAATATAAAACAAGCGCCGAATTATACCTTTGTTTTTTAGACTCCTCTTCACCAGAATCAAAATACTCCACGGCCGTTCTAATCAAAATTTTTTCTTTTTCTTTATTCATACTAGACAAGAAAATAATCCTTAATATATAAATATTTCTATCGTGGTAAGAATTCTTAATAGGTAAGAAAAATAATCAAATTCACTAGAAACTTCTTACAGGGTAAGAAAAGAGCTAAAAATTCTAACCAATGATAACCAACTTCGGAACTAACCTCACAACTTTCTTCCCAATTCCCGCTTCATCCGAAACCCGAACGACCTCATCAATATCCTTATACGAAAACGGCGACTCTTCTACCATCCCCTTCTTCCCACCAAACTCCACAAAGATTCCTCGCTTCGCCATGTCTGTTTTCGCATCTTCAAAACTCATTTTCCGATGAGCCTCAGTCCGACTCCGAACTCTTCCCGCACCATGAGCAGTTGAACCAAAAGATTTTTCCTCAGCTTCCTTAGTCCCAACCAAAACATAACTCGGCGTCCCCATCGAACCCGGAATCAAAACTGGCTGACCAACTTTCCGATAATCCGAAGGAATTTCTTTCCGCCCCGGACCAAACGAACGAGTCGCCCCCTTTCTCATAACTAATATTTCCTTGCCATCAAACTTTTCAAACTTCGCGATATTATGACAAATATCATAAACAACTTCTGCTTTAAAATGCGGGAAGTAATGCTTCATATCTTCTCGAATCCAATGAGTAATCAACTGTTTATTCGCAAATGCAAAATTCGCGGCACACGCCATCGCAGACAAATACTTTTTTCCAAGCTCACTCTTAATCGGAGCGTTCACCAATTCCCTATCAAAATCCGGATGCCCATATTTCTCATCCATCAATTTAATATAATCCGAAGCAACTTGATGTCCCAACCCTCGAGAACCACAATGAATCAACATCACGACTTGCCCTTTTTCTAAACCAAAGACCTTAGCAACTTCTTTATCAAAAATTTCATCAACAATTAATACATCTAAAAAATGATTCCCCGCCCCAAGCGAACCTAACTGAGGCATCCCTCGACCTTTGGCTCTCTGCGAAACATCTTCAGGATTCGCACCACCAAGTTTTCCTTGTTCTTCAATATGCAACCAATCTTCTTTAGTTCCATAACCTTTAGCTACAGCCCATTGTGCCCCCCCAACTAAAACCTCATCAAGCTCTTTTCTATCTAATTTCAGCTTCCCGCCACGACCAACTCCACTTGGAACGCTCCTAAAAAGTGAATGAGCCAACTCCTGTTCTTTCCCTACCAAATCCGAAGCTTTCAAATTCGTCCGAAGCAACCGAACCGAACAATTAATATCATAACCGATTTGTCCTGGAGAAACAACTCCTTTATTCGAGTCCATTGCCGATACTCCCCCGATACATGCCCCATATCCTTGATGAGCATCACTCAACACAACTACTGGATTTAAAACTCCAGGCAATTTAGCCATATTACTTGCTTGTTTTAATGTTTCACCTTTTTTTATATCCCTAAGCAATTTTTCAGAAGCAAATACTCTCACATCCACATTCATTTCTCCTTGCCTTTTTACTTCCCATATGAATTCAGTTATTTTTTTAATTGAAGAGTCATCCATTTTTCTTTCTCTATATCATTTATTAGATTATTATCTATTAAGTACTTTACTTGAACTCTTTTATTTATATTCAACTCAAAATAAACGGTACCAATTCCATTCCTTCGTTTATTAACTCTTGAATCAAGGTCAAATAACTTTTTTAATTCTTTTTGTAATCTTAAAAGATTTGCTTCCCTATTAGAAATTATCCTCAAAATTCCATTGCTTTTTTTAATTTTTGATTTTAGTTTTAATAAGTATCTAGTAAATTTAGATAATTCTTCGTTTTTAGAAGGAAAATCCCACTCATAAATAACAAAATCCTTTAGAATAGTCTCCAATTTTTCTTTCTTTGAAGGGTGTAAGAATCCTATTTTTTCTTTGAACTTAATTAAATTTTCTTTTCCAAATATAAATATCGAAAAAATATTTCTTGTGTTCCTCTTTTTTACCTTAGCTGTAATCCCCAATATCCTTAATGCCCTCATTACTTGATCAATACCTACTTCATTAACACAATCTGCCCCAATCATCCTATTTTGATGGCTTCGACAAGTTACCCAACCTTCACAATCAAAAAATACTCTCAGCCATAATTTAGAAAGCTCTTCATTCAACTCGGGCATCTTCCATTCCCAAGAGTAAAAAGAACCAAAATTATCAGTTAGCTTTTTATAAATCTCTTTTGAGCCAATTTCACATCTTTGACCAACAACTATTCTTGGTTTAATCATAAAATATCCTTCAAATCTCTTTTGAAAATCTTCCAATAAAATTAAATTAGTATTTCTAAGTCCCATCCGATAATATTTATGTT
The DNA here is from genome assembly GCA_018830525.1 of Nanobdellota archaeon. Classification (GTDB taxonomy): domain Archaea; phylum Nanobdellota; class Nanobdellia; order Pacearchaeales; family GW2011-AR1; genus JAGVXH01. The sequence goes on along the minus strand of JAHJSH010000023.1, from coordinate 35,386 downwards.
TTTGGGTTTCGGGATTTTTTACAACGTATCCATCTGCACACAGATATGCATGAACTGCCACAAGATTTTCATCTAATTTCATAATCTCCTTAGAAGAATACACTATTTATACCTTATGTTTATCGGGAACTTTCATATCGCCAGAAGCAGGAATCTCCCACTCGACGTCGCTAATCTTCTTCATATCCATAGAATAAATCTAGAAAGAGAATATATAAAACTAACTTTTCCACAATCAATTGTAATTCACAAACATAAATTTCCTACCCACAAATGTCAATTAAAAGATTATTATGGACAAGTCCCCCACCCAGGTCTTGGCAACGTCCAAGAAGGAGTATTATAATCAAAATAAAAGGGTTCAGAAATTTCCGAAACGCACCATCCGGATAGGTCTTGGTTGAATTGAGAGTTGAGGAACATATAATCCATATCAGTAACGCTGAAGACGTCCCAAGAGGAGATGTCTTGGTTGAATTGAGAGCTGGAGAACATCGATCCCATATCAGTAACGCTGAAGACGTCCCAAGAGGAGATGTCTTGGTTGAATTGAGAACCTAAAAACATCGACCCCATATCAGTAACGCTGAAGACGTCCCAAGAGGAGATGTCTTGGTTGAATTGAGCGCTGGAGAACATCGATCCCATATCAGTAACGCTGGAGACGTCCCAGTTGAAGATAGATTGGTTGAATTGAGAGCTGGAGAACATACCACCTATACTAGTAACGCTGGAGACGTCCCAAGAGGAGATGTCTTGGTTGAATTGAGAATAAGAGAACATCGATCCCATATCAGTAACGCTGGAGACGTCCCAAGAGGAGATGTCTTGGTTGAATTGAGAACGAGAAAACATAGCCCTCATATTAGTAACGCTGGAGACATCCCAAGAGGAGATGTCTTGGTTGAATTGAGAGCTGGAGAACATCGATCCCATATCAGTAACGCTGGAGACATCCCAAGAGGAGATGTCTTGGTTGAATTGAGAGCTGGAGAACATCGATCCCATATAAGTAATCCCCCCGGAAACATCATCAAAAAATGCAGGTTCACTTAAAGGAGTTATACCAAAATTGGAAGTATAACTAAACATCTGATACCCACTATTAATCCCAGTAACACCATCAGAAACCTTTGTCAAAATATCTACCAAAGCATCTCCCGTTCCTTCATAATAAGATATTCTGGTTGCACTTCCATTTAAACTAATATCATAAACACCCTCTGATAAATAAGTATGGCTTATCAAACCAGTTTCAGTTTCAATACTAAGATCGTCATCCCCCCAATCAACAGACAAATCAGCATCATCTGCTTGAAACGAAAAAGTAGTCCCAGATATTAAATGAGTATTTATTTGAAAAGTAAAATAACCTTGTGTATAACCCCCAGAGATAACCTTATTAGACTTAGAATTAATATCATCCATCAATGATACTGTTGCAGATTGAATTGGAATCGCAACCCTAGAAGTAATATCTCCAACTATCTTCCTTCCACCAGAAAGATAAACTGGAGCAACTGAAACAAAAGAAGGAATCCCAACTATCCTATCCCTACTGAAATTAAAAGAATATACCTTTTGGCCATTTCTTATAGGGGCATCTATAGTTTCGTAAATTACACTATTCCCCTCAATCTCAAAAATAAAATTTAATTCACTAATACTCTCATTATCATCTCCCCTCTCAACTTGAACAAATGCAAAAGCCTTATCCTTATCATAAACAGTATATCCCTTAGAAATTATAATAGAAACCTGAGTCCTCTCTCTAGAAATAGAAAGCGAAGAGTTTTGCAACATAGGAATGACAAGCATCCAAACAATTCCCACACCAGCGACAACAATGAGAATAATCAAAACTGTCGCAATAACTGCAGAAATTCCTCTCTTTTTCATAAAAGGATTATGGAAAAAGATTATTTAAAACTTACTTTTCCACAATCCATGAAGATTACAATATCCACGAGCACTAGTCGGTTTAAAATTAAATTCAGCCTCCGAAACCATCCCAGGACTTAAGAAAACTTTGACAATTTCTCCAGTGGCAGAAGTAGCCTCTATCCATTCGATATAATGCTTATCATCCATAGGATGAGGAACACTCCCCACCTTAACCTTTTTATCATCAATAACTGGAACATGTTTCTCCACAGAAGCATCAACAGAATTTTCTTCCATCAAATTCATCGGCTGTCCACAACAAACTAACGCATCTGCACCTTCATGAGGCTCACTAGAGTCATCCCTTGGGGAAAGAACTTCGATAATATTCCCACAAACATTACATTTCCAAATCTGCCCCTTATAGGTCATCTTTAACGCCTCGTGTTTTTCTCTTAGCAATCAAGATAAACACCAACATAGAAAGTAAAAATACCACTCCAAATTTAGCCCAGAGTTTACCTTCAAGAAAATACAGTTTAAAATACAACGCAGCAAAAACATTAACAATAACTAAAAGCACAAGCGCGGCAGTACCTTCCCAATTAACTGGAATAAAACCCCAAGATCCTTTTTTTAATTCGGCCCCAGCCCTTTTTCTAAACCAAGGATTACGTGAATCCATATTCACACTCTTTTTCTTACTCACCTTCTTTTTTACCATCTATTTTTCCTATATATCAATGGTACTCTTTGAGAACCATACAATAATAGAATCAACAAGCTTTATAAAATTTCGCAAACAACTAACTATATGAAGAAAATCCCCCAAGACATAATAGGAAACATTGCTCTCTTAAAATTCCCAAGAAGAACCCTTTGGCTAACTAAAAAATTAAAAGCAAGAAAATTTCTAAAACAACATAAGGGAGTTGAAACTGTCCTAGAGAAAACCGAAGGATTTTCGGGAGAGCTCCGAACAATGAAGACAAAACACCTCGCAGGGATAAAAACAAAAGAAGCGACCTACAAGGAAAACGAATGCACCTTCAAATTCAACGTAGACGAATCTTATTTCTCACCAAGACTTTCAAATGAAAGAAAAGTTATCGCCGACGAAATAAATAAATTAGTAAAGATTAATGAGCCTGCCCCAACCAATAATAAAAATAAATCTGTGAAGGTATCAAAAATCTTAGTAATGTTCGCCGGCATCTCACCTTATCCAATTGTCATAGCGAGAAGACTAAAACTAGCAAAAAAGAAAGCAAAGATAATCTCAAACGAACTAAACGAGCAAGCAAATAAAGAATCGGAGAGAAACATCAAACTAAACCGATTCCAAGATTACATAACTCTTGTAAACGGCGACGCAAAAAAACTTCCAACAAAAATAAAAGAAAAACAAGACATCATCCTAATGCCCCGACCAAATTTAAAAGAAACATTTCTAAAAACCGCACTGAAACTTTCTAAAAAAGGAACCACAATTTTCTATCATGGATTCGGAACAAAAGAAGAAGTCATAAAAGAAATAAAAAGAGATACAATAGGAAAAATAGGAAAAATTTCAATCCGAAAAGCAGGTGACATCGGACCTTATGCTTATCGATGGCAAGCGAGCTTTAAGGTATTGATAAATTAAGGTATAAACAATTTCTTAAAGTGAGCAAATCTTCAAAGTCAAATAGAAATCGGAAGAACCTTTGATGTTCCAGTTGCAACAACTTCCCCATTAGATTCCCAATACAAATTAAACTTACACATTCTCTTCCCAATCTTTTCTTCTTCCACATGGACACGGACATGGTCAACATCAAACGGCTTACAAATTTCCATCGACTGATAAGCATGGATTCCTGCAAGCTCTCGAGGTTTGGCATAATTCAATAAAGTCGGAGCAGAAAGCGACATAAGATACATTTCAGGGTTCGGATTAAATCCCCCCACATTAACTGAATTTAAAAAATCTTTAATATTTTTAAGAGAAGCATAAAAACTCTGGGAATAGATTATTCCTTCCGGCAAGGAAATATTTTCATTAGTAGGTTTTCCATAAACAACATCACCCTTACAAACCAAATCATCACCCTTGTAAAGAGAATCACAATCTATTCTAATCAAATCACCATCATAAACCGGATTTTTAAAATTAAATTCCCTCTTTTGAATTTCAGAATTTCTTTGAGTATGCGAAGCCAACCACATTCCGGGAGCGATAACCCTCTCCAATCCAGCCGCCTTAGCAGCCGCATCATCCCGATGAATTAAACTTTCATCTCCAGTCACATCAACAAATCTTATCCAATCGCTCTTCTTAACAATAAATTCCATCATTCCACATCCTTTCGGTCAGCAACATACCGAACAATCGCATCAACTAAAACGGACGGCCGATTCCCAGTATTCAAAATATCCATCATCGGACCAATAATCCTATCTGTGTCTTCATTAGAAATATCAATATCAAATTCGTCTTCTATTGCCATCACCAAACCAACACCATCCAACGAATCCAAATAAGATTTATCAACATCCCTAGAATCAATATAATCATTTCTAATCATAGCATCATAAACTCTCCCCCGAATCCCTTGCTCTCGCATTTCAGAAACATGCAATGTCATAAAAAACAGACTTATTTCCCCTTTAAAAGAATTATTATACTCGAGAACTAATTAATAATCTTACACTCTTGAAAATCTTGTTTATTAAGCTTAATATCCTCCACACACTAAAGGTTCTCGCTCCGGCTCGAATCGCCTGAGGGCGAGCGTGGTTTCCTAGTGATGTTCATCTTGGTTTCTGACATAATTTTGCACAACATCTAGTTGAACAAAACCAACAGAAGATGCAAACTTTCCCTTACTCCAAAAATGTCCTCGAGGATAACGAAGCCTTGCTTTTTCTTGATGTTTGAAAAACAAATACGAAGAACCCCCCTTTAGAAATTGGAATACTTTCGACACGGACATATCGAATTTTACCAAAACAATACAATGAATATGTTCTGGTTGAACATTAAGTTCAATTATCTTTATTCCATTTTTCGACGCTGTTCTTCTTATACACGCATCGAGAAGTCTTTCATTCTCCTCTTTTCGTGCCATCTTGTAACGATATTTTGTACACCATTCAAACTCCCACATCGACACACCGACAAAGTGATTTCCTCGCTCATATTTTTCAGCGCTCTTGCTAAACAATAGTTTTTGTTTCATTTTTTCTCCACGCGGCAGCGCATTCGCGCGACCGCAAAGTTTATTTAGTTTCAGAAAGTTACAACTACATCTAATCTTACAAAGAAGTAGGGTCAACTTCCCTACTTTCTTTAATATTTTTTAGAATATATATTTATCGAAGACAACTAGATGACTTGTTCAACCAATCGCTCTCATCCACATATTAAAATATGTGAGTTTTCTCGCTCCACTCATAACATAGAAAAACTTATATAATGTAGTGTTCACTATATTTTATGTTTATCAGAGCAAATAAGCGAGGCAATAGAATTTATTATTATATTGTAGAATCAATTAGAAAAGGGAATAAAGTAAGACAAAAAGTTATTCTCTATCTAGGTAAAGCTGAAACAGTTCTTAAAAAGCTTAAATCAAAGGCTAATTAGCACGCAAGGCTATTATTCACTAAAAGTTTATAAAAACTAAAGATTAAGTGAATAATAGAAACATTTTGTCTACAATTTATTTCCATCCTCTAATAATCTTTAGTTATTATGACTACATAGAAAGATTTATAAATAATGTAGTCATAAATATTACATGGTTCACACAGAAATGCAAAAGAAAAATAATAGAAAATATTATTACAGAGCTAAGTCTTTAAGAAAAGGCAGTAAAATAAGAAAAGAAAGAATCTATTTAGGAGTCAATCTAAAAGAAGAAGAACTAAAAAGCAAAGAAAAACAAGCAGATAAAAAACTAAGCCCCTTAAAAATCAATAAAAAATTAGAAAAAATTAAACCAAAAATAAAAGAAATTTTGAAGAAAAATAATATAAAAAAAGCTGGAATTTTTGGAAGTTATGCTAAGGGAGAACAAAGAAAAGATAGTGATGTTGATATTTTAATTGAATTTGATGGTAGTTTATTGGATTTAGTAGGATTAGAAATAGAACTAAAGAAAAAACTTCGAAAGAAAATTGATTTAATTACATATGGAGGGATCAATCACTTATTAAGAGAAAGGATTCTAAATGAAGAGGTAAGAATAATATGAGCAAAGAACCATTAATTTTTATTGAACATATTTTAGAAAGTATTCAAAATATTGAATCTTTTATTAAAAATTCTTCTAAGAATTATTTTTTAAAAAATAAAGAAAAGCAAAGTGCAGTTATAAGGCAAATTGAAATAATTGGGGAAGCTGTTAAAAATATCCCAGATTCATTTAGAAAAAAATATCCAGATATTCCTTGGATTAGGATTGCCGGAATGAGAGATAAATTAATGCATCATTATTTTGGAGTTGATTTAAAAACTGTATGGAAAGTTATTAAAGAAAATTTGCCTGGTTTAAAAAAAGATATATTAAACATAAAAAACGAGTTAAAAGAAAGCTAATTCTAAATGTAGACAATTTTGTAGACAAAATTAATTATGTAGAATTAATAAAATCCCCGCTCCGATTACATGTAATACATGCCCCTGCTGGGTAAGTAGGTAAAATGTTATATTGTAGGGTATTTTTGTCCTGTTTTTATCGTTGCTGTTTATTATTTCTGTAAGACTGCTTTGATTTATAAAGATTGTCGAGATAGGGAGATAGGTTATTTGTAGCCCATAACCACAACATTTAAATAGATGTAGCCCATAACTATTTTATGGTTTATACTGAGAAATTTAAATTAAAGGGAAATGATTACTATAGACTTGTCCATAATATTCGTAATGGAGATAAAATAATTCATAAGACAAAATATCTTGGAAAAGTAATTCCTTCAAAAGAGAAATTAGAGAAAATTGAAAAAGAATTTTTAAAAGAAATTAATAAAAAAGGCACTAAATATTTTTCTCAAAAAGAATTAGGGGGTATAGAAAATAAGAAAGAAAACTATGTTAAGGAATTAAAAAAATTAAGTAATATCGAAAAAAAGAAGAAAATTGAAGAGTTTATGATCAGGTATACTTATGATAGTAGTAAACTTTCTGGGATAGATATTACATTAAGACAAACTTTTCTTATATTAAAGGAAGGAATTATTCCTGCAGAATTTAAAAACTTAAGAATTGCAAAAGAAATAGAAAATCATGAACAAGGGTTTATGTTGATTACTAAATATAAGGGAACTTTTGATTTAAACTTTATAAAAAGATTGCATAGCCTTCTTATGAAAGGTGTTAATAATGAAATAGCGGGAAAACTTAGAAGTGAATTAAAAAGAAATATTCAAATTGCAGGAACTCCTTATGTTCCTCCAAAATGGGATGAATTAGACAGAGAAATAAAAAACTTTTTTCTATGGTATAAAGATAATAGCAGAAAATTACATCCCCTAGAACTTGCTTCATTAATTCATTTAAAATTAATTTCTATGCAGATGTTTGCTGATGGAAACTCTAGATTATCAAGACTTTTAATGAATTGGGTTTTATGGAAAAAAGGTTATCCTTTGATAGATATTCCTGTAGAAGATTTGGAAAATTATTATAATGCATTAGATTATCATCAAATAGAAAAAGATGAAAAGCGATTTATTAGTTATATTTTAGAGAAATATTTGGTTTGATTCTAATATAGACATATTTGTAGACAAATTATTTATTGTAGACAAAGTAGTCTCCCTAAATGCCAGAAAGGTGTCATGCCCCTGCCGACGTCTCGACCATCTTGACCAGATGGAGAGTGTTCTGCAATGAGCCTATAGGTAAATAAAAAGATATAGGACAACTTTTAAATATCCGAGTTCTCTTCTATTTTAAAAGATGGCAAATATTGAATTAAAATCTATGTTTGATTTTTTTAGAAAGAATAATTTAGTTTATTTAGATAATGCTGCAACAACACAAGTTCCAGATTCTGTGATAAGGGCAGTTGAACAGGTTTTAGAATATCGTGGGAACCCTCATCGGGGAGCTCATATTGTAGCTGAAAAAAATGAGCAATGGCTTGTAGAAGCTCGAGAAAATATCGCTCGTTTTATTAATTCTTCTGATAAAGAGATCGTATTTACTAATAATACTACAGATTCTATAAACTTGGCAGTTGATGCCATCGCCCATATTATAGAAAAAGGCGATGAAATAATTCTACCAATATCTGAGCATCACTCAAACATGTTGCCTTTTGAGAAATTAATAAGAAAGGGGGCTAAATTGAAGGTGGTTAAATTAAAGGACTATGTTGTAGATGTGGATAAATTGAAAAAAGCAATATCTCCTAAGACCAAAATTGTTGCAATAAATCATGTATCTAATGTTCTTGGAGGAATAAATCCTGTTGAGGAAATTGGAAAATATCTAAAGGAGAATCATCCAGATATAATTTATATTGTTGATGGGGCTCAGTCAGTTGCACATATTCCTGTTGATATTAAAAAAATTAAATGCGATGTTTTTGCATTTTCTAGTCATAAAATGTATGGTCCTTGTGGTGTGGGAGTTTTATTTATTTCAAAGAAAATATTTCCCCTACTCAAACCAGTAAGGGCGGGAGGGGGAACAGTTAATTCTATTTCGATGGTTGATGAAGAAGATTATACAGACCTAATTATAGATTTTAAGCAGGGATTAATTATTTTAGAAGGCGGAACTCCAAATACTTCGAATATCGTTGGATTATCAAAAGCCATAGATTTCATAAGATCTATTGGATTTGATGAGATACAAAAACACGAACATGAATTAACTGCTAATATTATTGAAAGACTAAAAAAAATTCAGGGAATTAAGATTCATGGTTCTGAAAAAATAAACCAAAGGACAGGGGTTGTTTCTTTTTCTATTGATGAGTTTTCAACAAAAGAAATAGGAGAGTATCTTGATAAAAGAAAAATTGCTATCCGTTATGGTTCTCATTGTGCTTTTCCATTGATTGACATGTTAGGGACAGAAACTGTTAGAGTTAGTTTTGGAGTTTATAATACTGAACAGGATATTGAAATATTTATTCAAGAGCTTCAAATGTTTTTAGATAAAAAAAGAGGATTAATTAAAAATAAAAATTTAGAACCCCTTAGAAATATGAATTATTATAAAAATATCTTCTTAGCTAACTCAAAAAAACAAATAATACAGAAAATAAAATCTGCAGTTTATCAGCCAGAAGAAACAGAAATTATTGTTATGGCTGGTCATTTTTTAGGGATTCCAGACATGCAAGAAAATAAGTTCTATCCAAGTATTAAACCACTAGTTCCAGATAGACTTCATAATCTGTTGGATGGTTTTGGAATGACTACTTTTCCTTTATTTACCTGGCAATTTGGTTGTGAGATTGTGAAAGAATTAAAGGAAATGGATTTGGATGCTAAATTAGTTACAATTGCCAACGACACTACTGGAATAAATGAACTTAGACTTTCTCCTACAAACACTACAAAGAAAACAGCAGAAGATTATAGAAATGGATTGCTAGCAGAATATAAAAAACCAAATATTCCTAAAAAATATAAGGAATTATTGGCTAATGCTGGTTTAAAAGAAACAGATATTTTATCTTTTGAAGAGGAGAAGTTTACAAAAGAAACTAAACTGAGACAGAGATTTAAGGAATTTGTTGAAAAAAATAAAAAATTCTTTGAAGGAATTATTAATTATACACTGAATAAAGATGCTTGGGAATTATCAATAAAAATATTGGATAATCAAGAAATTAAAACTTGCAGATTTGATGCTTTTAATTCTAAGACTGGTGGAAAATTCTGTATTGTTGAAGTTTGTCAGTTTATTTCTGAATTATTTGGAAAAGCAAAAGGAGTTATTTTTGATTATACTTCTCAAAGAGTTCTTAGTCCAAAATCAAAAGCTAAACATAAAATTTTAGTGATGCTTACTCCTGCAATGTGCGATGATGCAGTTACAAAGGGGGCTGAGCTATATGCAAAGCTTATGCTTCAAGAAAAAAATGAGGGTTCTTTTAGATTTTTTAATATCCCCTTGGGTCCTGATTCTACGAGATACCTTGCTACAGGGGCTCAGATAAAATACCTATCTGATAAGGGAACTATTGAGGAATTAGATGTTGATGAAGAACCAGAATTTCCTGACTTATGGAGACTGGCTGAATATAAATTACTATACAATCCTGAAGAGTATGTTAATGAAATTGAAGAATTATTTAAGAATATTGGAATAACAAAAAAATCAGAAATTCTAGACACTTGTGTTGGTCCAGGATTCTTTTGCACAGAACTTTTAGAGAAAGGCTATAATCTTAAAACCGCAGATAAAAGCAAAGAAATGATTAAACCATTTTTAGGAGTTCTTAAGGAAAAAGGAATCAAGCACGAAGTAGTTCAATCAACCTGGTTAGATTTGCCAAAACATTTTAAGAAAAATTCTTTTGATATGTTATTTAATAGGGGGAATACATTAATTTATGCAGAGGGGGGTTGGAATGAGAAAAAACTTGTTGATAAAAAGAAAAGTTTAAGCACCCTTAAGAAAACTCTTCAAATTTATTATGATTTATTGAAGAAAGGGGGATATCTTTATGTAGACAAATATAGGGATTCAGAGGTTCCTACAAAAAAAGTTGTTGCTAAACTAAATATTAAGTCTACTGGAGAAATAAAAGACATTATTTTTTCTGTTGAAAGAAAGCCAGAAAAAAATGTAAGATATGCTCAAATGCTTCTAAGAGATAAAAAAGGCAAAGAAGTTGGATTGCCTAACATGGCTTATGATTTAACTGAAGATGAAATGGAAGATTTGTTGAAAGAAGTAGGATTTAGTTCTATTAAAAAAATTAAATTAAGAAATGAAAAACATTTTGTTGTTTGGTTGGCTAAAAAATGAAACTTAAATTTAAAAAAGAACCAAGGTTTGCAGAGTTGTGGGATGCCTGCCTATATAATTTATTATATGATACCAAAAAATATGTTAATGAAATTCTAAAATTATTTAAGAAAAATAAAATAAGTAAAAAATCTAAAATTATTGATGTTAGTGTTGGAACAGGATTTCCTGCATTAGAGCTTACAAAGAAAGGATATAAAATTGATTGTATGGATTCTATGCAAGATGAGATAAATGTTTTCTCAAGAAAAGCAAAAAAGAAGAAATTAAACTTAAGATGTAAAAAATTAACTTGGTTACAGATACCTAAACATTATAAAAAGAATTATTATGATTTTAGTTTTTGCAGAGGTAACTCATTTATTTATGCTGCAGGTGGTTGGAATAAGTCTCAAAAAGTTGATGCAAAGAAAAGCCTGAAGTTATATGAAGAAACCTTAAAAATATTCTATGATTTATTGAAGGATGGAGGACTTTTGTATATTGATAAATTTAAAGATAGTGAAAAACCACATAAAACTAAGGTCGTAGAAATACAGATAAAAGATAAAAAATATGATCTGATTTTTTATAATGAGATTAAAAATAAATTGAATATAAGATCTTCTGCAATGCTTTTGCGTGATAAAACAGGAAAAGAAATAGGTCTACCTAACATAACTTATCTTTTATCAAAAAAAGAATTAATGAATATGCTTAGAAAAGTAGGATTTTCAAGTATTAAAGAAATGTCTTTTAAATCAGAAAAACATTTTGATATAATTCTTGCTAAAAAATAATTATTTTAATATTTTTTCTATGTTGAATTGTGGTTTTTCTGAATAAAATGCTTTTAAAATTAGACTGTTATCCTTTTTTTCAGCAGATACTTTATCAAGTCTCATAGCACAATATGAATCTCCTAGAACTACTCCATTACCTGCATTTCCAAATCTGATATAATTTTGTTCATATCCTCTCTCAAGAGTATTTGCTCCTATTGTAGCTACTTCAACCACTGATGATGCAGGTCCAATAAAACCGTTTCTATTTAACACATAAGAACCAATTTTTTGGTCTTTGTTGTAATCAAGTGCAGTAATTCTTGAACCTAGTTTAACACTTTCATGAAGTCTATCAACAAGTCCTTCAATTTCTTTCACCTTTGGATTTTCTGCTAAGAATTTGTTGAAATAATCAGCAACTTTATCTTCATCTACTGGTTGAAACATACATCCTTCTTGTAGATGAAATTCTGCTATATCTCTTGTTGCTTCGCGTATATCAAAAAATTTTGGTAAATTTATTGTCATTTTAATCACTCCCGGGATTTGCTAAGACATTTTGTAATGCCCCTTGCCAATTTTTATTTCCTTCAATCAAATTATCGTAGTAAGGTGCTTTCAAAATATTTCTGATAGGCTCAAAAGTTATGTCATGGTGGTTTGTAGAGGTAATTATCCTTGTAGGAATATTCATCCCCTTAGTTTCCTCTGCTAGAAAATAACCATAAGGTAAGTTTTTACCTTGTTTTATTTCTTCAATAAACTCTACTAATCTTTTGTATTTTGAATAATTTTCTATTCCATAAACTGCATCTCTTGACATTTCAACCACTTCTTTAGGATTATTAAGTGACGGAAGTATTTCTTCAACATATTTTTCAGGTGTTGTTTGAAATACTTTAGAAACATTTTCTATTGCCTGAGACAAAACTCCCTTATCCTTTTTTTGAAATTTTGATAGATAATTTTCGTATAAAGGCAGAACTCTTTCAATATAATGACTTTGATTAATATTTCTTCCAGCAGGAAAGAATAAATCTGATAAAACATAATCTGGATGATTGTTTAATTCTTGTATTGCAGAATCAAAATCTTGAGCTAATCTTCCTTCTAAATTGAATTTTTTAATTTGCTCTAAAGCAAATTTAGCTTCTTCTAGGTTATCCTCAACTACTAATATTTTTTTATTTCCCATATGGAACTCCCTCATAAATTTTCATTAATCCTACAGCTAGATTTGTTAATTCTGTAGCGTTATCATAACTAGTTGTTTGCTTTACTCTTTCAAGACCTTCTTCTAATCTTAAGCAATCTGAGTTCCAATATCCTACAGCTTTTTCTTCAAGCCCATTGATATCTTTCAATCTTAGTTGGTCTAGGGTCCATTCTGCAAAAATTGTTGCCACATTGGTTGCCTTTGCTGAATCATTTGTTTTGTTTTCCATTTTACTTTATTTAACTCCTATACAATAGTTACATATCCAATATAATTAAACATTATTGTCTTATTTTAGTAAATAAATGGAAATATTTATAAAGAAAGCCAACTATTTACTAATATGGCATATAAACTTGATAACATTGACAAAAGAATATTATTTGAATTAGACAAGAATGCGAGAATCCCAGATACAAAATTAGCTAAGCTTGTGAGAAAAAGTAAGGAATCTGTGAGATACAGGATAAAAAAATTAATTGAAGATAAGATTATCTTAGGTTTTACCACTTGGATTGATCCAACTAAACTTGGATATCAGACCACCAAAATATATCTTAATTTATCTAATATCCCTGAAAAAAAGAAGGCTTTTATTGAATATGTAAAAAAAGATAAGAGATTATTCTGGTTAGGTATTGCAGAAGGCTCTTGGAATGCAGGATTAACTTTTTTTGTTAAATCAAATAATGAATTTTTTGAACTTAAAAATGAGATATTTAGTAAGTTTAAAGATTTAATATTAGATAGTAAAACAGCAAGTTTAGTAAGTATTCATTATCATGATAAAACTTTCTTATATAAAACTCCTACAAAATATGAAACAATGTTTGAAAATCCAGAAGATAAGGAATTAGATGAGATAAGTATTAAGATTTTAAAATTATTATTTAAAAACTCTAGGGAAAATGTTGCTTCTATTGCTTATACTAATAATACAAGTGTTGACATAGTAAGGAATAGGATTAAGAAAATGGAACAATTAGGGATTATTAAAAGATACACAATCGCTATTAATTATGAAGAATTAGGATATGAATTTTATAAGACTTTTCTGTATTTTAAAAATATAAATAATAATGATTTAAGGGGGTTGGTTATTTATTGTGAGAATCAAGAAAATATAATACATTTAGTAAAACAAATTTCTCCTTGGGACATAGAATTAGAAATAATGTGTAAAAGTTATAAAGAATATAATGAGATTATTTCTAAATTAACTGAAAAGTTTAGTGAGATTATTAATAATGTAGAAACAGCAATTATGGGGGAAGATTATGTTTTTCCTAGTAATAAGATGGTTTTTGAATAAAAAAGTAGCTTCACCCATCACTCCCATCGCATCCTTTCCTTCTCGACAAGATTTAAAAATACCTTCCATCCACACACAACACTGACTAAGATGAAGTTCGACCCACACAATAACAAAGAAAAATGGGAAAAATGGAAATCGATTAATCACTCAGGCATCTCTGGAATATCTGATTATAATTCTAAAATAATATTACAATATCTTAATGATATGGAATTAGGTATAAACATATCAATAACTAATAAAAAGGGCTCACGAAGCCCGACAAGGCTTAACAGCCTTAAGAATAGAATGGTTTTATTAGCTAAACATTTTGAAAAAAGATATAATTTAGATAAAATAACTAATATTTCTGAAGAGCAATTAATAGGATTTTTCACTAAAATGAGATCAGGCGAGATAAGAAAAGCTAATAAAGGAATCTATAAATCTGTTAGAGATTATGCAAAAATCTTCAAAGCATTTTGGCACTGGTATGAAAAAGTTGAAAAAAAGAAAGATAATGAAATTAAAGACATTACTATTTATTTAGATACTTCAGGAACTAAACCTGAATGGTGTTATTTGGATGAAAAACAAGTAAGACAATTATGTGAAAATGCTCAATATGATTATAAAGTTTTAATTTGGTTTTTATTTGATTCTGGAATTAGAAGTCCTACTGAATTAATGAATATTAAAGTAAGTGATTTATACAAAGACTACAAAGAACTTAATATCAGAGATGAGATTTCAAAAACATTTGGAAGAAGAATCAAGCTAATGCTTTGCTCTGAAATATTAAAAGAATATGTTGAATCTAAGAAATTAAAGCAAGAAGATTATATATTTAGAAAAAATCATGAAGTTATTAATAGATATTTGAAAAGACTTGGAAAAAATGTTTTTGGAGATAAACCAAGTCTTGCAGGTAAGAAATATTCTCAAATAACAATGTATGATTTTAGGCATATTAGTTGTTGTTATTGGCTTCCTAGGTATAAATCAGAATCAGCATTAAAATTCAGATTTGGATGGAAGAAGTCAGATAAGATTCATTATTATTCTGAGCTTCTGGGGATGAGGGATACTATTTCCGAGGAAGATTTGTTAATTGATGTTACTAAAACAGAGATAGAAAAAAGATTAGTTAGTACTGAAAATGAAAATAAAATGTTAAGGGATGAAATGGATGCAATTAAGATTCAGATGAAACAGATTGGTTTTTTGACAAATAAATTATATGGGGGATTTGAAATACTCACAAGTGGACAATAATGAAATAATTATTTTATCTTTAGGTGGAATTCTTTTTTTAAAATACTTAATCTATGATCCCTTAATTTCATTTTGGGAGAAAAATCCTTCTTTTATTAAAATTTTGATTGCTATTTGGAAGACAATTGAATTTAAACTTTTGTTAGGAGGTTTGGTGTTTATTGGTTTGATTATTCTATTTATTAGATATAAAATTAAAAATCATAAAGAAACTATTAAGATTCAAATAAGAAATGACAAATTAAAAGATGAATCTTATAAGATTGAACAATGGCTTGAAAAGAATTTAGAATATTTAGGTTCAAAAGAATTAAAAAAATTTATAGGGGAATTAGATAACTTATATCTTTCAGAAGAAACAGAAAATAAATTTGAAGTTAAGATTAAAACTAAATTAATTGAAGCAAATGATTATTTAGAAAAGAACTTGCATCAAGAAGAATTTAATAGATACAATTTTAAAAAAGAAAAAATAACTCAAGAGATTCAGGATTTAAGAAGTGAGAGATTTCAAGAAGAGTTAAAAAACGAGAATAAAAATAAAATTATTTTAGAAAGATTAGATCCTAATGAGAATCTAATTTATGAATCAGATAAACTAAAGCCAGAGGAGATTGAAATTTTGAAGAAAGAGGATTTCAAAGAAGTTAATGAATATGATCCAATTTACAAAGAGAATACAAATTTTCTAGTAAAGCAGATATTAAACCATTCCACAACACATACATTTTTAGTTGGTAGGATAGGAGACCTATTAAATCAGCAAACTAATGTGAATAAAGTTTATTTTCATGAAACAAGAGATGCAGATATAACTTTTGAGGTTGATTATAAAATTTATGCTTTTGAAATTGAGACTGGAACTTTACTTGCTAAGATGGATCAATTAAAGAAGAAAGTCAGTTTACTGAATAATAAGTATGGTCGAAATTGGTATTTTATTGTAACTAATAGAAATTTAGCTAAAAAATATAGAAAATATGGGCAGGTCACTTCTCGAATGGGGGTGTGCAAAATCATCGAAAAACTAGTCAAAAAATGACATCAGATTTTTAGGATGTAAAATGGGTTTTGTCGTCGGGTTTTAATGCAAAAAATGGGCGAGAAGTCAGTCTCCGTATATATGTATATATACTCTATGTATAAGGGGCAAAAACAATATAAATAAAGATAAGTTAGTTTTTTATAATATAAAATATTGAATAATACTATGACAAACGAAATAAAAGATTTAATAAACACAGGAGAAGGAATTAAGTTGGAATTTAAAGAGGGTTTTAATATGCCAAGCTTAGGTAGAGAAATGTGTGCCTTTGCTAATGAAAGCGGAGGGAAAATAATTCTTGGAGTTAGTGATGATGGAAAGATTAAAGGATTTAATTTAACTAACTCTCAAAATTCACAGCTTCAAACAATCGCCAGAACAATAGAGCCAACATTAAACATAGAAATTGAAAAGGAAGACAATTTAGTAATTATTAATATTCCTGAAGGAAAAAATAAACCTTATTCATATGCTGGACAGTACTATTTGAGGGTTGGGGCAAATTCTCAAAAATTAAGCAGAGATGAGTTACGAGCATTTTTCCAAGAAGAAGGATTAATTACTTTTGATGAAAAACTAAATAAAGAGTTTAATTTAGAAAAGGATTTTAAAGAAAATAAATTTAGAGATTTTCTAAAATTGGCAAGTATTACAGAAAATCAAAAAAGAGAAACAGTTTTGGAAAATCTGGGTTTATTGAAAAATGATTACTTAGTCAATGCAGGAGTTTTGATGTTCTGTGATAATATCTCTAAATTCTTTTTGCAGGGAAAAGTTACTTGTGTTTTATTTGAAGGAACTTCAAGTAATATAATTGATAAAAAGGAATTTGATTCAGATTTGATTTCTAATTACGAAAGTGCTTATAATTTTATTATTTCTAAATTAAATACGAAATATATTATTGAGAGATATAGAACAGAAAAATTGGAATTGCCAAAGAATGCAATTCGTGAAGCTTTGATGAACGCTTTTATTCATAGAGATTATTTTTCCAATGGACATATTCAAATTAATATTTTTATTGATAGGGTTGAGGTAAGTAGTCCTGGTGGGTTGATTAAGGGCTTAAAGGAAGGAGATCTTGGGAAAATGAGTTTATCTAGAAATAAGCTTTTGTTTGATCTTTTGTCAAGAACTTCTTATGTCGAGAAAGCTGGAACAGGAATTCAAAGAATTAGGAATTCCATGAAGGAATATGGCTTGAAGGTTGATTTTGAGAGTACTGGTTTTTTCACAGTTACTTTTGAAAGGGAGAAAGTTGGAGAGAAAAAAGAGGGTGAAAAAGACCTAGAAAAAGACCTAGAAAAAGACCTAGAAAGATTAAGTAAAAATCAAAGAAATATTCTCATTGAAATGGAAAAAAATAAGTTTGTTACTCAAAGTGAATTGAGTAAAATTATTGGGATTAATGAAAAAAATATTAGGAATAATATTTCTAAATTAAAAGAAAAAGGATTGTTAAAAAGAGTTGGTGGAGCAAAGGGCGGAAGTTGGGAAATTCTAAAAGATTAAATAAAATATGGAAAATTATGCAAGAGAATCGGCTGAGATTAAAAGGTTATTGAAGAAAGCGTTTAAGCAAAAAAGAAGTATTAAAATTAAATATTATAGTTTATCATCTGATGAAGTTAAGTATAGGATAATAGATATTTATCAATTACATAAAGATTATATAACTGCTTATTGCCATTTAAGAGACGATGAAAGAACATTTGTAATGGACAGAATTATTCAAGCAAAGTTATTAGATAAAGGATATGAAATTCCTAAAGGTTGGAGTCCTGAAAGTATAATATTAAATTAAAAAGTTCTCACGATTTGGTCAAGATGGCGTCATGCCCCTGCCGACGACAAGGACATTGTGGCATAATCAGGGGTATTTTTGCCCTGTTTTTATCGTTGCTGTTTATACTTTTATTAAGCCTGCTTTGATTTATAAATATTATCGCATGTTATTGCATCCAACAGGAAATAAAAACAACTCACATTTTCCTTACCCCTACAAAATAGAAAGATTCAAATATGTGTAGGGGTATAGATAATTATGGTTAGTATTAAACATAAAATCATTAATGGGAAAAATATCTCTATGCAGAAAATTCATTTAGATTACCTGATGGTAAAATTAAAAAAATATCTAAATTAATAGCTAAAGAAGAGGACAAAAACAATAAAGAAATAAAAGACTATTTCTTAAAAAAACAAATTGAAGCATATCAGAGCTATGCATTGAAAGCATACAAGACAGACAGCGTACTTACAGAAGAACAAATAAAAAAATTAGAGTCCGTTAGAATAGAATACCAGAAAATAATTAAAAGTTTTACTAAAAATCAGATAAAAGAAATATTAGACCGATTTACTGTAAATTTTACCTATGAATCTAATGCGATTGAGGGTAATTCTTTAACATTAAAGGATGTAACCCTTATTTTGGGGGAAAATGTTGTTCCAAAAAACAAAGATTTGAGAGAGATTTATGAAACGAGAAATACGAGAGAAGCACATGAATTGTTATTCAAAAATAAAGTAAAGATAAATCTTAAAGATATAATAAATATTCATTCTATTCTTGTTAAGGATACAGGAGTTCAACTAGGATTTAAGAAACTTCCTAATTATTTAGTTATGGGAAACTTAAAAACAACTCCTCCTGAAAAAGTTGAAGAAGAAATGAATAAATTAATCTCCTGGTATAAATTTAATAAGAATGAAATTCATCCCTTAAAATTAGCATCTGAATTTCATGCTAGGTTTGAAAGTATTCATCCATTTGATGATGGAAATGGAAGAACTGGTAGAATTTTGTTAAATACTATCCTCTTAGAGCAAAATTATCCCCCCTTAATTATAAAAAAAACCACAAGAATTGCATATTTCTCTTCATTAGAAGCATTTGATAAAGGATATAAAGACAAATTAGAAAGATTTTTGCTTAATAAAATAAAAGATACTTTTGAAAAATTCTTTAAGGTTTATGTTAGATACCTCTAAAGATAGAGAGAGCATAGAGGATTACTTTTTCTTTTTAAAATAAAAGAAAGCTCCAACCAATCCCACTAAAAATAAAACTCCGCCAATAAAATTTAACATTTTTATTTCTAAAAGAACACGATAGTTTTGTAGAAATAATAGATAAAGATCTTTCTGAAGAAATGAAATCTTACTTTAATTATATTTGGAAAATAGCAAAACCCTAATCCTCCCAATACAACAACAAGAGCATAACTTCCCTTTTTAATTTATCAACTAATTTCTAAAAAAATCATAATTCTTCATCCATTTTCTTAATAGCTGTCGGAGCTTCACCACCATGCCAGGTAAATCTCGGCCGAACCCTCATCGGATAAATCCTCTCCGAATTATCATCAAGAATAATCGCAGAACCCGTTAAATGTGGAAGTGCATTCAATTTATCAGAAATACTTTCATACAAATAACTCTGAGTAATATCATTCAATGCTTGAACATCCAACTTCGCAGTAACCCTATGTGAAAGAACAATATCTGATTGAGTTATTGCATCTGTATGAATCTTCCCGGGCTGTTGCGTAGCGAGGACAATCGAAATCCCAGGCTGCCTACCTTCTCTAAGCAATTGAACCAACGCATCCGTCGCCGGTGTCCGACCTTCTCTCGGCAAAAACTCATGGGCCTCATCAATAAAAATCCAAACCAAAGGCATATCTCTAACAACCTGATATCTCATATAATTAGCACCATGCTGAACCGCCTGAATCTCCTCATCTTTTCTAGAAGACATTCGTTCATTAAAAATTTTCTTAGAAACCAAACCAATGATCATAGCCCGAACATTAAAAGCCCCAAGCGAAGCATACATCGACAAATCGATAACCGTCGTCTCGCCAGCAGTAATCAAATCCCGAACCGTCGTCCCTTTCTCTTCATCAAAAACTTTCCAAGTTTTCGCCGCATCAAATAATGCCATCGCCGAATTCTTAACTTCCTGCGAGACATTCTCGGCACGACTAATCAAATCATAAATCTTCTCAAAACTATAACTTTTTTCAGATTCTTTCAACTCAGTAACGACAGACTCTATAACCACTGCAATAGGGTCTGTAAACTTCAACTCAAAGAGAGTAACCCAATCCGCAGGCTCAAGCTCACTAATTTTAATCGCAAACTCTGCATCAACCTCAATCCCTTTATCACGATATTCCTGATAATAACCAAACGGCGCAAAAACCTTCAGCGGAATATTCTTCGCCACTAATCCCCATTCGTCCAAAAGCTCCCGATCCTTCTCATTTTTATATTTCATCGTCCAAAAAATTCCCATCGTATCAAAAATCAAAGGAGCAATATTCCCCGACTCTTCAACACCTAAATTCGAAAGTGCCTCAGCCATCGTACCAATGGTATAAGATTTACCCGAATTATGAGAAATTAAACCATTAGCAATAAAAGAATGATTTTTATCAACAGATAAATCGTAAACATTTCTAACACCACTTAACTTTTCAATAGATTTAATTTTTTTACAAACCAAATTCTTCGCAGGATAATGTGTTTTTCTTCGCTTAGTCCCGTTAGATTTATGCTTATCTAACCTCTCCTGTTTAAATTTACTATGAAAACCAATTTTTTTAAAATTTTCAATAGAATGGTTATCGGTAATAAACAATCGATAATTTTCAAACACCTTTCCATTTAATTTTGCATTTTTAATTCTTATCACAGATTCAATCTGAAAATGAGTCAATAAAATCTGCAAATCTTCTAAAAACTTTCTTGATTTACTAGAATAGTCAATAGTATGAGAATTTTTACAAATAAAACCATTACAATCAAATAAAGCAGAAATAAATTCCATTTTAAATTTATTAGAACTTTTAAACACAACTTCAGGAATACGAATTTTGTGAGACTTCAAACCAACAGGAACTCCCAGCCCAACAAATTTGTTCACAACTTTTTGGTGTTTCGTTTCAACAATCTCACAATTACAATCATTTCTCTCATATCTTTTGGCAACAATATTAAATTCTTTTTCAAAATCTTCTTTTGCCAAATTCAAAACTTCATCACAGGCATTATTAATCCTAATTCTTGCCCTTGTTCCATTATACCACGCCCCCCGACCATCCTTAAATCTTCCTTTTCTAATATTGATAGTCCCATCTGATAAAATAAAACCCAATAGTCTTGCAATCCTAAGACTCTCTTCATCTTTTTTAATCTCCGGCAATATTATAGGCAAAACAATTTTATCGTTAACTTTCAAATCACAAGCCCGTCGATAAAAAAGATATTTTCCATAAGAGGAAAGTAATGGATGCTCATTTGTTAGATTAATTATCCTGCCATCATCTAATTCTATTTTAAATAAATCCTCATTTTTTATTGGATAACTTAAAAGCTCTGCGCCCTCCCATTCAAACTCCTTAGTTTGCTTATTAAAGGATAAAACTTTATCTTCTTTCTCATTAAACTCTTTTATCTCCCTATACCCCTTGTCAGTAAATATCATTGTATCTCCAGTTAGACAACCACGTTTTCCCGAAATCAAAACAACATGCGACCTCGCAACATCCATATAAATCGGATTTGAAAGAGAAGTATAATTCCCCATAGTTACATAAGTCTTCCCCAAATAAGCAAGACCCCGTTTCCCAAAAGCTTTCTTATCACTCTCGTTCCGCCCAACAATCACATCAAATGGCATGCATTAGAAAAGAAAGAGACCTTTATAATTATTATCTAACTCCAATCAACACTATTTAAAATTAAACATCATAAATCTCGCGCGGGCCATAAGACAAAAAACCAACCCCCTTGTATCTTGCAGTATGGTAATAACCCCCACTTCTTTTATGAATTAAGTTGTTCAAATCTGCATTCTGCGCCACCCCACTATTCAACAAATCGATAAACTTCTCCGGAGTCAAAAGAAAAGGTCCTCTCCCAATATCAACTCCAATCTCATTATCCAAAACGATTGCGTCAAGTTCACTTAAGTCCAATTCCATAAAAATAATAAACATAACAAGATTATATAAGTTATCCTAAAACTAAGATTTATTTATATTTCTCCCCACACATAGTATAGAAGGCACTATTCCTTCACATCAAATATCCACATTTAGAACAGTAAACCACAAGATTAACATCCCGGAAAGATATATAAGATTATCTACATCCTAGTTGCACAAGTCTGTGAAATAAAATTTTAGGTTCAGGGTCGTGCGAAGCATGACGGAACCGTTAAAAAATTTTATTTCACATTAAATACGATAATGAAAAATTGATTTTTAATTATCGCTAATTGAACAAAGTTGTTAAGAATGGCTAGGCATTCTTAAACATCCAAAACAACTTCACAGAAAAATTTCCCATGACCTTCGCCGATAATCATCCCATTGTAGGTTATCGCCTTAACATCATTTGTAAAAACATAATTCTCTGCGCTATCCCCAAAAACAGTACAACTAATCTTTTTATCCTCAACCTTCATCTTTTTAATACTCGAGACCAAAAATTCCTTCGCATCTAACAAGAACAAAAACTCCTCGAGAAAATTATAGAGCAAAACTTCTTGGTCTGGACCATCGACCTCAAACGTTTTTTCCTCTTGTTCAAGAATCTTAATATCTCCCCGAATCGTCTCATTTAAAGCATCAGCGGCAGAGCTATACATCTCCTCAATCGTAGAACCTTCCGCCCGAAATTTTACATCGGCAGTGTGCTCCAAAAACCTATGAGTCATGAAAAAAACAAGAATAAGCCCTATATAATCTTAACTTTTCACAAATTTACCGATTCTCCCAAATAAAAAGCTTAACCTTCTTTGGCTCATAAATACTATCTCCAGGAATAGTGGGATCTAACTCTGCAGAAACAATCAACTCTTCTATAAAAAGAGCCTTCTCCCGAGTTTCTATTACTTCAGTTTCATTAAGCTTACAAAACCCGGTTGAACCATCTAAATTACAAATCTTAACAGAATATCCATACGCAGGGGGAACTTTGGAATTCACAAATTCATTAAGTGCAATTTCATTTTCTTCCAATACATAAGTCCTTAAATCGCTCCGGAATGAAATATCTGACAAAATTTGTTTCTGCAAACTAAATATATAATCTTGAACCGGAGATTCATCCGTCCCCTGCCGAACATAAACAATCATCAATACCCCACTAACTAAAAGAACTGCGATAGTAGCTTCCAAAACCGTAATCCAACCTCGTTTATTTTTATTCATTACCATAAATTCAAAACTTTAGTTTTTAATTTCGCAAGGGCCTTGCCATTGCATAATCTAAAAGCTTCTGTCTCCGACATTTTATTTACCATACTCCTAAAGTAAATCTCGCATTTACAATCCCCCCGGTAGAATTCACAACCTCCAAAACATAATCATAAGTATTAACATTTGTAACAGAACTTGGAACAAAATGTTTCATCTCCAACCCTATATCTTCTGAAATAATAAAAAATTCAAAAGCCTCGGGAACCTTCAAATCAACCTTCAAATTTTCATAATCTATTTCATACCTCGATTTCATTTCTTCTAACGCCTTATTCGAAATGACTCTTCTCCCAGAGTTACTTCCCAGATAATAATTGGGCAAAAGAGTACACCCACTTAAATCCCCTGCCTCAAATTCGGGGGAAATAGCAACCTTATAATGGACAGTACCATCCGTCTCCATGTTCAATTGTCCCGCCTCTAAATTAGAATCTCTTACATCCCCTGCAAGATTAGTTACTCTACTTTCTGTGAGAGTATAAATAAAAATATCATCGACTAATTGAACATAAAAACACGATTCTACAACATCCGTTGCGTTTGCCTTCAAAAAAAGACTCGTCAAATTAGTATGAACTTCTTCCTCAAAAGTATCATAAAGTGCAGAAACGACCGAGCCAGACAAAACTGTTGTATCATATGGCTTAAGAAATAAAAACAAAAAGAATACAAACCCGATAAAGAAGATAAATGAAATTATCATCTCAAAATGTGCCGCCCCCCCCTTTCCTTTCACCATTAGCAAAAATCCTCCGATTTTTTGATCACCAGATCACCTACTGGGTGATCCACGAGGACTTCGTCATTGCATAATCTCCTGTATTTATTCTCCATTTTATTTTTAGCAAAAATCTTGATTTTTGATCACGCACGACCTTGCGTCGTAAGACAATCTAAAAACTCCCTCCCCCCCATTTTACTCACCATACTAATAGAATAATTTTTACATTTAAATAACTATCTTAGAACTATCCTGCCACCCCAAATAAAGCTTTCGCCCCAGTTGTCACTAATAGGGTTATTGTAAGAAGTATAAATGAATGTTTGATACCTGCTTTAATACTTCCCTCAGAAATTTTACCAATAACAAGTCCTGCGAAAGTTGACTGAACCAAAAGCATAATGAATAAAGGCATAGCAAAATCATCAGGACTCATTGGTGCCACTTGGATGGTCAAACCCTGAGTATCATCGCCCCCTAAATCCGCGACCAATGGAAGAATCTTAAATTCCAAAACAAGCATGATAACAATAAAGACAATGAAAATCATATAACCTTGAGTAACCAAATTTGAAACCGCAGCCTTTCTCTCTTTTCTTAAATTCTCAATCTGATCGACTGATTTAGAAACCGATTCCAAAATCGACTCAATTTTTCCACCCGCCCGTTCGGCTTCGGAAATAAGTCCAATCGCCCTAGCAATAACCTTACTCTTTGCATCTCTTGCAAAATTTTCTAAAGCTTGATTCAGTGTAAAACCAAGGACTAATTGGTTAGCCATCTTCTGAATATGTATTGTCAGGGCGCCATAATTTCTCGTCCTCAATTGGATTATACTTTTACTAATCGGAGTACCAGATTTAACACTTTCAACCAAATCCCTAGCAAAAGCGAGGAACTTTTCTTCTTTTTCTCTCTGCCTACCCTGGCCAAGAAGAAAACTTACAAGGAAAGGTAAAGAACCAATAATCATAGAAATTACCAGCATAAAATAAAACATCGTTTTTTGCTTGAATATGAAAAAGGAAACTGCAGCCATAGCTAATCCGACCCCAATACCCATCCAATGCATTTTTTCAAATTTCATTTTATACCACCGGTTGTTTAATATTTAACACAACTAAAAAGACAATATTCGCTACCGCAATCCCCGCGACACTCAAGAAAAGAAGAGTAGTAATACTCATAGCCCCCATACCAAGCCCCGCAACATTCATAACAATAAACATCATCATCAAAACAAGCGGTGCCGCAATCAAAATAGAAATATAAACATCCATAAAAGTCCCGGCAAGATCTGCATATTTCTGCCGCTCCAATTTATAGTCCATCAAAAAATTCTCCGCTTTCTTTTCCAAATAAGTCTTCAGCTCTCCACCACCACTAATATTCGTCGCAAGACCAGATAACAATTCACTAAGTTCTTTACTTGAAGTTCTCGCAGCAACATTCTTCAACGAAGTAACTAAGTCGTAACCATAAATCTCAATCTGAGAAACAATTTTTCTAACCTCAGTTCCAATAGTGGGATATTCTTTTGAGGCTGCAATAATCCTGAAAATTTTAGTAGGCTCAATATTCGAACCGGCAATCGCCGCCATATGAATCGTCACAAAAGGAAGTTCCTGAGAAATTTTCTTTTTAACCGAACTAGCCTCGCTCGCAGGATAAGTATAAAACGCAAACATCACCCCCGCCGCCGCAAAAAAAGGAATCCAAATATGGACGAGATTACTAAGATTCATAACGACCATCAGTCCATAAATCAAAAAACCTCCAATAAAGGCCAGCAACGAGCTAAGCATTGCCATAGACAAATAGGTCTTCAACATAAATCGCATATTTGACCTCTTCAAATCTTTTTCAAGACTAGGAAAGTTCGGAGCAAGCTTTTCAGAATAATTCAAAAAAAATCTATTAGAATACTTCGCAAAAATGCTAGGCTTAATAACTGCCATCGCAGTAGCTTTCGTTTTCTCCATATTCTTTAGCCCAGACAAACCACTTTCAGACATCTTCAACTTCTCTAAAAATGTCTTTCTATCTCCTTTGTTAATTGTAACAAACTGCTTTTCCTTCGTCAAAGGAGAAACATAACTCATTTTAACAACATTAGGCTTTTGAACTTTCTTAACTTCTCTTTTAATTTCCACAGGACTAGTATTTTTTTCTCCTTCGATAAATTTCTTAAGGGGAGACCATTCCTTCAATAACTCTGGAACCGTCTTATTCAATAACTGAAGTTGTTGCGCAAGAGACTGAAGACTCGAAATATAAAATTTCTTATTAGCCTTATCCGCCTCCATACTTGTCGCAATAGAATGCATATCTAAAATAATCTTTTTCTCTTGCTCAATATTCTTCTTCAAAGAATCAAACATCTCTCCCCCCAATCGCCACCCCTATTTGCATATGTAAATCAAAAATAAATGTCCTCAACTTATTCGCTTGATCAATATTATTCGAAGTAACCGCCTGTTCCAACTGCAAAACTGCTGTCTCCATAGAATCAACCAATTGTCCAACAAAAGCAATGTCCATTATATGTTCACCTTAACCATCCAAAGAAAAACTTGTTTATTAATGTTATGCGCAAGAAGTATAATTATAATCCAAGACCAACAATCACATCAAATGGCATAACAAAAAGAAGAAAAGAGTCTTTATAATTATTGTTCTAAGGGCAGACCCGACAAATTCCGCCGCAACCACCCTCGTCTAAGCAGTAATTGTTTGTAAAAGAAGTTTGAGTGGAGGAACATGAAACAAGGTTACCGCAGAAGTTGCTGTTGGTTATGGAAGTGCCTGAGCTTGAGGAAAGAGAGATTCCATACAGGTTGTTTTCATTTGCTTTTATGCCTGTTAATGTGTTTTCTGAGCCCCATCAATTTCAAATACAATCCTTCCCACCATCAGTAATAGTCCATCCATGAGTATTAATCAGCGTATTACGAGCACTCTCTCCACTACAATATCTAGAACTTCCAGCGTGGAAGTTTACGTTAGTTTGCAATGAAGGTAGTGAAGCCCACCCAATAAGCAGACTATCATAATTAGCAGTTGATAATTGAGAGTTGTAGAACATACCCCCCATACTAGTAACACTAGATACATTCCAGCCGGATATATCCTGGTTGAATTGAGAGGTGGAGAACATAGCGTACATAATAGTAACACTAGATACATTCCAGCCGGATATATCCTGGTTGAATTGAGAGTTATAGAACATAGCTCCCATACTAGTAACACTAGATACATCCCAGTTGGATATATCCTGGTTGAATTGAGAGGTGGAGAACATAGCGTACATACTAGTAACACTAGCTACGTTCCAGTTGGAGATGTCTTGGTTGAATTGAGAGGTGGAGAACATATATCTCATATCAGTGACACTAGATACATCCCAGCCAGATATACTTTGGTTGAATTGAGAGTCGTAGAACATAGAGTACATACTAGTAACACTAGCTACGTTCCAGTTGGAAATGTCTTGGTTAAATTGAGAGGTGGAGAACATAGAGTACATACTAGTAACACTAGCTACGTTCCAGTTGGAGATGTCTTGGTTAAATTGAGAGGTGGAGAACATATATCTCATATCAGTGACACTAGATACATCCCAGCCAGATATACTTTGGTTGAATTGAGAGTCGTAGAACATAGCGTACATACTAGTAACACTAGCTACGTTCCAGTTGGAGATGTCTTGGTTGAATTGAGAGGTGGAGAACATATATCTCATATTAGTAACACCTCCGGAAACATCATCAAAAAAAGCAGGCTCACTTAGAGGATCTTTTCCAAAATTTAAAGTATCTCTAAACATCTGATAGCCATTATTAATCTCAGTAACCCCGTCAGAAACCTTTGTTAAAATATTTATTAAGGCATCTTCTGTTCCTTCATAATAAGATATTCTAGTTGCGCTTCCATTCAGGCTTACATTATAAACTCCATTAGTAGAATAAGTATGACTAATCAATCCCGTTCCAGTTGCAATGTTATTACTTCCATCGCCCCAGTCAACAGACAAATCAGCATTATCTGCCTGAAATGAAAAAGTAGTTCCAGATATTAAGCTAGTGTCTATTTGGAAAGTAAAATAGCCTTGACCACACGCCTCAGCCCCATTTTCACAATCTTCATCAACATCATTTCCACAAATCTCTTTCCCAGAAACAATACATCTATCTTCATCCCCAGTATCATTCACCGGAGTTCCAGGCACATTACTCGGACCAAGGTGAATCACAACAATATTCTCCGCAGCTTCCTCATTCGCTTTCAACCATTCTCCCGCAGACAAATAAATCTTCCCAGAAGGCAAAGGCTTCTCATCCAAAATCTTCCCTAATCGAATTTTATTATTATAAATAAAAACCGGCGCAACAGTCACCTTATCAGGAGCCACCCCTTGAGGAATCCCCATATCAGAATCATTCGTAAAATTAAATTTGTAAACATGTTTTCCGCCCGGAGCAGGAACCACTTTCGTCTGATAAGTTTTCGTCGTCCCATCAAAATTAAATCCAATCTCGAGCCCAGTCACATTAACCTCGTCAGCTCCCCGCCCAATCTGAACAAAAGCGAAATGCTCGTCCTCATCATAAATCGTATAACCCTGCATAACAATATTCATCCGAACATCCGAGTAACTCAAAAACTCCAACTCCGCAAAAAGTGGCAAAATAACTTTCCAAACAATCCCAATCCCCACAACTACGATTAGAATAATTAATATTGTCGCAACAACTGCTGAAATCCCCTTCTTTTTCATAATAATCTATAGAAAAACTTGTTTATTAATGTTATCAAACTCTCGTCACCCCATATGTTTTCAAAGTCCCTTCAGGATTTTTCGAATAATCATTGATGACTCTCTGAACTTGTTCATACCCTAGAATCTTCTTCTGGAAAAAGGTATAGAGTAACTTAGTTCGAGTTTCATATTCTTTCTGAAGTTCTTCCCGATTTAAACCAAACTTATCCGCAATCTTATCAAAAATCCGACTATCTTTTTTTGAATAAAATTTATCATCAGCAGGATTCCAAGTAAGCGGTGTATTCGTCAAAGCAGTTCCGTCCGGCTCAACCTTAACAACCTCAACAATTTCTCTTAATCGTCTCGTCTCATGGCCACCAACAATTGCATGAGTCATAATCGCCATGATATCTAAACCATTAACCAACATAGGACTAAGATTAATTGGGGGAGTTTCCAATCTACGGATGATAGATTCTACCGAATCACCATGCATAGTAGAAATAGAAGCGTGACCCGAAGCCATTCCCTGAAACAAAACCGAAGCTTCCCTACCTCGCACTTCACCAACAATTACATAATCCGGATTCTGTCTAAACGACCCCCGAAGCAAACTAAACATATCAACCTCCCCTGCACCCCCCATACCAGCCCCACCGACTCCAGACCGAACAACTGAAGGCAACCAATTCTCTCGAGGCAAATTCAATTCACGAGTATCTTCAATCGAAACGACTCGATTCTCCTGCGGGATAAAAAACGCCAGCGCATTAAGCATCGTCGTCTTTCCCGAAGCAGTTCCACCAACAATCATAAGATTAGATTGATACTGAAGACAAATCCAAAAGTAAGCCAACATCTCAGGACTCAGGGAATGGAAACCAAGAAGTTGTATCGGAGTCCAAGGGGTTTTAGTAAACTTACGAATTGTAAATGTCGGTCCCTTAGAACTAATATCCTTGGTATATGTAGCATTGACTCTTGATCCATCCGGCAAACTACCATCAAGAATAGGACTAGCATAAGAAATATACCTCCCAGTCTTCTGAGCCAGCTTCTCAACAAAACTCGAAAGCTCTTCCATGTCAGAATACTTGACATTTGTCTTAATATTCCTAAAAGCCCGATGAACAATATACATTGGATCCCCCATTCCATTACATTCAATATCCTCTATAAAATAATCCTGCATCATTGCTTCAATCCGATTCAGCCCAATAAAATCCCTATAGAGGTAATAGAAAATCCTATGAAAATTATCTTCTTCAACCTCTAGACCAAGTTCAGAAATAACCAAACGAGAAGTCTTATCAATATAATCTAATAGCCCTTCTTTAGTTTTCTCACCACTCAACAAATTAATATTCACAATCTCTCGCATCGCCGCCTCAATCCGCTCAAGATTTTTCTGAGTAGCCTCGTCAAGCAACGGCTCCTCAACCTCATAGATAACTTCCCCCAACTTCTCATCATAATAAACGTGAATCGAAACATATGGAGCGATAACCATGTAACGAACATCAATCTTAGTCTTATCATCAAACTTCGGAAGCGAGGGGACTTGAGGATTCAAATTTATAGCGTCAGTCATTTTTCAACCCCTTATTTAAAATAATTTCACCCATTAGCAAAAATCCTCCGATTTTTTGATACGCAAGGACTTGTCATTGCATAATTTAAAGATTGATAGCAAAAATCTCGGTCCCCCCAGACCGGGTACTGCCTTAGATTTTTTGATCACCAGATCACCTACTGGGTGATCAGCAAGGGCTTTGCCATTGCACAATCTAAAGATCACTCTCCTAGAAATTTCATGTATCATAACGGAAATAAAGAATCCGCATTTATTAAACTTTGTTAAGGGGAAAATAATTAACAAATAAAAATCAAGAAACACTCAATTGAATGATAAGATTATCAAATTCATTCTTCCCAATATTTTCAATCATTAGTTTATACGGTGTCGGAGCAGAATCAAGTTCTTTAGTTCCGACAGACAACTCATCAAATCGAATATCAACCGCATAATTTATCTTCAGAGTAACAGTCCAAGGGTCGGTCTCCTCAGTTAAAACATTCAGATTCCCCATAGGAACTTCAATACCAGGCTCGCTATATTTGAACTTAGAATCAATTACCCACGAGATAGTATCCAAATCCATATCAATAATCAATCTTCCTTTCCCAATATCTAAATCAACAGTCCTACGATTTCCTACTGCTCTTTGAACTTCATAAACTTTATCATCAATACTTCCCAAGGCCTGAACCGCCTGATTAATCATAACTTCATCCTTCTTCTCATTAATTTTCGGCAAAGCAACCGCCAAAACGAGTCCTATAATAGTAAGACCAATTAAAGTATAAATAACCGTCTCAACCCAGACTTGCCCCTTTTTATTTACAACCCCCCTCATGAAATTAAAAATGAAATCTCCTTTATATACTTTTCTCGAAGACGGCGTTCCATAAAACTCCCGTCTTCACAAATTCCTAGAAAGGGGTGGGAAGAATTTTATCATGATAAAATTCTGGGCGGGCACTATAACAAACTCTCAAAAAAATCAGAAGGCTCCATACCCTGCAAAAAGGGATACGCCCCCGGGCGGAGGAGCCAAAAATAAAAAATAAAATAAAAATAATTTATGTTTATGCGCATTCAGGAATTGTAACCATTCCACTCTTATCACAAGCCTTTACAGTATTCCCTGCTTCAACCCATGCAGCTACACCAGCCTCAGTGACCTTATCACCAATGTAAGTAAGGGTATAAACTCTATCACCATTAACATCTGGAACTGACTGAATTAAATCCTCTACAACCATAGTAGAATTAGTATTACCTCCAGCACCAAGGATAATTTCTATATCACTAAGAGTAAACTTTCCCGTACCTCGATGAACCTGAATTTGAGCCTCTTTTGAAGTATCATTTACACAACTATAATCAGTAGTAACTGATAAAGCAGCAGAAGCATCGAAACATTCAGTAGATCCTCCAATTTGGTCTTGAATCATAGGAATGATAGCAGCCCAAATAATCGTAACCGCCGCAACGGTGATTAAGATAATTAAAACTGTAGCAACAATCGCTGAAATACCTTTTTTATTATTCATTTATTTTTAACCTCCTTTCACTATCATTTCAATTTTCCCGTAGGATAAATTAAATTGTGATCTTTTTTCCTAGTTCAATACAGGTAAACACCTTATTTGAATCTTTCCCTCGGACGTTTCCAATCAATGCCGGATAAACTGTAATAGTCTCTGGCTTAGAACCATCCTTCATCATCAAAAAGGCATCGCCCAAAGCCGCCTTACCAGCAGGGATATTGAACTTAAATTTACTTACTTCTGAATTTCCTTCCTTGGATTTTTTAATTTCCAAATTATAAATATCTATATTCCCATGATTCACAACTTCAAATGCATATTGACTTCCCGCCCCCGTAACTACCGCAACATCAAAATCAACTAATTTACATTGGTCCTCGATAGGCCTCCCAAACTTTTCAATCTGTTCACTAATAAATCCTCGCGCCCAAAGAAAAACAATCGCCGCCAAAAACAAAACCAACATAACTAAAAGTACCGTTGCGATAACTGGTGACAATCCCTTCTTTCGAGTCCCACGAGAAAAACATGAGAATCCTCTATTCACTTTTTTCTTCTTTAATTTCACCACTTCCATGATTATAAACAGCCTCTGTAATTTATAAACTTACTGAAAATCAACAATCGACTTTCTGTATAGCATATGATTTACAAATAACCTTCCCTTCCTCTTCAATAAACGGCTGAACCTCTATGATAGTTATAGTCCTCAAATCATGAAGCGGTTCAACAACAAGATCACTAAAATTATATTGTTGAAAAAAATCTCCTCCGGGAACCATCATTACACCACCCTCCTCGAGAGTATAGAATCCAAACTCCGCATCCTCCCTATCATGAACCCGCAGATTAAATCCACTTACATTGAACAACCCCTTATTCTTTAAAGTAATCTGTAAATTCCCGTGAGTCCATACTCCCGTGTACGGATCCTGGCTACTCGGAACACAAAAATAATCCTGAATAATAATATTAACATTGTCTGAACATTCCGGAATCTCATTTGGTTGTACATAAAATTTCAACCAGTTATAGACGAGAACCGATAGACTAAGAGTTATAGTAATCAATAGAACATACGAGACGATTATACTAACCGCCTTCTTATCTTTATTTAACACTGATAAAGTTCTCATCTTCGGTCTCCTTTTGTATTATAAAAATAACTTGTTTGTGCTCGGAGATTGGAAACGAATAATCATTAGCCCCAATAGTAACTGTAATTTTAGTTTGCCCTGCCAATTCTGTTTCATTCCAGAAAGCTTCACCAGTGGTAGGATCAAAATCATCGGCATCAGTTCCCACCGTCAAACAAGAACCTCCAGGCAAACAAATAGAACTAATCGCGATAGATCCGCCACCTTCAACTTCATTATCCCCATCATAAATACTATCGGACCCATAATTCTTGAGAGTCATTCCAGTATTATTTCCATAGATAAAAATAAAATTAGAATCCGGGTCTCTATCACCTATATCTCCCGCAAGCAAATTAACAAAGTCAGTTAAATTACCTTCACTAAGAGTATAAATCTCATAATCAATTACAGCCCCAGTTTCCCTCTGAACCTCATAACTAAAATCATAAAAACTCCCCGGCTCTCGATTCGTCGTCGCCTTGTTCGCAACGAACCCCAAACTAATAATAACTGCTGAAATTATCACCGCAGCTAACAAAAAAAACTGCGCCTTCTTCTGCATCACCATTATAATTATAGAACTAATTACTTTATAAAATTACCTTCAGGTAAATTTTATCAATAAAACATTTTCCCTAGACCTACTTGGCTAATGTTACTTTATAAAATTAGTGTAGGCCGACAAGTAGCTCAAATCCACCGAAAAGAGGCCATTGGTTATCCTCAGTTCTGCGACCCTTTAAGCACCTAAACCTTAACTTAGGGCTGCTTCATTCCTGATCTGACCCACTTCATAAAGGCAAGATCAAAAAGGACAAAACCTCAACGTCAAATCAACAACATTGACAGCTTCATCTCACGTCTCGCCTTGCAGTCCGCCATAAAGCCCATTTGCGAATAGCGAGGGGCTAACTCGCTGACCTGCCTACATAAACTAAGAGAAATCACGATTTATAAGATTAACTAATAAGAGAATTTAAAACATCTAACAACCTAAATAAAACATGGGGAAAAGAGGATTAGCAATTGCCCTCTCTGGGGGGAGTGTAAGGGGACTGGCACACATAGGATTCTTAGAAGTATTACAAGAAAATAATATTAAAGTCGATTATATTGTCGGAACAAGTATGGGTGCTCTCGTGGGGGGAGTATATGCTGCAGGAAAATTAGACGAACTAAAAAAGAAAATTCTAAAACTTTCAAAAAACAGAATCCTTTCATTATTATTATCTAACCGAATGCGGAAAGGAAACACCGATACAAAAGAAATAGAAAAATTTATTGAACCTCTAATTAAAGGAAGAAGAATGGAAACTTTAAATCCCAGATTTACTGCGATTGCTACAGACCTAATAACGGGGAATGAAGTTTATCTAGAAAAAGGATATTTACTAAAAAATATCAGTGCAAGTATTTCAATCCCGGGAATATTCCAACCAATAAAAATAGGAAAAATGTTGCTAGTAGATGGGGGAGTAATTGATCCATTACCTGAAGAATACGCCTTGAAAAAAGCTGAAAAAGTAATTGCGGTTAATGCCATGCCGAGAAAAATAATCTTCAAAAAGGGCGGAGACACTAAAGATATAATTTTTGAAGCAATAGCGATTATGACAAATAAACTAATTGGAGTCGGAAAGGATAAACGAGAGAATCGATTATTCGTACAGATAAAAACAAAGGGAATAGATTCTTTTGATTTCAAAAGTGTAGAGAAAGTAATAAAATTGGGAAGGAAAGCTGCAAAAAAACATCTTAAAAGAATAATCGAATTATCTCAATCATAAAACGCCTACACCAGTCTCATCTTTACTCTTAGTAATATTTAGTTAGTCTAAGAGCAAAAATTCGGTCGAACCGGTTCGACTCATAAAACGCCTACACCAGTCTCATCTTTACTCTTAGTAATATTTAGTTA